>NZ_JBSGVS010000005.1:65033-210298 GCF_053608565.1 Streptomyces sp. NPDC055025
GCGGCACCCCGGTCACGCACCCTGACGTGTTGTTATCTAAGACCCCCCGGTATTATTTCTAATTACCGGCCGCTAACCGCCATTGGGGCCGCGCCCGGCCGTGGCCCCGCCCCCCCACTCAAACGGCGGCGCACGGCCAGGGCGTGACGGGACCCGCGCCGGGCCGGTGTCAGATGTCGGTGACGCGGAGGCCGGCGTGGGCCTTGTAGCGCTGGTTGACGGAGATCAGGTTGGCGACGAGGGACTCGACCTGGTGAGCGTTGCGCAGCCGTCCGGCGTGGACGCCCCGTATGCCCGGGATCCGCCCGGCCAGGGCCCGTACGGTCTCGACGTCGGCGCGTTCCTCGCCCAGGACCATGACGTCGGTGTCGATCCGGTCGATGGCGGGGTCCTGGAGCAGTACGGCGGAGAGGTGGTGGAAGGCGGCGGTGACGCGGGAGCCGGGGAGCAGGGCGGCGGCCTGTTCGGCGGCGCTGCCCTCCTCCGGCTTCAGCGCGTAGGCGCCCTTCTTGTCGAAGCCGAGGGGATTGACGCAGTCGACGACGAGCTTGCCGGCCAACTCCTCGCGCAGCGCTTCCAGGGTGGCGCGGTGGCCGTCCCAGGGCACGGCGACGATCACGACATCACTCCGTCGGGCGGTCCCGGAGTTGTCCGCGCCCTCGATGCCGAGGCCCAGCGCCCCGGCGACGGCCTCGGCGCGATCGGCCGCGCGTGAACCGATGATCACCTTCTGGCCGGCCTTCGCCAGGCGGTAGGCCAGGCCCTTGCCCTGCGGGCCGGTGCCGCCGAGCACGCCCACGACCAGTCCGGAGACGTTGGGCAGCTCCCACGGATCCTTCGCGGCGGCCTTGGAAGGGGTGTTGTGAGCGGGGTGGTGCGTGGTGGACATGGACAACCTTGCGGTGAGGGGGGCGCGGGTCCGCCCCGAGGGGGGAGGCGACGGGAGGAGGTGGTGAGGAGGCGAGGGGGCTTACTCGGCGAGTGCGTCGGCCGGACGCTCCACACGGGGCATGAGCGCGGAGACGAGGACGCCGAGGGCCGCCATGGCGGTGAGGAGGTAGTAGCCGTTGGTGAACGCCGCGTCCTGGTAGAAGGCGATCCCGTTCACGACGCTGGACTGGTTCGACATCACGACGAACACCAACTGGAGCCCCAGGATGGCGATGACGGCGCCGAGCATGCCGCTCAGTCCGTTGGCGGGGGCCTGGTCGTCGGGCCCGACCACCGACACGATCATGGCGTTCGAGGTGCCCTGGATGACACCGGTGCCGATGGCGAGCACGATGCCGGTGAGGATGATCTCGGTGGCGGTGCGGTGGTACAGCGCGCACAGGAGGAGCCCGGCGGTCATCGTCAGACTGCCCGCGAGCCACACCGCGCGCGGCGGTACCGTGCGCAGTACGTACCCGGTCAGCAGACCCGCCACGACCCACGCCAGCGCGGCCGGTATGCCGATCAGGGCCAGATGGGTGAGGCTCCAGCCGAGGCTGGCGGACACGTGCGGGATCGCGGGGAACAGCGCCAGGAACGTCAGGACCGTGGGCGCGATGTTGGAGGTGCCGACGATGAGCGCCGGCCCGGTCAGCACGGTGGACACCGACCGGCGGCCCAGGATCCGGACATCGAAGATGGGCCGCGGTGCGCGCAGTTCGACCACCACGAAGAGGGCGAACAGCGCGCAGCCCCCGATCAGGCAGCCCAGGATGCCCGCGCTGGTCCAGCCCCAGTTTCCGCCCATGCCGACGCCGATGGCCACGACGGAGGTACCTGTGCCCAGGAGGATTCCGCCCGGCCAGTCCAGGCCCGCCAGAGTGCCGCGGACCGGTGTCTCCGGGATCAGGGCGATGCACACGACGGAGAGCACGGTCACTCCGGCCATCGTCCACAGCACGCTGCGCCAGCCGTGGTGCTCCATCAGCAGGCCCGCCACAAGCGGGGACGCCAGGGAGGCGCCGCCCATGACGGCACCGATGACGGTGTAGACGTTCGCCACGCGCTCACGCGGGAAGAGGTCGCGCACGGAGGCGAAGACCAGCGCGGCGACCGGCCCGTAGAAACCCGCCAGGGCGCGGCCGACGAGCATGACCGCGTAGTTCGGTGACAGCGCGACGACCACGTCACCGGCCAGGCCGACGCCGATCAGCACGAGCATGACCTTGCGCTTGCCGTAGATCTGGCCGAACCGCATGGCGAACGGTGTGATCGCCAGGGTCACGATGAACAGCGTCACGCTGAACCAGGCGATGTGCGTCGTACGGAAGTGCTGGGCCACGGCCGCCTGCGCGTTGCCGCTCATGGTGCCCACGATCGCGATGACCTGGGCGGGCCAGGTCACGGCGGCGAGAAGGTACAGATAGCGCCCGCGGGACATCGGCAGCGGTTTCCCGGCGGCGGCTTCGGGCGAGGTGACTGCGGTCATGGTGCGGCTCCTGTTGTCTGGGGGAGGTCTCCACCTGGGAGGCATCCCGGAGTGCCCGTACGGGTGCCTGTACGGCCGCGCGCGGTGCGCCGAGCGGGTCGGAGGAGCGGGCCCGTGTCGGCGGAACGATCCTTCGGAACGAGGCTGTTTATTCATCATGATGATTACAGTGAGATTGCCCGCTGTCCTCGCAACAGGTCAAGAGGCATGCAGCCAATCAATATGATGTTTGCCTGACGGCGACCTCGAACGCCGGACTCTCGAACGCCGGGCTCCCCAGCCGCGGGTGGGTCCGCGGCGGCGGCACGCGCGCTCGGCCCAGCACCCACCCATCGCGGAACACCGCATCGCCAGAAGTCTCCGGAGCGCCCGCACGGATAACGGCCCCCACCCGGCTTGCTCGGGGTGGGGGCCGTTGTTGTGTCCGGTGTCAGGGTGTGGGGTTGCGGACGTCGCGGCCTCGGCGCGCCCACGCGTCCGGCGCCGCCATGACCGGTGCACACTGCTGACCGGCGCACACTGCCGCAGGATAGACGCGTCCGTCGGAAGGACAAGTGCCGTTCGAGGTGGCGGGGCCGCTGGTCCAACGGTTCGGACCGGTCGGGAAGCGATGTCGGACCCGGCTGGTAGAAGTTCTCCGCAATGGAGTTCCGCAATGGAGTTCCCCAGCCGAGGAGTTGCCGTATGAGCGAGCTATTCGTCAGCAGGACGCACATCGACGCGCTGCTGACAGCGGCTCTCAGGTGGAGCGAATCGTATGAGTCCTGGCAGCGGCTGACCGTCTCCGGGGAGACGTCCGCGCTCGGTGCTCCTGACAGCCGGGCCAGGGTCGTGGTGAACGCGGAGAGCGCCGATGAACTGGGGCGGATCATCTGGGTGTATCACATCGAGTACTGCGAATGGGATGAGGACATCCTCGCCGAGGCCCGTGCCTACGTTTTCGACGCACTGCCCGGGGAGCCCGACCCGGTGGTGATCCTGCACGCCATCGCCTTCTACATGTACCAGACCCAGGCCGAGACACTCGAAGACTGGTCGGACACCCTTCCCTGCCAGTTCATGTTGGGGCTGAAGGACATGGCCATTTCCCGGCTTCCTGACATCAACAGGGTGCCCTGGGGGCTGGACGACCGTGACATCTTCCTGAAGTGGGCGGCCCGCACACCTCGCTGACATACGCGGCGAGGTGTGCGGTCACACTCCGTGGCGACGGAGCCAGCCGAACGCCCGCTGCCACCCGTCGGGCGCGGCGACGGGGCTGTAGTCGTCGCGGTAGTCGGCGTGGAAGCCATGGACGGCTCCGGGGTACACGGTGAACTCCACCTCGGGAGCGTCTGCCGGACGGGGCTCCAGCGTGTCGGCGACAGCGTCCAGGCGATCAAGAATACGCGGCCACGGGCAAAGTCGCAGGTTCGCCGGCTCTGATGCGATCCGCGTAGCGCCTGGTTCTACCGCTGTGGCCCTGTCGCACGTCCATCCCTCGGATCCCGGTCCTTCGGCGCGCGTCCGCGTGGCCGGGGCTCGGCTGACAGCCCCGTCGTGATCAGGCCCACCGTGCGGCGGGTCGCCGCGACCACATGGTCCGAGACGCCGTCGCCACCCGGCACCATCACAGACACCGCGCCGGTGTCGCGCGGCGAAATCCGCAGGGGGGCGGCGACACAACTGACATACGGGTCCGCCTCACCCGCGTCCAGCACGGGGCGCATGTCCCCCGAGCGGGCCGCGTCCTGGGCACGGATAAGCGCCAGCCGTTCAGCCCTGAGCCCGGTAGCGGCCGGGAGGTCGTCGCGCACCGCCATCCCGGGGGCCGGCTCGACGGCCAGTGGCCGTACGCCCGGCAGGACCTCGACGATCAGACTGGCCGGCCTGGTCACCGAGCGTGGTGGCAGCATCCGCGTCGGGGTGGACGTCGACGAGATCCTTGTACGGGACGGCCGTGCCGTCGGCGTGCGGACCTCCGACGGGGCGACGGTCAGGGCGAGTGAGGCGGTCGTCGTTTCGACACCCCCGGACCTCCTCTACGGCCAGCTGCTGCGGAACGTACCGGGCATCCCCCAGGAATACGCAGCCAGGCCGGGGCCTATCGATACCTGCGCGGCTGCTTTCAGATCAATCTCGCCCTGTCCGCCCGGCCTCGGTTCACCGACAGCCGGCTCGACCAGGGCGGTGCCATCAATCTCGGACGCGGTGTGAACACGCTTGTGACGTCCGTCCGGCAGGCCGAGGCCGGTGTGCTGCCGGAGCATCCGTCCGTCTCCTGGCACGAACCGACCGCCGTCGATCCTTCTCGCGCTCCCGCGGGACACGCCGTGGTACGGCTCCAGGCGCTCGACGTACCGCACAGCCCGTCCGGGGACGCCGCGGGAACTTCCTACGGGTCCGACGGATGGGACCTGGCGACGGCGGAGGCTTTCGCGGACCGGGTCGTCGCCGAGGCCGAGTTGCACGCGCCGGGCTTCGCCGACCTCGTCGTGGAACGTCACATCACGACGCCCGCCGGCCTCGCACTGCACAACCCCAACGCCGGGCCCGGTGATCACGCCCAGGGAGACAACTCGCTGGTCCAGGCATTCACGGGGCGCCCCATGGCGGCTCACCGCGGGGGGTATCGCACCGCTGTCCCCGGCCTGTGGCAGATCGGCGCCGCGACCTGGCCGGGCCCCGGTGTCAGCGGCGCCTCCGGCCGGAACATCGCCCGCCTCCTCACCCGTGCCCAGGCACCGGCTGACGCGCCTGCCGATCTGCCTCGCACTTCTCTTTCGCTGTCCCCTGTTCGGAAGGCGTCCCCTGTTCGGAAGGCGCGTCAGGCGGGCTGAGGCCCGGCACCGACGGCAACGTGTACGTCACGGAATGCCGACCGGGCAGCCGCGAAAGCGTGCACGAAAGCGTACAAAGGAGCACACCATGACGACGACCACGATGCGGGCGATCGCCTCCTACAGGGGACTGCCGGTCGACGACCCCGAGAGCCTCCAGGACGTCAAGGTTCCCAGGCCGGAGCCACGGCCCCGCGACATCCTGGTCCGGGTCCAGGCGGTGTCGGTGAACCCGGCGGACGTCAAGAGCCGTATCGCCCTCGAACCGACCGCCGACCCGCGGATTCTGGGGTTCGACGCGGCAGGCGTGGTGGAGGCGGTCGGCCCGGAGGTGGGCACACTGTCGGTCGGCGACGAGGTCTGGTACGCGGGTGATGTCACCCGCGCGGGGGCCAACGCGGACCTGCACGCCGTGGACGAGCGGATCGCCGCCCGTAAGCCCGCTTCTCTGGGCTTCGCCGAGGCGGCCGCCATGCCGCTGACCACGATCACCGCGTGGGAGACACTCTTCGAGCGTTTCGGGCTGACCGCCGGCTCCACCGGGACGCTGCTGGCGCTGGGCGGGGCCGGCGGCGTCGGGTCGATCATGATCCAGCTCGCCAAGGAACTCACCGCGCTCCGTGTGCTGGCCTCCGCCACCCGGCCGGAGTCGCAGAAGTGGGTGAGGCAGCTCGGCGCCGACGGGATCGTCGACCACCACCGTCTCGTGGAGTCCGCCGGCGAGATGGCCCCCGAAGGGCTCGACTATCTGTTCAGCCCCCACTCACACGGCAACATCGAGGCATTCGCGCGGATCGTACGGCCCTTCGGCCACATCACCGCCATCGACGAGCCCGCGGGGCTCGACCTGCTCCCGCTCAAGCCCAAGAGCATCGCCTGGCACTGGGAGCTGATGTTCACCCGGTCCATGTACCGGACCGACGACATGGGCGAGCAGGGAAAGCTCCTGGAGACCGTCGCCGGACTGGTCGACGCCAAGCGGATCCGTACGACCCTCACCACGACCGTCGACGACTTCTCGGCCACCGGCATGCGCGAGGCTCACCGGCTGGTCGAGTCCGGCCGCACCACCGGCAAGGTCGTCGTCGCCCGCTGAACCGGCTCGGACCGGTCCGAGCCCCGCGCCACACAGGTGGGCGGCCCCGTCCACTTGGCCGGCGGTCACCCTGGGCCGCTGACCGGTGGCTGAGCGTTTGCCGTCGACGAGTCGGTGTCTTAACGTCGGAGCCAGGCTCGGCGGCGTTCACACGAGAACGGCTCGGCCGAAGCGTTTCTGGTGGACGAGCAAGCATCCTGATCGCCTTCCCACCGAAGGGCGGAGACATGCTTCTACGTCGTCGCACCCTTGTCGCACGCCGTGCCCTCGTCTCGGCGGCGGCCCCCGTGGCTCTGACACTGCTGCTGTCCGGCTGCACCCTCGATGCGGCCGTCGCGCCCCGGGCCGTCCCCGAGGCGTTCGGTGGCGGCGCGGCCGGTGAGCGGCTGGAGCCCGTCGCCTCGTTCTACGGTGCCATGCCGACCGGGGTGACCGTCTCCCGTACCGGCAGGATCTTCGTGAACTTTCCGCACTGGGGGGACAAGGTCCCCTACTCGGTCGCCGAGATCCGCGACGGGAAGCCTGTCGCCTACCCGGACCAGGCGGTCAACGTCGCCGACACCGGCGACCCCGTCCGGCATTTCCTCGGCGTCCAGAGTGTCGTGGTCGACGCCTCCGACCGGCTGTGGGTCGTGGACACGGGACGTATCGAATGGGCGGACGCCCCCGTCGGGGGCCCGAAGCTGGTCGCGGTGGATCTGCGGACGAACAAGGTGGTCCGCACCATCGTCTTCCCCGCCGCGGTGGCGGGGCCCCGCAGCTTCATCAACGACGTCCGCTTCGACCTCACCCGGGGGAAGGCCGGCACCGCGTACCTCACGGACGCGTCCACGGACGGTCCGAACGCTCTCATCGTCGTGGACCTCGCCACCGGTGAGTCCCGGCGCCGGCTGAACAACGACCCCTCCACCCGCCCCGTTCCCGACTTCGTGCCCACGGTCGAGGGACAACCCCTGCTCAACCGGCCGGCGAACGGGCCCACCAGTCCCATCAACGTCGGGGCCGACGGCATCGCGCTGAGCCCCGACGGAAAGTGGCTGTACTACTGCCCGCTCTCCAGCCGCACCCTGTATGCCGTGAGCACGGAGGCGCTGACCGACTTCCGCCGGACCGACGCGCAGGTCGCGTCGACCATCCGTAATCTCGGCAGGAAGGGCATGTCCGACGGGCTGGAGACGGACAGCGCGGGACGTGTCTACGGGGGTGACATCGAGCGGAACGCGCTCGTCCGCCGCGAAACCGACGGGCAGTACCGCGTCCTCGTCCGCGACGACCGGCTGATCTGGCCGGACACCCTGTCGGTCGCCTACGACCACTACCTCTACGTCATGGCCAACCAGCTCAACCGCCAGGCGGTCTACCACGAAGGCGTCGATCTCCGGCGCAAGCCGTACACACTCTTCCGCCTTCCGATCGACAGCGGTCCCGCCCGACGCTGAACCGGTCCCGCCCGACGCTGAACCGGGCGCGACCGGTCGCGCCCCTTCGATGCCAGGTGCTGCCGCCGTACCAACGCGGCTGTCGCGGCCGGCTTCCTGTGACGCCCACCGTAGGGCTCACCCTTGGACGGTGGGGCGGACGACGAGTTCGTTCACATCGACGTCGGAGGGCTGGGTGATGGCGTAGTGGACCGCCTCGCCGATCGCGGCGGCGGGGATCGCGATGCTCATCTGGCCGGTGACCGCGTCCTTGACGTCCTGGTCGCCGATGGTGTCGATCAGCTCGCTCCGGGTCAGGCCGGGACTGATCACGGTGACCCGCAGCTCCCGGCTCTCCTGGCGCAGGCCCTCCGACAGTGCGCGGACCGCGTGCTTGGTGGCGCTGTAGACGGCGGCGGTCGGGTCGACCCGCAGTCCTGACACGGAGGCGATGTTCACGATGTGTCCGGCGCCCTGGGCACTCATGATCGGCAGGACGGCGGCGATGCCGTGCAGGACTCCGCGCAGATTGACGTCGATCATGAGGTCCCACTCGTCCGTGCGCAGCGCGTCCAGCCGTGACAGGGGCATCACTCCGGCGTTGTTGACCAGGACGTCGACGCGGCCGTAGCACTCGTGGGCGGCCGCGACGAAGGAGCGCACACTGAGCGGATCGGTCACATCCAGGGTGTGCGGCAGAGCGCTGCCGCCATCGGCTTCGATCTCCTTGGCGAGGGCGGCCAGGCGCTCGGTGCGGCGGGCGCCGAGAACGACACGGTGCCCGGCGGCGGCCAGCCGTCTGGCGGTGGCTTCGCCGATGCCGCTGCCGGCCCCGGTGATCAGCACCACTTTGGACGCGGCGGTGGTGGGGAGGGCGGTGGTGGGGAGGGTCATGCGCGGTCCTTCGGGATACGGGTCGGCCGCGTGCCGTGCCGACCTGGGCTTTCAGGGTGCTCCCGCTCCGGCCGCGGCGGCAGGACGGGCCTTCCTGGGTGCGGCACTCCCTGGAAGCGGCGGCGTACGATTCCGGACATGACCGGCAATGAACTGGGTGATTTCCTACAGGTGCGTCGCTCGCGTGTCAGCCCGGCGGACGTGGGGTTTCCCGCTTCCACGGGACGCCGTGTCAGCGGACTGCGGCGCGAGGAGGTCGCCGTCCTGGCCGGGGTCAGCGCCGACTACTACGCCCGCCTGGAACAGGGCCGCGAACGCCACCCCTCCGGCCAGGTCGTCGACGCCCTCGCGCGGGCGCTGCGCCTGGACTCCGATGCCTGCTGGCACGCCTACCGCCTGGCCGGGCTCGTGCCGAAGCCCGATCACCCTTCCCCGGACGAGGAGAAGGTCGCCGGGGGTCTGCTCCAGCTGATGGACGCCTTTCCCGCCGCGGTCGCCTATGTTCTCAACCGACGCATGGACGTCCTGGCCTCGAACGTCCTTGCCGACGCGCTGCTCTCGCCCTTGACGGATCCGCGTGCGATGGTGCGTTCGCTGTTCCGCGACCCCGCGGCCCGGGAACTGTTCGCCGACTGGCCCGCCGTGGCCCGCGACGCCGTCTCCGCCCTGCGGCTGGCATCAGGACACGAGCGACACGAACGACACGAGCGGAACGAGCGGAACGAGCGACACGACGCCGGAACGACCGCCCTCATCGCCGAACTCCTGCGGGACAGCGAGGAGTTCGCGGCACTGTGGGGATCTCACGACGTGGGGCGCCTCGGCAGCAAGACCAAGACGTTCCACCACCCGGTGGCCGGCCGCCTCACCCTCACCTACCAGGCCTTCGAGGTGCAGGACGCCCCCACCCAGTCCCTCTTCGTCGGTACGGCCGAGCCCGGCAGCCGTGACGCCGAGGCCCTGGCGAGCCTGCGCCCGATCGCCCGACATGGGTCGTGAGGCCCCCCGAGGGTAATCATCCCGGCTGTTGAATTCCAGACAGTGAACCTCTTGACTTCATGGCTTGATTTGGCTGACTGTTGCTCTCGAACGCAAACCGGTTTGTAAGCGAGGAGCGCAGATGGAGGAGATGGGTGATGCGCCTACGGCGTCGTCCAGGCAAACCGGTTTGGATGTTGCCGGAGCGACTGGACCGAAAGGGCCCGCGACCATTTCGGATGTCGCCGCGCGGGCGGGAGTGAGCAAGACGACCGTCTCGCATGTGCTGTCAGGACGGCGGCCCGTTTCCGAGGCCACCCGCCGCAAGGTGATGCGTGTGGTCGAGGAGATGGGGTTCCAGCAGAACTTCTTCGCACTCGGTCTGTCCGGCCGCCGCAGCCAGACCGTCGCACTGGTCGTCCAGGACCTGACCAACCCGTTCTATCCCGCCCTCGCGCGTGGTCTTCAGCAAGCGGTCGGCAAGCGCGAGTACGTCGTCCTGCTGGCGGACGTCGGAGCCGGCACACCACCGATCGAGGCTTTCCTCAACGAGGCCGTCCAGCGCCGGGTGGACGGGGTGGTCGTGGCCGCCGTCGACGTACCGGACCGCATGCTGGAGCCTCTGCTCGCCTCGGGGGCCCGTGTGGTGACCGTCGGCTCACCCCGCCACGGGACATCGACCGATGTGGTGTCCTCCGACGACGAGAGGATCGCCGCCGACGCGGTCGCCCATCTGTACGGTCACGGCCATCGGACGATGGGCATCATCTCCGGACCCATCCGCGTCGCTCCCGGTTCGGCACGCCTCGACGGCTACCGGCAGGCTCTGCGCGATCACGGCCTGCGGCCCCTGCGGGCGGCCGAGGCGGTGGGGGACTGGACGAGGGAGTCCGGGGCCAAGGCGATGAACCTGCTGATGGACCTGGAGCGGCGGCCCACGGCGGTGTTCTGCGCCAACGACCTGATGGCGATCGGAGCCCTCGATTCGGCCCGTTCGCTCGGTCTGTCCGTTCCCTCGGATGTCGCCGTCCTGGGTGTGGACGACATCGACGCGGCCAGCCTTGTCAGTCCTTCCCTGACCACGGTGCGGGTCCCGGCCCAGGAGATCGGGCGGGTGGCGGGAGAACTGCTGCTCGCCCGGATAGACGATCCCTCCGGAACGCCGCGCCGCGTCCTGGTCCAGCACCATCTCGTTCACCGTGAATCTGCCTGAGGAGCTCACAGCTCGTGCACGACGTACTTGACCCACGTGATCTCGTCCCCGACGAGGCCGAACAGCTTCTGTCATCGGGCTACGCCGCCGGAGAACTGCTGGACGCGGCCCGTCGGGCCGCCGCGGTCGACGACCTCGCGGAACTGGCCTCCATCGCGGAGGCACTGGCCGCTCTGCGGCGCTCCACCGGCTGGGACCACGACGAACCGTCCGACGCGGAGGAGATATGGGCGGCCCTCGCCCCGCCGTCACCGCCCCGGCCCGTCCTCGCGGACCAGCTTCCCCGCCGTCTCGCGGGTGCCTGGCTGGGACGGTGTGTGGCCAACACGATGGGCAAGCCCGTCGAGGGACTGACGCGGGACGAGGTCGCCGTCTACCTCCGGGCCGTCGGCCAATGGCCGCAGACCGGGTTCATCCCTCTGCTGGACGAACTGCCCGCCGGGGTCAGCCACCTGCATGAATCCGCCCCGTACGCGGCGGCCGGGCGCTTCGACGCCATCCCGCGGGACGACGACCTGGACTGGACGATCCTCGGCCTGCACCTGCTGGAGACATACGGGCGCGGCCTGACGACAGAGGACATAGCCCACGAGTGGCTCGACCGCATACCCTTCACCCAGACGTTCACGGCGGAGCGGGCCGCGTACCGCAATCTCGTCCGGGGCCTGCGGCCGCCGCACACGGCCACCCATGACAACCCGTACCGCGAGTGGATCGGCGCGCTGATCCGGACCGACGTCTACGGCTACGTCCAGCCCGGCAAGCCACGTGCCGCGGCAAGGATGGCGCTGACCGACGCGGTTCTGTCACACACCGCCAACGGGATCTACGGCGCGATGTGGTCGGCCGCACTGGTCGCCGAGGCACTCGTGTCCACCGAGCCGATCGATGCCCTGAGGGGCGCGCTCTCCGTCGTCCCACCGCGCTCGCGGCTCCACAGAAGCCAGGCCGAACTGCTGCGCCTGGCCGAGCGGGGGGCCGACGGAGAAACGGCGCAGCACTGGATCGACAGCGAACTGGGCGGCTACAACTGGGTACACACCGTCAACAACGCCGCCATCATCGCCGCCGCCCTCCTCTGGGGTGAGGGGGACTTCGTCCGCAGTGTCGGCCTCGCCGTCGGCGCCGGCCGTGACACCGACTCGACGGCGGCCACGGTCGGCAGTGTCTTCGGCGCCCTGCACGGTCCGGACGCCATACCCGGCCGACTGGTGGAACCGACCGGGGGAGTGGTCCGCAGCGCCGTACGCGGCTTCGACCGGATCACCGTCACCGAACTCGCCGCACGGACGGAAGCCGTTCGTATCGCCCTCGAACAGGATGTGCCCGCATGACCGCCACACGCAGAATCGTGATCGACACCGACCCCGGTCTGGGTGAACCCGGATCCGACATCGACGACGGCCTGGCCATCGCGCTGGCCCTGCGCTCGCCCGAACTGACCGTCGAGGCACTGACCGTCGTCAACGGCAACGTCGACGTCGACACGGGAGTCGACGTCGCCAGACGTCTCACCCGGCGACTGGGGCACCCGGACCTCCCCGTCCTGCGCGGCGCCGACCGGCCACTGCTGCGCGACATGGCTCCCCTGCGCGCGCTCTTCGACGACGTCGTCGGTGACCGTCCCGCCGTCCCCACGGCGGCGGACGACCGGCTCGGACCGACCAGCGACCTCACGGCCGCCGCGTATCTCGTGGAACTGGCTGCCGCGTATCCGGGCGAGATCTCGGTGGTCGCCATCGGCCCCATGACCAACCTCGCGCTGGCGCTGCGCCTCGACCCGGGATTCGCGCGGAACGTGGCGGAAATCGTCATGATGGCGGGATCCGCCACCGGGTACGCCCAGAACATCACCGTCGTCGGCGACTTCAACGCCTATGTCGATCCCGAAGCGCTCGCGATGGTCCTCGCCAGCGGCGCGCGGCTGCGGATGGTGGGCATCGACCAGACCTCCCGGGTGCGGCTCACCCGCGACGACGCCGCCACTCTGTCCCGCGGTGACTCCTTCGGCCGCTGGGCCGGAGAGTGCGCACTGGCCTGGATCGACTTCCTGGCCAGGGCCTTCCCGCTGCGCGAGGAACACCGGGACGCGTGCTTCCTGCACGACCCCCTCGTGGTGGCGGCCGTCCTCGATCCGTCCCTGTGTACGTGGGCCGACGCCCATGTCGCCACCGACACCACCAGCGAACTGGCCCGGGGCCTGGTCGTGGCCGACCGCGGACTCGCCCTCGCCCCACCACCCGGTCCCCCCAACGCCTCGGTCGCCGTCGACACCGACGTGCCTGGCTTCGGCCATCTCTTCCTCGATCGCCTGACCGGTACTCCCGCCGGCGATTGACCGCAATCCCCATGACCGTCAGAGAGGACCGTCATGAAGCTTCCCACCCTTCCCCACCCCGCGCGGACCGGAACACGACTCGTCGTCGGCGCGATCGCCGCGGCCCTGCTGGTCACCGGCTGCGGATCCGGTTCCGACACATCCGGCGGCGCACAGCAGCCCGAGGGGCTCACCACCGCCGACGGCCTCAAGGACCCGGACACACCGGTCACCATCACCTACGCCGGTGCCGCGTATTCGGCCGATGACATCAAGCCCGTACTCGCGGCCTTCCACAAGGAACACCCGAACATCACCGTCGACTACCAGGCGGTTCCGTTCGACCAGTTCAACAGTGTGCTCAGCACACGCCTGAGCCGCCGGGACTCGACCCTCGACCTCTTCGACGTCGACATGCCCCGTACCGACGCCTACCAGGCACGGGGCTGGCTCACCGATCTGTCCAAGGCGTTCCCGGACATGGCGGGCAAGGTCGACAAGACGTCACTGGACGCCGCGACCAGCGACGGAAAGCTTGTCGCGATGCCCTTCCAGACGTCGAGCCAGCTTCTCTACTACAACAAGGCGCTGCTCAAGAAGGCCGGTGTGCCCTTCCCCTCCGCGAAGCCCGCCGACCGGCTGACCTGGGAAACGGTCACCGCCGACGCCAAGAAGACCCAGCAAGCGGGTGCCAAGTGGGGCCTGCTGTTCGACCAGGTCAACCGTTACTACCAGTTGCAGCCCCTCGCCGAGAGCCTCGGCGGCGGCTCGGGCGCCGGTGGTACCGGAAACCTCACGCCCGCACTGGAGAACGCGGGCTGGGAAAAGGCGATGACCTGGTACGGCTCCCTGTACAAGGACAAGATCTCCCCTCGCGGGGTACCGGTGGCACAGACTCCCGACCTCTTCGCCTCCGGCCAGGTGGCGTTCTTCCCGGGCGGTCCGTGGTGGGCTACCCAGTTCACCGCCGACGCCAAGCTGGACTTCGGCGTCACCGCCTACCCCTCCTTCGAGGGCGGCAAGGCCGTCACCCCCACCGGCGGGTGGTCCCTCGGACTGAATCCCGCGGGCAAGCACGCGGTCGCCTCCGAGATCTTCATGAAGTACATGGCGCTCGACAACGGTGGATTCGCCCAGCACATGTCCAGCCTCGCCGTGCCGCCCTCCAGCACAGCCGGCACGGCGGCCTTCTACGACCAGAAGGTCTTCAAGGACCCCCGCATGGAGGGCGCCGTCGAACTGACCAAGTACGAACTGGCGAACACAGCCACACTGCGGGCCAGGACCGCCGGCTACGTCGAGTTCGAGGACACACTGTCCAAGACCTTCGACGACATCAGCAACGGCGCCTCCCCGGCCAGTGCGCTCTCCTCCGCCACCAGCACGATCAACGAGGCGTGGGCCAAGTACCGCTGAGCCTCTCGTCCGGATCCCGCCGGGCTCGCGTGCCTTGGTGCCGCGTCTCATCCAGCCTGATCCAGACGGAAGACTCCCACCCATGCGAACCGGCCGGCCGGGGTGAGCCGACAGACCCCGGCCGGCGGGAGGGACACCCGCAATGACACTCACAACGCACCCTCCGGAAGCCGGAGAGACAGCTCCGCCGCCACAGCGCGAGGGCAGCCTTCACCGGCGCAGGCTCGTGGGCAACCTCAGCGCGGCGGCCATCTTCCTGACGCCCGCTCTCGCGCTCATCATCGTGCTGCGGCTCGTCCCGGTCATCCAGGCCGTCAACGACGCCACCCACACAAGCCTCCCCGGCAGCACGCTGCCGCCACGCTTCGTGGGCCTCGACACCTTCACGGCGCTCTTCTCCTCCCACGCCTTCTGGTCCTCCGTCCAGCAGACCCTGATCTTCAACGTCATCGTCAACCCACTGCAGATCGCGCTGGCACTCGCCCTCGCGGTGCTCCTCACCCAGAACCTGCCGGCCACCGGCATCTGGCGCACACTGATCTTTCTGCCCGCCGCGGTCCCGATGACCGGTTCCGCGGTGGTATGGGGGATCGCGCTGCGCCCGGACGGCCCCGTCAACGCGGCGCTCGCCGGGGTCGGCATCCACCAGCAGCCCTTCCTCACCGGACAGGGACAGGTCGTCGCGAGCCTCATCCTCATCGCCAGCTGGATCGGCGTCGGCTACTGGATGATCTTCCTCATCGCAGGTCTCAACGACATCCCGACCGTGTATTACGAAGCCGCCGCGATCGACGGAGCGGGGCCGCTGCGCCGCTTCTGGTCGGTGACGCTTCCCCTGCTCCGCCGGCCGCTGCTGTTCGTCCTGGTCGCCGACACCGTCTCGAACTTCGTCCTGTTCGCGCCCATGCAGATCCTCACCGACGGGGGGCCGCAGGGAAAGTCCAACTTCCTCATGTACGACATCTTCCACAACAGCTTCGAGCTCGCCGATCCGCACACCGCCGCGGCGGAACTCCTTGTGCTGCTCGCCCTGATGATCGTCATCGTCGCGGTCCAGTTCCGGCTGCTGCGCAGCGCCGAGGAGAGCTGATCATGAACCGCACCCCACTCCAGGACCCCGGCCCGTCCGCGGCCCCGGCACCCAGCCGCACCGGCCGTGTCGTGCTGGCCGTCATCGCCGTCGTCGTAGGCATCGCCTTCCTCCTGCCGGTCCTCTGGCTCATCGCCAGTACGTTCCGCAGCGCCACCGAAACCTTCGCCAGCAGTTCCTCCTTGAACTGGCACATGCTGTGGCCCGAGCACTGGACCCTCGAGAACATCCAGTCAGCGATCGACAACGGCTTCCTGCGCAATCTCTCCAACAGTGTGATCGTGGCCGCCCTGACCGTCGTCCTCGGCATCGTGATTTCCGCGATGGCGGCCTTCGCACTGGCGGTGGTCGACTTCCCCGGCCGTAAATTCGTCTTCGGTATGGTCGTGCTGAGCTTCCTCGTGCCCTTCGAGGCCATCGCCATCCCCTTGGCACACACGTTCAGCGACTGGGACCTCACCAACAGCCTTCCCGCCCTTGTGCTGCCCGGACTCGGGAACGGACTGGCGATCTTCACACTCCGTCAGTTCTTCCTGGGAATCCCGCCGGAACTGGCCGAAGCGGCACGTGTGGACGGTGCCGGATGGCCCCGTATCTTCCTCAGGATCTACCTTCCGCTGACCCGCCCGGCGCTCATCGGTACCGGTCTGATCCTCTTCCTCTTTCAGTGGCAGGCCTATCTGTGGCCCATCCTTGTCACCACCACTGACGGCAAGGACCTCGCTCCCGTCGCCATCGCCAAGACCTTCAACGCGTTCAGCAGCGACTACGGCCGCGTCTTCGCCGAGACAGCCGTGCTGGCAGTCATTCCCGCCGTGATCCTGCTCGCTCTGCAGCGCTACTTCGTCGCATCAGTCGCCACCACTGGGAGCAAGAATTGACCCGCGTAGCCGTGGTCGGATCCGCGAACCTCGACCTCGTCGCCCATACCCCTCGTCGCCCTGCCCCGGGCGAGACCGTCCTCGGCACCGCCTATCTCCAGCACCCGGGCGGAAAGGGCCTCAACCAGGCGGCCGCGGCGGCGACCGTCACCACGACGGCGTTCGTCGGCCGCCGCGGATCCGACGACGCCGGCCGGGCGCTGGAGGCCGAGCTGATACGGCGAGGGGTCGACGTCTCCCAGTTCCTTGCCCTCGAAGGACCCAGCGGTCACGCCCTCATCACGGTGACGCCCGACGGTGAGAACAGCATCACCGTGCTCCCCGAGGCGAACCGCCTGTTGCTGCCCGCCGACGTCACGCGCGCACTCGACATCCTCGCCCCCCAACTCGTCCTCAGCCAGCTGGAGATCCCGCAGGCGACCACCGAGGCCGCGGCACGGTGGTCGGTGACTCATGGCGCACGGCTGATGCTCAACGCCAGCCCCAGCGCCACCCTGCCCGAACACGTCCTCGCCGCCGCGGATCCCCTCATCGTCAACCTCACCGAAGCACACCACCTGACCTTCGCCGAAACACCGGAGGAATCCGCGAACCTCCTTGCGGAACGGTGTGTTTCCGTCATCATCACACTCGGTTCCGACGGCTCTCTCGTCGTGGAGAAAGGGCGGACCACACACCTTCCCGCGTCAAGGCTGACACCGGTCGACACCACAGGAGCCGGTGATGTGTTCGCCGGTGTCACAGCGGCTCACCTCGCCCACGGGACCAGCCTCGTCGAAGCGGCACAACACGCGACCCTCGCGGCGGCCCAGGCCATCCGGACACCGAGGTCCAGCCGATAGGGGCACCCCCGGCGTCCGCGCCCTGCTCCACACCGGAAGACTTGGACATGTCTTTCACGGTCTGTGACAGTGAAGAGAGAAGCCGGATCGAGCCCGGAGCGCCGAGAAGGAGGGAACGGTGACGAGAACCTTGGTGGACACCCACCCTCAAGCCCGGAAAAGGCGGCCCCATCATGCGTGCCTTGCGATTCGACCACTTCGGCGATCCCCATGTCCTGCACCTGGACGACCTGCCCGACCCCGTGGCGCGGCACGGTAACGCTGTCATAGCCGTCAAGGCTGCCTCGGTGAATCCCTCGGATCTGAAGAACGTCGCAGGCCACATGGAGGAAACGACCCTTCCCCGTATCCCCGGCCGCGACTTCTCCGGGGTCGTCGTGGACGGACCGCATGACTGGATCGGCGCGGAGGTCTGGGGCACCGGCGGGGACATCGGCCTCTCACGCGACGGTTCGCACGCGGAGCTGCTCGCCGCTCCCGCGGCGGCGCTGGCGCGCAAGCCGGAGCGGCTGAGCTTCGAGGAGGCCTCGACCGTAGGAGTGAACTTCGTCGTCGGCTGGCTCGGCGCGGTCGAAGTCGCACAGCTGACCACGGGCGAGAACATCGCCGTGTTCGGTGTTTCGGGCGGTGTAGGCGGCGCCGTCGCCCAGATCGCGCGGGCCCGTGGCGCGCACGTGATCGGCGTGGACCGGACACGGCCTGCCGACGGCACCCCGGCCGCTTCGATCATCGAGGAGTTCATCGCGTTCGACGGCAGCCCGCAGGACATCGGGTCCCACGTCAAGCGGCTCACCGCCGGCAAGGGGGCGGACGTGGTCTACGACGCGGTCGGTGGTGTCACGACCCAGGCAGCGCTGGCCTCGCTCACTCACGGCGGCCGGCTCGTGGTGATAAGCGCGGTCGGCACTCGGACAGTGGAGATCGACCTCGTCGACCTCTACCACAACGACACCCGGATTCTGGGCTGCAACAGCCTCAGCCTTGATGTCACCGAATCCGGCGCGCGACTCGATTCGCTCACGCCGTACTTCGAGTCCGGACAATTCCGTCCCCTCCCCATCAAGGACCGGTACAGCCTGGACAACGGCATGGCCGCCTATTTCGCGGTCGAGAAGGGGATTCGAGGCCGAGTGGTGATCTGTCCCTGAATCACCGCGGGAGGCTCTCCGTGACGACACCCTCACCGAACACCCTCACCGAATCAACCCAGATCGCGATTGCCGTCCGCCGTTGATTCGCACGGTTTGACAAAGGATCGTGGCGGTCCAGACTTGAGTTTGTGGGGAATGGCCCGAGGCCCGGTCTGTCGATCACACCGATTTCGCGGCGATGACATGGCGCCGCGCCACCGTGACGGGTCGGAGGGAGTACGAGCACACCTCGGACGGAAGGCTGAGCAATGGCCATTGCCAGAACACCTCAGAATCCGAAGAGCGGCATCCAGCAAGATGAGCCACTGCTCCGGCGCGGCAAGCTGGTGAGACCGGGCGAGGGCATCTCGATCTGGTGGATGGGTGACGACCGGATCACCTTCGGCGCCGTCAGCGAGGACACCGGGGGCGAATACGCGTTCTGGGTCGACTATCCACCGGCCGGCACCGGTCCGCCCAGACACGTCCACTCACGTGAGGAGGAGGGCTTCTTCCTGCTCCGCGGGAAACTCGAGTTGAAGGCGGGGGGACTGCACACCACGGTTGGCGACGGCGCGTTCTTCGCGGCGCCGCGCGGTGTCCCTCATGAGTGGCGCAATGTCGGGGACGACCGTGCGGAGCTCCTCACCTTCACCACGCCGGGCGGTAACGAGGGCTTCTTCCTGGAGATGGGTGCGCCGGGCGGCGAGCCTCCAAGCGCACATGGCACGCTGCCGATCCAGGAGATCAACGCACGGAGCCCGCGCTACGGCGTCACCTACCTGGAAAGCGGCTCCGATCCGTCCAAGGGACTTCTTCAGAGCGGTGCGGGACGAGGTCCTACCCTGCAACTCGCGGATGAAGGCGAGCGCTGGTACGCCGCCGGAGCGACATACACCATCAAGGCGGCGGGTCTCGCGACCGCGGCCGGCTACACAGCCGTCGAGATCACGCTCGAACCGGGCGGCGGCATGCCGGCCCACCGTCATGCCCGCTATGAGGAAGCCTTCTACGTCATGGAAGGAACCGCCACCGCACTGGTCGACGGAGACGCGTACGAGGCCTCTGCCGGAACGCTGTTGCTCGTGCCCTGGGGGATACACCACCAGGTGCGGAACCACACCGATCACATCGTCAGGCTGTTCAATCTGACGGTGCCCGGCGGGATCGAGGAGTACTACCGCTGCGCGTGCCGTCCGCTCCCCGGTCCGGGCGGCGACCCGGACGGAGACCTGAAGCGGCTGAGGGTGGTCGGGAGGAAGTTCGGCATCGACGTCGACACCGACGAGGGTCCGTTCGCCTAGGGAATTCGGGTTCTGCGCTCTTCTTCGCGGAATGCGTGCCGATCCGAGTTCTCCGCAAGGAAACCAAATGTACCCGCGCGGTCACGCTGTCGACTGAGAGACAGGTACCGGCACCGGCAGTACCCTTGAAATGAAGTCCAGGCGCACATCGTTCGAGTGCCGGGTCATGGCTTGGCCGTAGTTTCCCAGCCGATGTGTCCATGCGATCGGAAGGATGAAGTGATGGCGACGGACGCAAATTTTGTGACAGGCAGCAGCGGCCTTATCGCGGTCGACAAGGTTGGGAATCGTGTCCTGTTCCTGGACCCGGTGACGTACGAAACGGAGTTGACGCTCGAAGGCTTCGCGCCGAGGGTGCACGAGCTTCTCATCTCGCCCGATCACCGCTTCGCGTATGTCCCCATCTACGGTGACGGTATACACGGGGGCAATGCCCATCCGGGCCATCTGATCGCACGGTTCGACCTGGAGGAACGGCGGCATGCCGGCGACTTCAGCATAGACCCGTATCTGGCCCCGCACGGCCTGCGCTGGGGAGCGGACGGCAAGCTGTACTGCGTGTGCGAGAACAGCGGCGTGATGCTTGAGCTGGACCCCGAGAACGGCTCGATCGAGAATGTGACCGAAGTGGGCTCCAACAAGGCACACCGTATCGAGGTGCTGCCGGACGACAGCAAGCTCTACACCGAGAACGAGGAGGACACGTTCGCCTCGGTCGTCGATCTGGCCAAGAGGCGTGTGGTCAAGAAGATTCCCACGCCGAACGGCCTTACGGGAATCGGTATGTCACCTGACGGGGAGACGGTTGTCCTCGTCGACGCGCAGCAGCCCCAGATCTTCGTCGTCGACACGGCCTCGGACGAGATCCGTTCGACGATCGGACTCGACGGGCACGAGAAGGCAGCCCAGATCGCGTGCTACAGCCCCGACGGCAAGTACCTCGTGGTCACGAACTTCGAGACGCCGGTGGCCACGGTCTTCTCCGAAGGCCTCAAGTCACAGTCTCTTCTGCACCTCGGTCAGGGCCCCATGGACATGGCCTTCCACGAGGACGGGGAAACGGTGCTCATCGCGAATCACAACGAGGGCTCACTGGCCGTGTGCAATCTCGAACGCGGTGAGGTCCTGCGTACCGTGCAAGCAGGTGTCGGCGTCGAGACCCTCTCGTTCTTCTAGAGGTCCTGCCATGACTGACTGGAAAAGAGAAGCCGAGTCGGGCTCGCACACGATCAGCGACTTTCGATTCGATGACGGACATCGGCTCGATGTGACCATGGCGTATCACACACTCGGGTCCTTGAGCGCGGACGCCGACAACGCTGTGATGCTTCTGCACGGCACGACCGGCTCCGGGCAGCAGTTCCTGCAACCGTCGATCGGCGACTTCCTGTTCCGGAGCCACCAGCCCCTCGAACTGGACAGATTCTTCGTGATAATGCCGGACGCCATCGGTCACGGGCGATCAAGTCGGCCCAGCGGCGGACTCGGACCGGACTTCCCGCGCTACGGCTATGGCGACATCGTCGAGGGGCAATACCGTTTGCTGGTGGAGGGGTTGGGCATCCCGCGACTGCGGCTGCTGCTCGGCACCTCGATGGGTGGGATGCAGACCTGGATGTGGGGTGAGCGGTATCCCGCCATGGCGCAGGCGCTGATGACGGTCGCCAGCCTTCCCGAGCGCATCACCGGACGGAACCTGCTGTGGCGAAGGATGCTCATCCATCTGATCGAGTCCGATCCCGGATACAGCGATGGCCGTTACGACGAACAGCCGGCCGGCCTCGGCCACGCGATGGCCCTGTTCCAGCTCATGACCGGGAGTTCGCGACAGATGGCGTCGGATCTGCACTCCATCGATGCCGCCGACGCACAGGTCGGCCGAGCCGAGGCGCAGGCGTTGGACGGCGAAGACGCCAACGACGTCATCTGGGAGTTCGACGCGTCCCGTGACTACGACCCGGCGCCCGGACTTCATGCCATACAAGCACCGCTCCTGGCAGTCAACTTCGAGGACGACGAGCTCAATCCCGTAGAACTCGGAGGTCTCGAACAGGCCATGACCAGCGTCGGTCATGGACAGGGCGTGACGCTTCCGGCCGGCCCGAAGTCGCGAGGGCACCAGACGCTCCACGTCGCCGAGGTCTGGTGCGACTATCTCGCCGAACTGCTCGCGAAGACGGGCTGATACCGAAGACGGACTGATACCGGGGGGCGCGTACGGATGCCTCCGGCCTACTCGACGCCGAGCTGGCGCAGGTTGGTCTTGGCGAGTTCGAGGATCTCGTCTCCTCGGCCGGAGAGAACGGTCCGGGTGGCGAACAGGGTGAAGCCCTTGAGCTGTTCGAGGGTGATTTTCGGGGGCAGCGACAGCTCGTGCTGTTCGGTGCGTGCGTCGATCAGCGCTGGTCCGTCGTGGGTGAAGGCCGCGCGCAGGGCCTCCTCCAGTTCGTCGGCGCGTTCGACGCGCGCTCCGAACAGGCCGGCGGCACGGGCCTGGGCGCTGAAGTCAGGGTTCTGCAGATCTGTGCCGTAGGTGGTGATGCCCGCGGCTGTCATCTCCAGCTCGACGAAGGACAGCGCCGAGTTGTCGAAGACGACGATCTTCACCGGGAGATTCAGCTGGCGCAGTGTGATCAGCTCGCCGAGCAGCATGGCCAGGCCGCCGTCACCGGACAGGGCTACCACCTGGCGGCCGGGATGACTGGCCTGGACGCCGATCGCGTGCGGCAACGCGTTGGCCATCGAGCCGTGGTTGAAGGAGCCGATGAGCCGCCGCTCGCCGTTCATGCGCAGGTAGCGGGCCGCCCACACCGTCGGAGTCCCCACGTCGGCGGTGAAGACCGCGTCCCGCGCCGCCAGCCGGTTGATCGCGGCGGCGACATACTGCGGATGCATGGGGGAGTCGGTCGGCCTGGCCTCGGCCAGCTGGTCAAGGTGGGCCCGCACCCGCCGGTAGTGACCGGTCACCTTCTCTACGAAGCCGTCGTCCGTCCGACGCTCCAGCAGAGGCAGCAGTGCATGTGCGGTGTCCTTGACGGTCCCCACCAAGGGGACGTCCACCGGTGTGCGGCGGCCGATCTGCTCACCGCGTACGTCGACCTGCACGACGGGGACGTTCTCCGGGTAGAACGACCGATAGGGGAAGTCGGTGCCGAGCATCAGCAGCGCGTCGCAGTGCTCCATCGCCCGGTAGCCGGAGCTGTGGCCGATCAACCCGGTCAGGCCGACGTCGTAGGGGTTGTCGTACTCCAGGAAGTCCTTGCCGCGCAGTGAATGGACCATCGGTGCCTTCAGCGCCGCGGCCAGGGCGACCGCCTCGTCATGGGCGCCCGCGCAACCCGCCCCGCCCAGAATGGTGACTCGTTCGGCGGTGTTGAGGACGCGAGCCGCCTGCGCGAGCGAACGGTCGTCCGGGCGGATGAGCGAGGCCGACCTGAACACCGGGCGCGGTCTCGGCGAGGAGGCGGCACGGTCGAGGAACAGCTCGCCGGGAATGACCACCACCCCGACGCCATCGCGCTCCAAGGCGGTGCGCATGGCGATTTCCATCAGCCTCGGCACTTGCTCGGGGACGCTCGCCATCTCGCAGTACACACTGCACTCGCGGAACAGCTCCTGCGGGTGTGTCTCCTGGAAGTAGCCCCCACCGATCTCCACGCGCGGGATATGCGCGGCGATGACGAGCACCGGAACCCGGCTGCGCTGTGCGTCGAACATGCCGTTGATGAGGTGCAGGTTGCCAGGGCCGCAGCTGCTGGCCGCGACGGCGAGCTCGCCGGTGACGCCTGCCTCGGCGGCGGCAGCGAACGCGGCGGCCTCCTCGTGCCTCACATGCTCCCAGGCGATACCGCCGTCGCGGCGCAGGGCGTCGGTGAACCCGTTGAGGGAGTCTCCCGGCAAGCCGTAGATCCGCCGCACACCAGAGGCCTTGAGCGTAGCGACCATGGCATCCGCGACTGTAAAGGCCATCAGTTCCCCTTGGACTGGAGGTTCCCGGGTGAGGAGAGTGTGAACGCCGCTGCCCGGCTCTGCCCGAACACGGTTGCCGACTTTGCCCGTTACGCGACAGTGAAAAGCCTACGAAGGTCCCTCTCCGCCGCCACTCGGCGTATGTCGTCTGCCGAGCCGCCCGTTGTGGCGACGTTGCCCCCTGCCTCTCCCCAGCGACGGCTGCCGTCATCGGGAGCCGCCCGCGAGCCGCAGCTCCTGAGCAGTCGGCGCGCACCCGCCCGAGCTCTGGCGACCGCGGCACAGTCGCCCGATCGGACGCGCCCTTCCGGATCGCCTCGTGCGTCCGAGGCCGGGTGCGTAACGGCGAGGTGGCGCGGACCAAGTGGAGGATGCACAGCTTGCGGACCGGACCGGAGGGAGTTGTACTGAACACACGGATCCGGTTGGCATCGGCATGGGCAGCGGGACACATCGAGGTGCCGGTCATGCTGCGGCGCGAGAGAAGAAGTGACCATGCGGTATCGGTATCCACGTCTCATCAGCAGAGAACGTTCCCCGCGCGCGGCAGGTGACGCTGTCGGCCGGGGCGCCGGCGGTACCAGCGCCGGCCTGTTCGCTCTCCGTGTTGTCATCGGAGGTCTGGTCGCCGCCCACGGTGTGCAGAAGACGACACACTGGCTGGGCGGAGAGGGCCTGGCAGCCGGTGCTGAGGAGTTCCGGCGCGACGGGTTCCGCGGCGGCCGGCTCACCGCGGTGGCGGCCGGTGGCAGTCAGGCGGGCGGGGGCCTGCTGCTCGCGGCCGGCCTTTTGACACCGCTCGCGGTGGCGGCCGTGGCCGGCGTCATGACCGTCGCGGTCACGGTGAAGATCCCGCACGGGCTGTGGGTACAGAATGACGGATACGAGTATCCGCTGGTCCTGGTCCTGTCCATGGCCGCCATCGGGCTCACCGGGCCGGGCGCCTGGTCACTCGACGAATTGGCCGGCATCAACTGGCCCGCGTCCGCGGGCATCGTCGGCTGTGCGGCCGGCGTACTCGGGGGCCTGGCCACGCGACGTGTGCTGTGGCGGGCGAGCCCACCGCCCACCGCATGAGATGCCATAGGTGATCCACAGCTCTCGGCCAGGACATGATAATCAATCAATGCAAGCGGAAAGAGGAGCTGGAGGCGTCGAGCGCGATCGGGATGTGTCCCTCGCGCAGCTCCCAGGGAAACGGGCCGTCGAAGGAGCGCAGTCCTCGATGACACAGCGGTTCATCTGTGAGCAGTTCGCGGGCCTCGTCGAGGCTATCGGTGTTGAGGATGGTGAGTCCGTCACCGACCTGCACACCTGGTTCGATGAACGGACCTGACGCCCAGAGGAGCCCGCGCCTTTCCAGTTCGACCATATACCGGAGGTGTTCCGCGACGTAGGGCGTGATGTCGGCGTCTTCGGCGGTCTTGCGGTTGATCGCCACGAACAGCCGCTTCCTGGTCATGGGAGCGAGGAGTTGCTCTACGGTCTCGTCCGTCGTGGACATGTGGATGCTCCTACTGGTCAGCGGCTTATGGTCACTTCAAGTCGAAGTTCGGGGCGCGGGGCGGGGTGAAGGGCAGCGTGTCGGAGCGACAGGGCTCCGGTAGGACAAGGGCTCTCATCACACCAACTCACCTTTACCGGAGCGCCTTTACCGGAGCACCGTTGCCGGTCGAGTCTGCCATGCCCGATTCCTTTCTATCCGATTTCGGGGGATTGGTGTCGGTGTTGTACCGCCGAGTGGTACCGCATCACTCATCCGCTTTCGGCAGAAGGACTCCCCATGCACAAGCTGCTGACTGACGCGGTCCGCACGCTCGTCCCGCCCAGGGGAGACCGGCACGGCCCGCTGCCGCCCCTCATGCTGACGCTGACCGTGGTGACCGGTCTCGTCGACGCGGTGAGCTACCTGGCGCTCGGGCACGTCTTCGTCGCGAATATGACCGGCAACGTGGTCTTCCTCGCGTTCGCCCTGGCGGGAGCCAAGGGCCACTCCGTGGTCGCCTCCGTCGTCTCGATGGCCGCGTTCCTCGTGGGCGCGCTGGCGGGAGGACGGGTCGTCACCCGGTTCGCCGCACACCGCGGGCGGCTGCTGACCATGGCCACGGCACTGCAGGCGGTGCTCTTCGCCGTGGCTGTCGTCATCACCGCGATGACTCACGGCGGAGTGACCACCGCGGTTCAATACACCACGATCGTGCTCCTCGCCCTCGCCATGGGACTCCAGAACGCGGTCACCCGGCGCCTCGGCGTCCCCGACCTGACCACGACCGTCCTCACCTTCACCTTGACGGGACTGGCCGCGGACTCCACCCCTGCCGGCGGGTCAGCACCCCGGCCCGGCCGACGGATCCTGTCCGTGCTGGCCATGTTCCTCGGAGCCCTCGCCAGTGCCGAACTCGTGCTCCACGCCGAACTCACCCTCACCCTCGCCCTGGTCCTCGGGCTGGTGCTGCTCGTGGTGACCTCTGTGACCACCCATCGTCTCTCGGCCTCCGACGCCGCCTGGACCAGGCCGTAGTCGTGAACGCGGCGTCGGCCTCTCATCCGAATCGCGGATGAGAGGCCGACGCCCGGCCTTTCGTGCGGCCGCCCCCCGACCAGGACTTGACCGGTTGTTCATCGGGACGGTCGGACGGGTGCGATCACGCGCCGAAGCCGTCGTCCGGGGCGTCGGCTTCCGGCGGTGTGCAGTCGTGCGTGCTGATCCAGTGGCCGGCGCTGTCCAGGAGGGGCTCGGAGCCGGCCTCGGCCCGGAAGACGAAGGTGACGCCCGTCGAATCGACCTGTACGGCCAGCTGTCCGGGAGGTTGGGGGAGCGTCAAGGAAGTGAAGGGGCAGTCGATCGCGCTGAGTTCGGCCATGACCCGCGTGTGAGTGAGGGGTCCCGCGAACGTGGCGAGTGTCCCTGTCCCCGGGACGGAGCCGAACTCGGCCAGGGTCCGAATCGCGGTCACGCAGTGGAGCGTGGTGGCACCTGACCCGCCTGGACGTCCACCGAGTTGATCCGTCTCCCTCCACCTTCCAACGCCACGAGACGACGCCGCGAGCGAGGGCGAGGGCAAGGGACACCCAGGGCAGATGACGACCCGGAGACCATGCCGGCGGGCGCGGGGAGCGGGTCTGCCCTATGGCGTACGGCAGTTCGTTCCGCCCAGCCGTACCTGGACGCATGAGGATCGGGGCCCCCGCAGGAGAGATCGATCTTATTCAGGAGCGGTTCACCGGAGTGGTCTTCAGAAGAACCTGTCATGGACACTCCCGTAGGGGAAGCTCTCGGTAGCCATCACTCGGCCGCGTCGGCACTGCGTCGGCTGCTCGCTGAGTCATCCGAGAGGACGGACATGGATAAAATGTCATCGCCCGCAGCAGGTAAGGCGACTCCGGCGTATTTCAAGCGGAAGCGGTCCTGGCTGGGGGCGCTGGTCGGCGCCACGGTCCTGAGTGTGGTGTTGCCGACGTCAGTGGCTCACGCCGATAATCTGCCGAACCTGCCCCAGAACGCCGGGGGTTACGAGGCGTCGTTCTCGCCCGCGTACGACTACGACGGCGACGGCTGCTACCCCGTTGCCGCCATCGCACCCGACGGAACGCTCAATCCCGGTCTGAACACCTCGGGCGCGGTCAACGGCAGCTGCCGTGACCAGTCCGACCTGGACCGGACCCAGACGTACGCCCGCTCGAAGTGCAACAACGGATGGTGCGCGGTCGTATACGCCAGCTACTTCGAGAAGGACCAGGCCCTCCCCGGCAGCGGACTCGGTGGTCACCGCCACGACTTCGAGCACGTGATCTCATGGATCAACCAGGCGTCCAACCAGGTGGAGTTCGTCACGACCACCCAGCATTCCAGCCAGGTGACCTATCCGCGTTCGCAGGTGCGCTTCGACGGTTCCCACCCCAAGGTGGTCTACCACAAGGAGGGCCTGGGCACCCACTTCTTCCGGCTCGCCAACAGTAACGACGAGCCGCCGGAGAACCACTACCACAACTGGCGCCAGCCCTCCATCGTGGACTGGAACGGGTGGCCCAGCACCGCTCTGCGGGACCGTCTGATGAACGCGGACTTCGGGTCGGCCACCATCAAGACCACGGACAAGGACGACCGCTTCCGGAACCTCCTGAACGCCTCCAAGCCGTCCGGCATCCCCTTCGACCCCTGGGCCTGACAGCGGGACCGTGGAACCGCGGCGGCCGCCGAAACGGTGCGGCCCGGTGACCGTTCTCCGTGATTGCCCGGGACAGCAAGGCCGACCTTCTGTCCGGGCAGGCGCGATGCCGCCGCGGTCCTGACCACCGCCAGCTTGATTCAGTACCCCTGTCGGACCTGCGACGCCCCGGATGCTGGGGAGCGGGCGGTGGTCGGGGGCGCCCGGGAGCACCTTCACCGGAACGTCCGTTCGCGGCGAGCCCTCCCGTATCACCGCATTGTCGCCCGGATCACCGTGCCCTCGGACCCTCAGGGCCGGTTCTCGCGTTCCGCCTCGCGACCTCAGGCGCCGGTTTCGGAGTTCAGTTGCTGGAGGACGCCGTAGTAGTCCTCCAGGTGCCAGCTTCGGACGATGCGGCCGTCCTCGACCTGGTGGTAGTCGGACGCCCGGATCTCGACCTGGCGCCCGGTGGCCGGAACGCCCAGGAACTCACCCTTGTGGGTGCCGCGCGTGACGGATCGCACCGCGACCCGGTCACCGGCGGCGACGACGTCCTCGATGGTGAAGGTCCGGTTCCCGAGGGGAAGTGGTGAGGGCTCGCACACGACGTCGTCTGCGCGACGTAGGTACGAGAATCAAACCCAGTGGCCTGTTAACATAGGAGAGGTGAGTCTGAAAAGCAAATCCATCGAGATCGGCGGGGGGCGGGGCTGCCCGATCGCCGCCGCGCTCGACGTTGTTGGTGACCGGTGGTCCCTGCTCGTGCTCCGCGATCTGTCTCGCGGTGTCCATCGCTTCAACGACATCCGGGCCAACACCGGTGCGCCCCGGGACAGGCTCGCGATCCGGCTGCGCGAGCTGGAGGAGGCGGGGGTCATCACCCGTCGCCGCTACTGCGAACGCCCGCCGCGCGACGAGTACGTCCTCACCGACGCCGGAAGGGCCCTCGCGCCGGTGCTTCGCGAGCTGGAGACCTGGGGCGAGAGTTACGCCCTTTGAGGCCGAGGCGACGCCGGCCGGCGCCTGGTGATGCCTGACGTTGCCCGCGCCGCGTCCGCCGGTTGCGGCTCGCCCATGGCCTCGGGCCTACCGGTGACGCAACCGTATCGGTGACACAACCGCGCCCGGCCCTGCTCCGGCACCAGTAGGTTTGATTTCCGATCCCACATCAAGCCCACGTGTTACTGTGCCTCGGGTAGTGAGTTCGGAAGTCAAACCTGACTGTGAGAACGGCACCGCGCGCCGGCAGCCGCATCCCGCCGTACTCCTCGGTGTCCTGTGCGCGGCGGCCTTCACGAGCGGTCCGGCGGCGCGGTCGCCCGCACCGGGCTCGCCTCGACGGGCCGTCCGGACGGGTCCGCCCGAGACACCCGGGACACATGAACCGAAACGACAGGAGAAGTCATGGCATCAGTACTGATCACCGGCGCGTCGAAGGGCATCGGCCGCGCGACGGCGGCGGAGTTCGCGCGCCGTGGCCACCGGGTGGTGGCCACGGCACGCGATCCCCGGTCACTCGCCGGCCTCGACGTCGACCAGCGGCTGCCCCTCGATGTCACCGACGCCGAGAGCATCGCCGCGGCGGTCCGGAACGCAGGTGAGATCGACATCCTGGTCTCGAACGCGGGAGTGATCTTCTTCGCCGCGTTCGAGGCCACGCCTCCGGACAAGTTCGCGGAGTTGTTCGACCTGAACACGCTGGGCTCGCTCCGGGCGGCCCAGGCCGTCCTCCCCGGTATGCGGGCGCGCGGGCACGGCCGTCTGCTGTTCATGTCCAGCGTCGTCGGGCGCATCGTTCTGCCCCCGGGTGCCGCCTACCAGGCGACCAAGTGGGCGCTTGAGGCGCTGGTCGAGGCACTCGCCATCGAGGTCGCCCCGTTCGGGCTCGAAGCCGCCCTGCTGGAGCCGGGAACGGTCAGTTCGGGAGCACTGAACGACGTGACCACCTACGCGCTTCCGGACAACCCGTACCAGGCGATCGCCCGGCCGGACACCAGCAGTTCTGCTGCCATGGCGGGGATGATCACACCGGAGGAGGCCGCCGCCGAGGTCGCGGATGCCGCCGAGTCGTCGCGGCTCCCCCTGCGCGTACCCATCGGAGACGCCGCTCGCGCGGTTCTCGCGGCGCGACGCGAGGCGCCCGACACCGTTCCCTTCGTGCCGGGCCGGCCGGCCGAGACCGCGGGAGCGGACGCGTGAACGGGCTCATCATGGTCACCGGCGCCAGTGGCGCGCTCGGACGCCAGGTCGTCGAGTTCCTGCTGAAGCGGGCTCCCGCCGCCCGCGTCGCGGCTCTGGCCCGCCGGCCCGGGGAACTCGCCGATCTCACCGAGCGCGGGGTCTCCGTGCGGCGCGGCGACTACGAGGACCCGCACAGCCTCGAACCGGCCTTGGACGGCGTGGAGAAGCTTCTTCTGATCTCTGCGAGGTCGTTCACCGACGCCAGGACGGCACACCGGAACGTGATCCACGCGGCAAAGGCGGCAGGGGTGCGCCACGTCCACTACACAGCCATCCAGCGCCGCGCCGGGTCGACCTTTGTGATCCCCCAGGCCACCGAGTGGGACGCGTACACCGAGAACGAGCTGGCGGCCTCCGGGCTCGACATCACCGTGCTGCGCGACTCGCAGTACCTGGAGTCGTTCGACACGCTGGTCGGTGAACTCGCTCCGGACCGCGTCATCCGGGTACCCGCCGGCCACACCCCGGCCGCCCTGGCGACACGGAGCGACATGGCCGAAGCGATCGCTGCCGTCCTCGCCACCGACGGCCACGCGGAACGCGACTACACGCTCGCGGGCTCCCATGCTTTCACCCTCGACGATGTCGCCGCGGTGCTCGGCGAGATCACCGGTGTGCCGGTGACCTACCAGGACACTCCGGTCGAGGAATACATCGCGGCGCGCGTGCGAGCGGGGATGCCGGAACCCTGGGCGCGGTTCACCGGAGCGTGGTTCCAGGCCATCGCCGCCGGCGAGTTCACTCCCACCGACGACATCGAGCGCCTGATCGGCCGGCCCACGACATCACTCCGAGCGTTCCTCGCCCGACAGCGGTCCGGGGAGGCGAACGCGGCGAGGTGACAGCGGCGGAAGCCGGCAGCCGTGAGGCGGGGTCCGTGCCGAGAGCCTGCCGTCAGCACAAGGCGCTGGCCGCCCGCACTTCGGTGAGTGTCCGCCGCGCGAGTTCGGCGAAGTCGTCGCGGTTGGCCGTGTCCCTCCAGCGCTCGTAGGCGATCTTCCAGGCGAGAGCGCCCAGTTCGGCGGTTACGCGTGAGGTCAGATCGGGAACGCCGCGGCGCTTGAGCGCGTCGATCATCGATGCGATGAGGCCGAGTTCCTTCAGTGCCTCGCGTTCACGCAGTTCCGGGTTGGCGGCGATCACCGCCGACCTCCGGGCGCTGAATTCGCGACGATCGGAGGTGAAGGCCTCCCTGCCGATCGCGTCCAGAGCATGCGCGACCGCTTCGAGGGGGCCGGCCCCGGCTGGCGCCGTGTCGATCCCGTCGACGAGCAGTCCGGTCATCGTGCCCCCGCCGAAGAGCACCTCCCGCTTGTCCGGGAAGTGCCGGAAGAAGGTGCTCTTCGTCAGTCCGGCGCGCTCCGTGATCTCGATGACCGTCGTGTTCTCGTAGCCCCGTTCCTCGAACAGTTCAAGGGCGGCGACGAGCAGTCGCTCGGGTGCGTGGGGTTGCCAGCGGGCCATGGAGGACATCTTACGGGACTTGGTGCCGTCATCCATGTATGGTGATGGGACCAAGTCCCGTCACTCTGCCTGCTGGAGGTACTCATGAGCCGGGCTGTCGTCTACGAGACGTTCGGTGGTCCCGAAGTGCTGGAGCTGCGGGAGGTTCCGGAACCCCATGCCGGGCCGGGCGAGGTCCGCGTCCATGTCACGGCCGCCGGTCTGAATCCCATGGACTGGGGCATCGCCTCGCGGCCCGAGGCCGCGGCCCGGTTCGGCATCAGCGTGCCGTCCGGCTTCGGGTACGACTTTGCCGGGGTCGTCGACGAGGTCGGCGCCGGTGCCACGGGGGTCGCTGCCGGCGACCGTGTCCACGGCGGCGCGCAGGGCAGGGCCGCTGCCGATTTCGTGCTGGTCAAGACGCCCGCCGAGACGCACGAGCCGCTCTGGCGCACGCCGGAGGGCATCAGCGACGAGGTGGCGGCCACGCTTCCGGTGGCCGGTATGACCGCCGCCGCCGCGTTGGCCGCGATCGACCTGCGGTCCGGCGACACCGTCCTGGTGGGCGGCGCCGCGGGCGGCGTGGGCGTGTTCGCCATACAGCTCGCGAAGCTGGCCGGCGCCAGAGTGATCGGGACCGCCGCGCAGGGCACGTTCGAGTTCCTGCGCCGGTTCGGTGCCGAGCCCGTGGCCTACGGCCCCGGACTGGCGGACCGGGTACGGGCCCTGGCGCCGGAGGGCGTGACCGCGGCGACCGACCTGTTCGGCATCGAGACGGCCGAGACCGCGCTCGCGCTCGGCGTGCCGCCCGAGCGGATCTCCACGATCGCCGCGGGGCCCAATCCTCCCGGCGGCGTTCGCGCGACCGGTGGTTTCGACGCGAGCCCGGACGCCATGGAGCGGATCACCGGCGCGATCCTCGCCGGCGCGATCACCGTACCGATCGCCGCGACCTTCCCGATCGGGCAGATCCACGATGCCGTGACACTGCAAGCCGGACGGCACGTCCACGGCAAGGTCGTGATCAGGCTGCGGCCAGGTCTTCACTGAACACCGCGCCACGCTCCACCCGCCGGGAGCGGGCGCCCGCGACACGTTCCGGACCATCACACCTATTCCACAGACAGGAGATGTTCGACATGGGCAGATACGAGGGCAAGAAGGTCGTCGTCACGGGAGGCAGCAGTGGCTTGGGCCTGGCCACCGCCCGGTCACTCGTGGACGAAGGCGCGCGCGTGCTGATCACCGGGCGCGACCAGGACAAGCTGCGTGCCGCCCGTGACCAACTCGGCGAGAACGCGATCGCGGTCCGCAGCGACGCGGCGTCGCTGCCTCAGATCGACGCGCTGGCCGACCGGGTGAAGGCCGAGTTCGGCACGTTCGACGCCCTGTTCGGCAATGCCGGTGTCACCGGCTCCGCACCGTTCGAGGCGACGAGTGAGGAGTTGTACGACCGACTGCTGACCACTAACGCCAAGGGACCGTACTTCACCGTGCAGAAGCTCGCTCCGCTGCTGGCGGAGGGCAGCGGGGTGGTGCTCACGACCTCGGCCGTCAACGTGCTGGGTCTGCCGATGCTCAGCGCGTACGCGGCCAGCAAGGCGGCACTGCGCTCGATGACCCGCGGCCTGGCTCGTGAACTTCTCCCGCGAAGGATTCGGGTCAACGCGGTCAGCCCCGGCCCGATCGACACCACGGTCATGGACAAGTCAATGCCCCGGCTGTCGGCGGAGGAGACGGAGGCGCTTGCCGCGCAGATCCCCATGCTGCGACTGGGGACCCCGTCCGAAGTGGCCAAGGCCGCGCTCTTTCTCGCGTTCGACGCCACCTACACCACCGGCACCGAACTCGCCGTGGATGGCGGTGGCACTCAGCTCTGACCGCCGGCACCGACGAAGACCCTGGTCGCGGCCCCGGCACGGCACCCCGATCCGCCGGCCTGCGCGAGGTCCGGTACAAACCCCGCGAACTTGTGCGGGCAGGACCTGAATGTCCGGGATGTCCGGCGGTGGGGAAGGGGGGGGCGTCACCGACGTCGATGTGGATGCGGGCCGCGGTCCTGACCCCGATGCCGGGGATGAGGGTGGGCCACGCGCGTCGGATCGCCTACATGCCGATCGTCTTGCGGTAGGCCGAGGGCCGGACACCGACATCGCGCAGGAACGCCGACGACAAGGCGCCGGCTCCGGCGAAGCCGCACCGCTGGGCGATCTGCTCGATGGTGAGGCCGGTCTCCGACAGCAGTTGTTGTGCCGATTCGATGCGCAACCGGGTGAGGAACCGATGCGGCGTCTCGCCGGTGGCGTTCCGGAAGACGCGTACGAAGTGGTAGACGCTCAGGTGCACTTCAGCCGCGATGTCGGCGAGGGTGAGCGGCTCGGCCAGGCGGTCCCGCATGATGGCGATGCCCTTGCGGACAGCGGCGTGCTCATTCCCCGGCACGCGTGGCACGCCGCCCCGGGACAACAGGTGCACCGCGAGGAACGCCGCGGCCGACTCGGCGTACAAATCATCCGTCTCCCGACTGGCGGGGAGTGACCGGACGAGGTGTTCGACAACCGGGTCGCCCGCACCCAGTCCGGCGGACAGCGCCTCGAAGTCCGGTTCGTGTCGGCCCAGTTGATCGGCGGTCCGCTTGACGACGGCCTGCGGGACATGCACCTGGATGGTGGACAGGGCCGATGTCGCCGCGTAGCTGCGTACGGTTGGCCGGCCCGGCACCATGAGCTCCAGCCGTCCGGCCCTCCAGCGGCGCTTGGCCGATGACCCTCCAGAGGCGACCCGCATCACGGTCTCTCCGGCGGTGCACAGCACGAGATGCAGATCGGAAGTGCCGGGTAGCACCAGGTGTTCGACCTGGCGTGCGTGCGCGAAACACTGCACGAGCAGCGATCGCCATGTGGCGTCGTGCCAACTGCAGTAGCTGCGACGCACGTACTTCGTCATGTCGATATCGCCGTACGGCGCCAAGTCGAAGTCGGGCGAATCGAACATCGTGCGATTTTATCGCATCTGCGCCGCCGACGGCCGGTTGGGTCAACCCGGCCCCGTCGCCGGGGACGCCATGCTCCCCGCCGCCCCTGCCGGGCATGGCCGTGCCGCGTTCGCGGTCATTCGGCACTGGACAGACTTGACGACATGTGTAAAGTTTGTCGCGATCATGAGTAGTGCGAAAGGAGTGTCGTCAGGGTGTCGAGATGGAACTTGAGCAGCGTTCCCGATCAGACGGGACGGACCGTTGTGATCACGGGCGCCAACGCGGGAATCGGCTTCACCGCGGCGGCGATGTTCGCGTGCAAGGGGGCACACGTCGTGCTCGCCTGCCGGGATCCGCGCAAGGCCGCCGACGCCGTCGGCAGGATCCGCGCCATGCGGCCGTCGGGCTCGGTGGAGCCCGGTCCGCTCGATCTCGCGGATCTCGATTCGGTGGCGGCGTTCGCCGGCCACTTCCGGGAGAGCCATGACCGTCTCGACGTGCTGGTCAACAACGCCGGAGTCATGTGGTCTCCGCCGTCGCGCACCGTGCAGGGCTTCGACCTGCAATTCGGTACCAACCACCTCGGGCACTTCGCCCTCACCGGTCATCTGCTGCCCCTGCTGCTGCGCACGCCGGGGGCACGTGTGACGACCATGACCAGCCTGGCGCAGAACTTCGGCCGTATCGACTTCGACGATTTGAACTGGCGGCGGCGCCCGTACTCCCGCGGTGCGGCCTACAACCAGAGCAAGCTGGCCAACATGATGTTCGTGCTGGAACTCCAGCGTCGGCTCACAGCGTCCGGCAGCGCCCTGACCGTGACCGCGGCCCATCCGGGCTGGACCTCCTCGGAACTCACACGTCACTCACATCCCGCGATCAGACGGATCAGCCCCCTGGCCGGCATGAAACCGGAAGTCGGGGCACTCGGACTGATGCGCGCCGCCACTGATCCGACCGCCCCGGGCGGCGGTTACTGGGGGCCACGCTTCTTCTTCGAGACCAAAGGGCACCCGTCCGCGGCCAGGATCAGCCGCCGCGCCGAGGATACGGCGGTCGCCGCCCGGCTCTGGGAGGAGAGCGCGGAACTCACCGGTGTCACCTACCCGATTCCCGGGCGTACGGAGCGTGCGGCCGATGCCTGATGCCGGCGAACCGGCCGAGGTGTCGGCGCGGCAGGAGAGCATCGTCACCGCGGCAACCGGGGTCTTCCTGCGTTTCGGTCTGCGCAAGACAACGATGGACGACATCGCCAGGGAGGCGGGTATCTCCCGGCAGGGGCTCTACCTGCACTTCAGGTCCAAGGACGCAGTGTTCCGGCGCGTGGTGGAACAGATGCTGTCCGGCATGCGGAGCTCGGTCGAGCACGCGCTGGAGCGGGAGGACCTCCCTGTCGCGGGCCGCTTGGTGGAGGCCTGCGAGGCGTTCCACGGCCTGACGGTCGGCAAAGTCGAGCTCAGCCGCTTCGGCGAACTCCTGGAGGCGGCGACCTCGTTCGCCGGGCCACGCATGCGAGAGATGGAGAAGGACTTCGTCGCGGACATCGCCCGGCTGCTGGTCCGGACCGGACACGCCGCTCCCTGGGAAGAAGCGGGCATCTCCGCAACAGACCTCGCCGAACACCTCTTCGCCGCTTCGGCCGGGGCGAAGTACGAAGCAGCCACACTGGAGACGTATCGGACACGAGTGCATGTCGCCGCACGCATCATCATGAGAGGAACCGACTGACGCGTGCCCGACGCCCTCGCCGCGGACCACGCCGGCGCCGCGACGACAGACCGCAATCTCGCGCATGTCTTCTGCCAATCTCGCGCATTCCTGTCCGCATGGCCTGCGGCTAGCGTCAGACGCGATCGTGCGGAAAACGGATCGGCAGATCATCCATATGTGAGCGGTCAGGCTTTACGGAGTGATGTCAATGAAGGGTGCTTACGACGTGACGGCCATCTCGAAGGTGCCGTCGTCGAAGGTGTGGGAGCTGTTGCTGGACGCTCATAGCTGGCCCCGGTGGGGGACCGTCGACGAGCTCGTCCTGGAGAGGTCGGAAAACATCTCGCCGGATCGGCGCGACGCGGTCGGTGCGGTAAGGGCGTTCCGTACAGGACGTGTCGTGACCAGCGAGCGAATCACCGAACTGCGTCCCCAGCAGCTGTTCGCCTACGAGGACGCCGACAATCCGTTCATGAGGAACTACTCCGCGCGCGTACTGCTCGACGACAGGAGCGGAGGCGGCACCGGAATCCGCTGGTGCGGAGAGTACGAGGTGGCGTTCGGTACGCATTTCATTCTTCGCCCCCAACTGACGCGGACCATGCGGCGCATGGTCACGGGCCTGGCCGAGGCCGCGGAACGTTCGCGGTGACCCAGATGTGATCATCCGGTACGGGGCCCGGCACCAGCCGCACACTACGACGGCTTCGGCGGCGATCTTCCTCGCTGCCCTGCCCACGCTTCTGAGCTGGGCAGGGCAGGGCAGGCAAGGCAAGGCAAGGCAAGGGCCGGGAAGGGCGCGGGAGGAAGGGGTCAGGTGCCGGACGAAGGGCTGTAGAACTGCGCGGGGTCGCCCGAGAGAGCGGCCTTGACGAAGCGACTCGGGTCGTCGACCAGCACCTCGATGACCCCGGCCTGCACGCCGTCGAGGCTGGCTCGTGCGACATCGGCCGGGTCGATCTTGGGAGCGTCGCGTCCCGCCATCATGTCGGTGTCCGCGGCGGCCAGGTGCACACCCTGGACAAGGGTCCGCTGACCGGAGAGCTCAAGGCGCACGCCGTTGGTCATGTTCCACTCCGCGGCCTTGGCCACGGAGTAGGAACCCGTCCCTTCGGTGGCGACCCACGACAGCACGGAGAGGATGTTCACCACCGCTCCTCCGCCGTTGGCGGCGAGGACTGGAGCGAAGGCGCGGATGACCCGGAGTGTGCCGAAGAGGTGGGTTTCCAGGTCCTGCCGGATCGTGTCCAGATCGTCGGTCACGAGGTTGGCCCCCGTCGCGATGCCGGCGTTGTTGATCAGCAACGTGACGTCCCGCGCCGCCGCGGCGGCGTTCACGATCGATTTCTCGTCCAGCAGGTCCAGATACAGCGGCGTGACCCGCGAGTCGGACGTGTCGAGCAGCTCGGGGTGTCGGGCCGTGGCGTAGACCTTCGTGGCTCCCCGGGCCAGCAGCTGATCGACGAAGCGCCGACCGATCCCGCGATTGGCTCCTGTCACGAGCGCGGTGGAACCGGCAATGTCCATGTTCTTTCCTTTCGCCAGGCGGTGGGAGATTCGCGTCCGCCCGGTGCCGCCTACGCTAAAACCTGACGTCGACGTGAAGGGCAAGTCGTGACAGGCGAGAACACGAGCGGAAGGAGCCGGATGCGTATCGGCGAACTGGCCGAAAGGGCCGGAGTCAGCACGCGTGCCCTGCGCTACTACGAGGAGCAGGGCCTTCTCCGTCCGCAGCGCACGACCAGCGGTCAGCGCGTCTACCCGGAGTCGGCCGTGGACCGCGTGGCGCTCATCCAGCAGCTCTACACGGCCGGACTCGGCAGCCGTCTGATGGCAACCCTTCTGCCGGCCATCGACGCCCGCCACGTCGGTCCCCAGCTGCTCGACCGCGTGCTCGGCGAGCGCGTCCGTATCAGAGCGAAGGTCGCTGAGCTGGAGGAAGCCGGCCGCCGACTCGACGTCCTGATCGATCTCGCCACGCACCCGGACACGGCGCCGTGCCCGTCCTCGCTCGATCAGGCGCTCACCGGAGATTCCGCCTCAGCCTGAAGCGGACCTCACCTGTGGACGCTGTCGAGTACGTCCTGGTACGCGGCACCGAAACAGTCGAGCATTGTTTTGATCTCGGCGTCGGAACTGATCAGGGGAGGCGCGAAGGCGATGGTGTCGCCTATCGCCCGTATGAGCAGACCGTGTTCGGCGGACCTGGCCATCAGGGCCGCGCCCAGTTGGCCTCCCGCCAGACCGCCGGAGGACCCGTCGAACGTGATGGCGGCGAGGAACCCGTGTCCGCGGACGTCACGAACCAACTCCGCCCCGCGGAAGGCGTCAAGACCATCCGCGAGCATCGGTGCCATGGTCCGCACATAGCCGGGGACATCCCGCTCCGTGAGAATGGCGATGCTCTCGCGGGCGACGGCCGCGGCCACGGGGTGTCCCGAGTAAGTGAAGCCATGGCCGAATCCGCCGACGCCGCCGGAGCCGTTGACGATTACGTCGATCACCCGCTCTCCCAGCATGACCGCGGAGATCGGTATATAGGCGGAGGACAGTCCCTTGGCGAGAGTGACCATATCGGGACTGAGGTCGAATTCCGTCGTCGCGAACATGGAACCGGTACGGCCGAATCCGGTGATGACCTCATCGGCGATGAAGAGGATGTCGTGACGGGCCAGGACTTCTTGTATCCGCTGATAGTAGCCGTGCGGCGGGAAGATGACTCCGCCGGCGCCGAGTACGGGCTCCCCGATGAACGCGGCGATGGTGTCGGCGCCCTCGTCGCTGATGAGATCCTCAAGTTGTGCGACAAGCCAGTCGACGAACTGATCGGACGTCAGACCTCGCGCGTGCGGCGAATAGGGGTCAGGGCAGGGGACCTTCAGGAAATTCGGCAGTGGCATGCCGAATCCCTCGTGTATGTGGCTTATACCGGTGGCTGATCCTGCCGCGACGGTGGTGCCGTGATAGCCGTTCTCATGAGAGATGATCTTCGCCCGCTCGGAGCGGCCCAGACTCCGGTGGTAGTACCAGGCGATTTTGAACGCGCTGTCGTTCGCTTCAGCCCCCGAGTTGGCGAAGAACGTACGCCCCATCGGTATCGGCGAAATCCGGGCGAGGTCATCGGCGAGTGCCAGTGAGACATCGTTGGTGCGGTGGTCGTAGGACGCGTAGAACGGCAGCCTGGCCAACTGGTCGGTGGCGGCCTGGATGAGCCGGGGCTCGCTGTAGCCGAGATTCGCGCACAGCATGCTGGACATGCCGTCGAGATAGGAACGCCCTTGGCTGTCCCAGACCTTCACACCTTCGCCGCGCACGATCACATGCGGTTCTGATTCCAGGTCGGGGGGTGTATGGGGTTCGAGCATCGTTGCCGCGCGTGGAGGCATGAGAACTCCTTGGGACAGGACTGGTACTTCCGTGATGTGTTCCGCTTCCGCGGTGCGTTCGGCTAACGGCGAGCGCGGTGCGGTGAGGCGTATGAGCGCCGCCCGCGCGGTCGCACGCTGGGCGACCGGGCCGTTATTCTCTGTCGATTCCCGGAGATTTACCTTTGGGTCATTTGTCCGTTTAGTGTACTCGGTTGAATGGCGTTGCATGGTGCGCGGTGGGCGGGTCGTCGGATCACCTGAGCCCGAGCCTGAGCCCGAGCCCGGAGCTGGAGCCCCGACCTGCTCGCGCGGGGTTGCGTTATCTTGATGCATATACAACAATGCGAGGGTGAGTACTTCCTCCATAGACGAGATCGTCGGCGACTGTCTGGCGGTGCGCGTCCGGCTGATCGGCCGGGCTGTCACGAGCCTCTACGACGGCGCCCTCGGCGGTCATGGTGTGACCATCGCCCAGGTCAACCTGCTGGCCGCGCTGGGCAAGGTCGGCGTGTGTACGCCGTCGAAGCTCGGTGACGTGCTGCAACTGGAGAGATCCACGGTCAGCCGGAATCTCAATCTGCTGGTGAATCGCGGCTGGATAGAGGTCTTGTCGTCCGACGCGAAAGGGATACGGGAGGTCGCGCTCACCCGCGCCGGCCAGGCCAAGATCGAGTCCGTGATGCCCGAGTGGCGGGAGGCTCAGCGGCAGGCCGCGCGGCTTCTCGGGGTGACGGGCGTGAACGCGGTCCAGGGCATCGCGAGCGGTATGGGCTATGCGCCAGGCACCTAGGCCCTGTCCGGCCGATCTTCGCGGGCCCGGAACGCCTGGCACGGCACCTCGCCGCGTTGTCGGAGTCGCCCGAGTACGTCCAGTACACGGGCGATCCTCCGCCTTGCGATGTACCGCACCAGCCGCCCCGAGCTGATCCACGAAGATCGACCGGACAGGGCCTAGAAGGACAGGGTTGACTCGAACGTATTTCAACGGGTGCATGTTGCATATACATCAAGAAAGGAAGGCTATGAAAGCGCTCTTCGCGAACAAAGTGGTACTGGTCACGGGTGCTTCGCGAGGGATCGGCAGAGCCGTCGCGCTCAGATTCGCTCAAGAAGGGGCACGGTTGGTGCTGGCGGCCCGTTCGGCCGACCGGCTTGCCCAGGTGGAGAAAGAAGTCCGTGATCTGGGTGCGGAAGTGCTGTCGGTGCCCACCGATGTGACCTCCCGCGATGATGTGGCGGCCCTGGTGGACGCCGCGATGAACCGATTCGGAAGAATCGATGTGCTGGTGAACAACGCCGGGATCGGAAAGGTGGGCGGTATCGAATCGACTGCGTTCGAGGACGATGTCCATCAAACGCTACAAGCGAGTCTTTTCGGGATGATCAATGTGACGCAACGCGTTCTCCCGATACTTCGGCAACAGAAGTCGGGCACGATCGTCAACATGTCGTCCGTCATGGGACGCAAAGCGTTTGCCCGATTCGGCTCATACGCGATCGTGATGCATGCGGTCTCCGCGTTCTCGGACAGTCTTCGCCAGGAGCTGGCCGGGAGCGGTGTCCGGGTCTCGGTGATCCACCCGGCGCTCACCGCCACCGATCTGCTGAGGGAGGCGGAGGAAGCCGAGATGCCTCCCCCGTTCCGGCATATGACTCCGCTGTCATCAGAAGATGTCGCGCGCGCCGTGACGGAAGCGGTCCGGAGAGGGAAGCGACGTGTCGTGCTGCCGCGAACGGCGAATATGCTGCTGCTCGGCGAGGCTTTGTCGCCTGGCGTCGGCGACTTGATCGCCGCCGCTCTGACACGGCGGCCCGTCGCCAGATTGCTCGGGATGAGCCGCGGGAAGACTTATCACGAAACGATCTTGACCAACCCGAGCCGGTAAAGCGGCCTTGGTGAAATCCATGGAGGGGTCGAGACTCGGCTGAGCCCGGAGTGTCCGCCCCGGTCAGAAGCGGCCGAAAGGCGCCTCACACGTTGGCATACAGTCCCGAATCGGAACGTGGAGAGGCATCTGCGTCGCTTGACTCGGTCGCTTGACGCGCCGTGAAATTCGGGCCTTCGGCATCGCCGCCCCGCTGAACGCCGAGGAACTCGGTACCACCAGCGACCGAAAGGCCGCAGCCCGATGACCTACGGAGAAACTGAGAGGTGTGGAGATGGTCCACGATGACAGGCTGTTCCTGATCACGGGCGCGACCGGCAGGACCGGGAGCGGCACGCTCGAACTGCTGCTGGAGCGCGGTCACCGCGTCCGGGCGATGGTCCACCGGGAGGACGAACGTTCCCGCGCGCTGGCCGAGGCCGGCGCCGAGGTCGTCGTGGCCGACTTCCTCGACCTGGATGCCGTGACCGCAGCCGTGCGGGGCGTCTCCGGTGCCTATTTCTGCTACCCGATCCTGCCGGGCCTGGTGGAGTCGACCGTCATCTTCGCCCAGGCGGCGACCGAGGCGGGTGTCCGGTCCGTCGTGAACATGTCGCAGATCTCCGCCCGCCGCGAGGCCCGCAGCAATGCCGCCCGGCAGCACTGGCTGAGCGAGCGACTGCTGGACCGGACGAGCCTGGTGACCACTCACCTGCGGCCGACGTTCTTCGCCGAGTGGCTGAAGGTGTGGTGGGAGATGCGGGACGGCGAAGGGTTCCTGCGGCTCCCGTTCGGCGAAGGCCGGCATGCGCCGATCGCGTCGGCCGACCAGTCGCGCGTGATCGCCGCGGTGCTGGCCGACCCCGAACCGCACGACCACGCGGTCCACACCCTGCACGGCCCGGTCGAGCAGAACCACTACGGCATCGCCAATGCCATGGCCGGCGCGCTCGGCCACCCGGTGCACTACGAGCCGATCACCGTCGAGGAGTTCGCCTCGGCCATGCTCAAGCGCGGGCTGCCCGAACACCTCGTCCAGCACCTCGGCAACGTCGCCGTCGACTACCAGAACGGCGTCTTCGCCGGCACCAACGACACCGTCAAGAAGATCGGCGGGCGCGCCCCGCTCTCGGTCGAGCAGTTCGTTGCCCAGGACCGGTCGTACTTCGACACCAGCGGCCCCTACTTCGTCCCCGCCCCCTGACGCGGCCGTTGTGTTCGCAGGTCCGAAGTTCTTCAGCGGCCCGTGTGGTTCCCCGCCCACACCGCGGGGGTCCGGCCCGCCCACGGGCTTGCCCGTTCGAGTTGTCCCGCGAGGCGGAAGAGGCGGCCTTCGAGCCCGTATCCGGCGGCGAACTGCATTCCGATCGGAAGCCCCGTCTCCACGTCGGCCGTCACGGGTACGGACATGGCGGGCGTGCCCGCCACATTGAACGCCGCGGTGAACGGCGAGAGGTCGAAGAGGCGGCGAAGCCAGCCAAGGCCGTCCAGTGCCTCCGCACCCTTCGCATGGGTGCCCAAGGGCAGGGGAAGCTCCGGCAAGGTCGGGGTGAGCAGCATGTCGTGGGTGTCGAAGTAGCGTGCCAGGCTCCGGGCGACCCGGTTGCGCATCGCGAGAGCGGTGACGAACTGGGCGCCACTGACACGCTGTCCGTAGTGGTAGCCGGCAAGGGTGGGCGGTTCGAGGGTCGAGGAGTCGACGGGCCGGCCGAAGGCGGCGGCCAGTTCGTCGACCGAGGCCGTGAGATTCGCCGTCCACTGGCGGGCGCAGGCCAGGACGAACTCCTCCCAGTCGGCCCCGAGGCCGACCGTCACCTCCTCCACCTGGTGGCCGAGGGATTCGAGCAGCCGCACGGTACGGGAGAGGGCGTCGGCCACCGGCGCGGTGGTACGGCGTCCGCCCCACGCCTGGGTGAGGACACCGATCCGCAGCGAGCCCGGGTGGCGGGTGACCTCCTCCGTGTACGGCCGGGACGGCTCCTGGGCGAAGTAGGGGTCACCCGGTTCCGGGCCTCGCATCTGGTCGAGCAGTACCGCGCTGTCGCGCACGGAGCGGCTGACGCTGCCCTGTACGGCCAGGCCGTTGAAGACCTCGTCGAAGTCGGGGCCCACGGAGACCCGGCCACGGGTGGGCTTCAACCCGAAGAGGCCGTTGCAGGCGGCGGGGACGCGGATCGACCCGGCGGCGTCGGTGGCGTGCGCGATCGGGACCACGCCGGCGGCGACGGCCGCCCCCGCGCCCCCGCTGGATCCGCCCGCGCCGCGCGCCAGGTCCCACGGGTTGCGGGTCGCGCCGTACAGCACCGGTTCCGTCGTGTTGCTGTAGGCCATCTCCGGTGTCGCGGTACGTCCGAATGTCACCAGACCGGCGCGACGGAAGCGCAGCATCAGGGAGGAGTCGGCGCCGGCGACATGGCCGGCCGTGAGACGGCTGCCCAGCTCCATTCGCCGCCCGGCCATGGCGACTCCGATGTCCTTGATCAGGAACGGGACGCCGGCCAGCGGTGTGCTGCCGGGGACGGGCGTGTCGTCGGTCGGCCATGTCTCCACGATGGCGTTGACGCGCGGATTGACCGCCCGCGCGGCCTCGCGTGCGGCTGCTTCCAGTTCGGCGGGGGTCACCTCGCCCTTGGCCACCAGCTCCGCGAGCCCGACCGCGTCGAAGCTCCCGTACTCGGCGATCCTCACTGTCACTCCCAGCGGAAAGAGCGATACCGAAGCGGTACCGAAGAGTACCGTATGATACCCATCGGTATCGCGTGGAACGGACTGGTACCGTAACAGGGGGTTGAGTGGCCCCACAACAGACCGGACGTCACGGAGCGGTTATGGCAGCGAGCGCCGGCAGGCCGAGCAGGGTGGCGAAACTGCCGCCTCGTGAGCGCATCCTCGACGCTGCGGAAGAGCTCTTCCAGAGCGAGGGGATCCGGCGGGTGGGCGTCCAGACGATCGCCGAGCGGGCCGAGACCACCAAAATGGCGATCTACCGGCACTTCGAAACCAAGGACGCGCTGGTCGCGGAGTGGCTGCGGATCGTCGCCGCCGACTACCGGGCGGCCTTCGACCGGGTCGAGGCCGAACACCCCGGCCGGCCCATGGACCAGATCCTTGGCCTCGCCCGCTTCATCGCCGAGGGACTGCCGGCGATCTCGCACCGGGGCTGCCCGTTCATCAACTCCATCGCCGAGCTGCCCGACCGTTCCCATCCCGCACGGCAGGTGATCGAGAAGCACAAGGCCCACCAGACCCGCAGACTGGTCGGCATGTGTACCGAGGCCGGGCTGTCCGACCCTGAGCAGGCCGCGGCGGCGATCACCTTCGTACTGGAAGGCGCGCAGGTCAGCACACACAACGGAAGCATCGATCAAGCGGGGGACCGCCTGATGAGAACCATCGAGGGGATCCTGGCTCAGCACCGCTCCCCCCTCGACCCCTCCCGGGCAGCCACCGGCTGACCGCCCCGCACATGGGCCGCCGCCATGGCTCGGTCTTCTTTCGGAGGCCTTCCGTCAGAGGCGGATCCAGGGGCTGCACGCGGTGTCCGCGCCGGCCCGTCCCGTGCAGACCTGGTAGCTGAGGGCGGGTGCGCTGCGGGCCATGTTCTGTTCGCCGCAGCCGGTTGTGACGCCGTTGGCGTCGCTGACGGTACGTGTGGAAGTGCCGCCCGTGGAGTTGCGGTACCTGTAGTGGGTGCGCACGCCCCAGTTGTCGGCGTTCGTGTCGCAGGCGTAGACGCGCAGGCCGTCGCTGTCGGCTCCGCCGTAGCCACGGGCCTGGCCCTCGGCCTGAATGGTGTACTCGCTCGCCGAGGCGGTGGTGGTGGTGAGCAGGAGCGTGCCGGCCACCGTGGCGGCGGTCAGCAGGGCCCGGGTCGTGTGTCGCATACTCATCTCCCCTGTGAGTGCGGATATCCCCTGTGGGCGGGTCTGCCGGGGCGGCCTGACATGGACGCCGGGGTACGAGTGAGCGAAGGGATCCCGGAGGTGTGTCCGCTCGATCGCGCCCCTGGGCCGGCAGGCCCATCCGGGACATGGCCCTGGCGGAGCCCCAATTAAGCCTGTATGGAGGATTTATCACCCCGGAGAGTGACCTATGGGATATGAGTCCCATGCCGGGTTGGAACCGTGCCCCCACCACCATCGAGCCCTACCTGAACGGCGACTTCACGGGGTTCATGGGCGGCGTACCGGGCCACTGGCAGAGCAACTACGCGCCCCCGCCGCCACTTCCGTCCCAGCTCTGGCCTGAGACCACTTCTGCCAGGCGGTTCAAGGTCTTCTCAAGGATCGTCCAATGCCCGCCGATCACACTCGCCCCAGCTTTCAACCATCTCCCGTTTCAAGCATCTCCCGGCATCTCCAGGGCTGAGGAGCGAACGATGCCGCACCGGCGAACGGATCGCTCGGGCCTCTGCCGCGTCATGCCATCGTCCAGGCGCTTACGGCTTTCCTCGAAGACTCCGCACGGGCCTGCCTGGCCGTCCACGCGGGATCTCGGGGCGCAACGAAAGGTGACTATGAGTTCAACAGGCCCGGCGACTCTTCACAGCTTTCAAATCTTGGGGCCCATACGGGTCCGTCTCCATGACGAGGCCGTCTCCATCGGAAGCCCCAAGCAGCGGACGCTGCTCCTGGCACTGCTTCTCAACCTCAACCGTCCGGTGTCTCTGGACTGGCTCACCGGCGCGTTGTGGGAAAGCGAGGCGCCCATCTCGGCGGTGGCGAATCTACGCAGCTACGCGAATACCCTTCGGCGCGTTCTGTCCGTTCTGGACGATGTCGAGATCGTCGGCAAGGGCCGCTCCTACCAGCTTCTGGCCGCCCCGCAGCGGCTCGACCTCACAAGCTTCGAGCAAACGGCACAGAGCGGGCGGGCCGCACTGGCCCGCGGGGACTTCACAGCGGCCATGGCACAACTGCGGGAGGCGATCGACCTCTGGCGGGGCCCCGTCGGGCAGGGCATCGACTGCGAAAAGCCGATGGCCGCCCGGCTGGCCGCCCTGCGTGAGCAATACATGACCGTACTGGAAGACCACGCCGAGGCCGGTATCGCTCTCGGCGCCTGCGCCGAAGCGGCTTTCGGGCTGCGGGTCCTGCTCGGGGACGAGCCCCTGCGGGAGCGCTCCTGGGGCCTGCTCCTGCGGGCGGTGTACGGCTCCGGAGACACAGCCGGCGCACTCTCGGTCTACGCCCAGGCACGCACCCAACTGGTGCGGGATCTGGGTATCGAGCCCAGCGAGGAACTACGGCACATACACCAGGCCATATTGAATCGCGCCCCGCTCCCGTTACCCCGGCACAGGGAGTTCCTGTTACCCCGGCACAGGGAGCTCTCGATACCCCGGTACAAGGAAGGGGACACTCCCAGCCCGACAGCCCCGGCCGGCTCTTCCCGTTCGCCCGTCGTATCGCGGCGCGGCCACACGGTGCCACGGCAACTGCCCCGCCCCATGTTCTTCGCCGGACGGGAGCGGGAGGCAGCGAATGTGGTGACGGCCCTGAACCGTGACGAGGGCTTCGCGCGGGTGACGGCGATCAGCGGCCCGCCCGGAGTCGGCAAGTCGGCACTGGCACTCCAGGCCGCCTACGCGGTCGCCGATCGCTTCCCCGACGGGCAGCTCTACACGGACCTCGGAGACGTGGAATCGTCGGAGACCCCGAGGGGAACGAGGCGCCTGCTCATCGGTTTTCTCACGGCGCTCGGGGAACCGGCCCCCGCACCGACCGTGAGTACGGGCGAGACCGCGGCGCATTTCCGTTCCGTCACGGCCGGCCTCTGCCTTCTGATGGTGCTGGACAACGCCCTCGACGCCGCGCAGGTGCGTCCTCTGCTTCCCACCGGCCGGCACTGCGCGGTGCTGGTCACCGGCCGGCGCGGTCTCGCCCTCGACCACGCACAGCACCTGACGCTGGATCCTCTCACCACGCAGGAGGCGCTGGCGCTGCTCGCCGAACTCATCGGTGCGCGTGTGGCCGCCTCGCCCGAGGCGGCCGAGGAGATCGTCGAGCACTGCGCCCGTCTGCCCGGCGCCATACGAGGCGTTGGTGAACTCCTGTCAGGCCGGCCGCAGTGGGGGTTGGACCACCTCGCGGAGCAGCTGCGCGGCGGGACAGGCCGTGTCGACGATCACCCCTCCGCCGGGCAGGGGCCGAGCAGTTGGCTGCGCGCGATGTACGAGTCGATCGATCGCACCGACCCGCGGGCCGCACAGCTCATGCGGGCCCTGGCCCGTCGCCGTGATCCCGAGATCACCCCGGCGATCGCCGCCGAGTTGGTGGAGACGTCCCCGGCGGCGGCGGAGCTGCTGCTCGACCGGCTGAGCGACCACCGCTTCCTCAACAGCCTGGGACCCGGCCGCTATCGCCTGCCCCATGTCTTCCACACACTGTCCGCCACCCTCGGCTGAAAGGGAGGCCGAGATGCCGAGCCTCATCGTCGTCGCCGCTGCTGTCGCCTGCGCCATCCTGCTCACCATCGGCGGCCTCTGGTGGCTGCGCCGTCAGTACGCGGTGGTCACCGTCGCGGGGACGAGCATGGAACCGACGTTCCGCTCCGGCGAACGCGTCGTCGTACGCCGTGTCGCCACGCACCGCCTCACGCGAATGTCCGTAGTCGTCGTACGTGACTCGGTGCACCTTCAGGGGCGGATACCGGAGGACGTGCGCCCGAGGAAGGACCGCGCGCCGGTCACCGCGGGGTGGGCGGGCCCCTGCCTCATCAAACGGGTGGCCGCCGTCCCCGGCGACCCGGTGCCCCGGGACACCGTGCCCGCCCTGCGTGACGCGCCCGAATCAGCTGTGCCCCCGGGCCGGGTGGTTCTGCTGGGTGACAACCCGGACCAGAGCTACGACTCGCGCGTCCACGGTTACTTCTCGACAACGGAATTGCTTGGACGCGTCGTCAAACGACTCGATGGCTGACAGGCAGTCTGTATGTGGCCTGTATCAAGTTTATACAGGACACGTCTAGCATATAGGGCAGGCTATTGTTGCGGCGACGGGGAGATTCAATCATGCGGAATCTTGCGACCGGATGTGAGTTTCTGCTGGGGGTGGTCTTTCTGGCTGCCGCACTCAGCAAGTCACGAAATCGGTACTCGTTTCTTGAATTCGTGGGATCGATAAAAGACCTGAATATCCTTCCCCGGTCCCGTGCCCGCGCCATGGCGATGACGGCACTCGGCGTCGAATTCACGGTCCCCGTACTGCTCGCCTTCTCGTTGCTCCCGGTGGGACCGCTCCGGGAGGAAGCGCCGGTACTTCGGACCGGCGCACTGGCGCTGAGTCTCGGTCTGCTGCTCGTCTTCAGCTCCGTCGTCGCACATGCTCTCAGAAGCGGTACCCAGACGCCCTGCAAGTGCTTCGGAGGCCGCGGCGCGGTGCTGGGCGTGCGTCATATCGTCCGCAATCTGCTGCTCTCCACGATCGCCATCGTCGGAATGCTCGGCAACCTGCTGGCCGGGGAGAGCGCCGAGGCCGTTTTCGGAAAACTGCTGGCGGCCGCCACCGGAATCGTCCTCGCAAGCTTCTTCGTGCTCTTCGACGACATCGTGGAACTCTTCATTCCCACTCGATCAACTGGCTCGCCCAAGGGCCCGCGCCTGCCCGTATCGCAGATCCGGGACCCACGAGGCTGACATAGTTGGGAAAAGGATCAACCATGCCGTATCTCATCGTTCTGGCTGCCCTGCTGGGACTGCTGTGCATTCTCAATCTGGTCTTCACCTACGGCGTCATCATCAGACTGCGCGAGCATTCCCAGTTGCTGGCGGAGGGCCATGGGCAAGACGTATCGGATCCGACCGGAAATCGCCCACACCCCATGGGAGACGCGCCGTCGGAATTCAGCGCCATGACGCTCGACGGGGAAGCGATCTCACGCGACTCCCTCACCGGCCCGGCCGTCATAGCCTTTCTGTCGCCGGGATGTGTTCCCTGTGAGAAGGCGACCCCGGAGTTCCTCGGCTACGCCACCACAGTGCCCGAGGGCCGGGACCGCGTCACCGTGGTCATCTCGGGTTCCCCGTCCGAAGCCGCCGCATACGCAGCGCAGTTCACCGGCGTCGGGCGGGTCATCGTGGAGGAACCCGACGGGCCGGTGCAGTCCGCTTTCGCCGTCAATGGATTCCCGGCCTTCGCCGGGCTCGACGTCGACGGTGCCATTACCGTGGCTTCCCGCAGGGTCGCTGATCTTCCCACGGCGGTATCGAGGTGAGACGGCTCTCCCGGCGGCCCGAACACGACACGGGCAGCCGAGTCCGGCTGAGGGACGCGCTGGCCGCGCTTGTCTTCGCCTGCCGTGCCGCTCCCTTCGCCGTCGCCTTCCTTTTTCTGGCAGGCATGTTCCTCGGTACTCTGCCGGTGCTGTCCGCCTGGTTGACCAAACTTCTTCTCGACGGCATCACGGCGCGGCCCGCCGGTGAGCTGAACCACTTCCTCGCGCTGGCCGCCGCGCTGGCGGCCGGCGGAGTGGCCACCGTGCTTCTTCCCCATGGCACCGTGTTCGCCGGCAACCTGCTGACACGCCGTGTGCAAATCGCCATCAGGGAGCGTCTGTTCACCAAACTGGGCACCATGCACGGGCTGGCGCAACTGGAGGATCCGCCCTTCTACGACCGGCTCATGCTCGCTCAGCAGTCCGGGAGCGAGAGTCCGGGCCGGTTCCTCACCGGTCTGCTCGGCATTGTGCAGGCAGGTATCACCCTGGGCGGGTTTCTGATCACGCTCAGCCTGCTCAGCCCGGTGATGGCGGGTGTGGTGATCGCGGCGGTGATCCCCGCGCTTCTCGCCGAGAGGGCTCTCAACAAGCGCCGGGCCCGGCTACGGCGGCGGCTGGGGCCCGCCGAGCGCAGAGAGATGTTCTACACGGATCTCCTCCGAGATCTGAAAACCGCGATGGAAGTCCGCCTGTTCGGCATCTCGGATTTCCTCCGCGACAGAATGCTGGGCGAACTGCGCACCATCAACTCCGCCCGGGACCGGCTGGATCGGCGTGTGCTGCGCACACAGGGCGGACTGTCCCTGCTGTCCGCGGCCGTGGCCGGCGGCGGGCTGGTCTGGGCGGCCCACGCGGCGCTGTCCGGACAATTCTCCGTCGGCGATGTCGCGATGTTCATCGCCGCGGTGGCCGGTACGCAGGGATCCCTCGCCAATCTCGTCAGAAGCCTGTCCACGATCCACGACTCGTTGCTGATGTTCCACCATTACCAGGAAGTGATGCGTACCCCGTCCGCCCTTCCCGTGCCGGAAGAACCGCGTACCGTGCCACCGCTGGGACACGGTATCGAGTTCCAGGACGTATGGTTCCGCTACTCCGACGACCAGCCATGGATTCTTCGCGGCGTCGACCTGTTCCTCCCGAACGGACAGGTCACAGCCCTGGTCGGCCACAACGGCGCGGGAAAGTCCACGCTCATCAAACTGCTCTGCCGACTCTACGATCCCACGCGCGGGGCCATTCTCTGGGACGGCATCGACCTGCGCGCATTCGATCCGGCGGAGCTACGGGAACGGATGAGCGCGGTATTCCAGGACTACACCCGTTACGACCTCACCGTGAAGGAGAACATCGGGCTCGGTGACCTCTCCGCCCTTGAGGACGAACCACGCCTCACGGCAGCCGCCCGGCGCGGAGGAGTCCACGAGGTCGTCACCCGGCTCCCGCACGCCTACGACACCCTTCTCAGCAGGATGTTCCAGGACCCCAACAGCGACGACCCGTCCTCGGGAGTGCTGCTGTCCGGAGGACAGTGGCAGCGTCTGGCCCTGGCCCGCGCCCTGCTGCGCGGCGAACGGGATCTGCTCATACTCGACGAACCGAGCTCGGGACTCGACGCCGAAGCCGAATACGAGATCCACCAGCATCTGAGGGATTACCGCGCCGGGCGTACCAGCCTCCTCATATCCCATCGCATGGGATCCGTACGGGACGCCGTCCGGATCGCCGTACTCAGTGAGGGCAGGATCGTGGAGCAGGGAAACCACACGGAACTCATCACCCTCGGCGGAATATACGCCCGGCTCTTCCGTATCCAATCGCACGGGTACCGTGAGAAGCAATCCGCGGAGCCAGAGCTGACCAATTGAAAACCGCGCAAAGACAGCGGAGGGGCAGCGCAAAGACAGCGGAGAGGCGGCGGAGAGGAAAAAGGACGGGGTCAGCCCCGGCTTCCTGGTCGGAAGCCGGGGCTGACCTGTCACTCGTCGCTCTCGGATCAGTCGGCGCAGGTTCCGCAACCGGCGTACCAGGTGTACTGGTACACGCCGTTGCAGATCCGGTCGTACGCCAGACGGTCCTGCCAGAACGAGCAGCTGGAATCACAGTGAGAGTACTGGTCGTAACACGCGGCCGGAGCGGCGGCCGCCGTGACCGAGGGGGCCACCATACCCACCATCCGTGTACCCATCGTCTCAATGATCTTGAGCATGAGAATTCCTCCCGTCATCGCTTCTGCAAGCGAAGGAAATTGACATTGATAAAGCTAGCCGCAGAGGAGACGAGAAAAATACAATCTAAATACAGCGGCTCCGGCCAACGATGCGCGATGCGGTGCTTGGAGACGCCGTGCTCGGAGATGCCGTGTTTGGAGAAGAGGAACGCGGGGGCTCCGACCTCACGGCCGCGCCTGCTCCGGCAGGGTGAGGATTTCGGCTCCGTCGTCGGTGATGGCGATCGTGTGCTCGGTGTGTGCCGTCCGGCAGCCTGTCGCACTTCGGAGCGTCCACCCGTCGGCATCGGTGACGAGTTGAGCGGTGTCCGCCATGACCCATGGCTCCAGTGCCAGCAGCAGCCCAGGGCGCAGTTTGTATCCACGGCCGGGCCGTCCGGTGTTCGCGACGTGCGGGTCCTGGTGCATCGTCGATCCGATGCCATGGCCTCCGAACTCGGTGTTGATCGGGTACCCCGCCTCGCTGAGGACCGTGCCGATGGCATGGGAGATGTCACCGATGCGAGCCCCGGGCCGGGCGGCGGCGATCCCCGCGGCCAGCGCGCGTTCGGTCGCACTGATCATCGCGACACTCTCCGGGTGCTTCGTGTCTCCCACGATGAAGCTGATGGCGGCGTCCGCGGCGACTCCGCCTCTGGAGACGGCGAGGTCGAGTGTCAGCAGATCGCCGTCGGCAAGCTTGTAGTCGTACGGCCGTCCGTGGAGCACGGCGTCGTTGACGGCCGTGCAGATGTAGTGGCCGAACGGGCCGCGTCCGAAGGATGGCTCGTAGTCGACATAGCAGGACAGCGCTCCCGCCTCGACGATCATGGCCTTGGTCCACCGGTCGATGTCCAGCAGGTTCGTGCCGATCGTGCTGCGGCTCTTCAGCGTCTGCAGGATGTCGGCGACCAGGGCGCCAGTGTCCTTCGCACGGGCCAGTAGGGTGGGATTCAGGATCTCGATCATGTGGCGCCCTTCTTATGCAACCAATAACTATACCGGTCGAACTATACCGGTATAAGAATCGGCGCCATGGTCGAGACCAGTCGGCCGGAGCGTGGCCTAGAGCCGGGCTGTCAGGACTCGCTCGCGGGTGTGGTGAGGGCGGTGGTGGCGAACTTCTCGCGCCAGGCCAGCGATACGTAGACGAGCGCGATCAGGACCGGGACCTCGATGAGCGGGCCGACCACGCCGGAGAGGGCCTGCCCGCTGGTGACGCCGAAGGTGGCGATGGCGACCGCGATCGCGAGCTCGAAGTTGTTGCCCGCCGCGGTGAACGCCAGGGTGGCGGTCCGGTCGTAGGCCAGTCCGAGGGCCTTGCCGAGGAGGAAGGTGCCGAAGAACATCACCGCGAAGTACACCAGCAGTGGCAGGGCGATTCGGGCGACGTCCAGCGGCCGCGAGGTGATCGTCTTCCCTTGCAGAGCGAAGAGGATGACGATGGTGAAGAGCAGTCCGTACAGCGCCCAGGGGTCGATCTTCGGCAGGAACGCCGTCTCGTAGCGCTCCCGGCCCATGGACTTCTCGCCGAAGCGGCGCGTGAGGAAGCCGGCCAGCAGGGGAACGCCGAGGAAGATGAGCACGTTCAGGGCGATCTTCCCCATGGAGATGTCGAGGCTCTCACCGTCACCGAGGCCGAGCCAGTCCGGCAGCAGGTCGAGGTAGAGCCAGCCGAGCAGGCCGAACGCGGCAACCTGGAATACGGAGTTGAGGGCGACGAGGACGGCGGCGGCCTCGCGGTCGCCGCGGGCGAGGTCGTTCCAGATGATGACCATCGCGATGCAGCGGGCGAGACCGACGATGATCAGGCCGGTGCGGTACTCGGGCAGGTCCGGCAGGAAGATCCACGCCAGCGCGAACATCACAGCCGGGCCGACAACCCAGTTGATGACCAGCGAGGACGCCATCAGCTTCCGGTCGCCGGTGACGGCGTCGAGCTTGTCGTAGCGGACCTTGGCCAGGACCGGATACATCATGATGAGCAGGCCGACGGCGATGGGCAGCGAGATGCCGCCGATCTCGACTTTCGCCAGAGCGTCGTCGAGCCCGGGGATCAGTCGGCCGAGGCCCAGTCCAAGCCCCATGGCGATCAGGATCCAGACGGCCAGGAAGCGGTCGAGGGTCGAGAGTTTCGCGACGACCGGGTCCGCGCCCGGCGGGGCGGGTGTGCTGGTGGTCGCCGGTCCGCCGCTGGTCACGGGCAGGCTCTCTTCGTGTCGGCCGCTCGGGTGGCACGGGCGGCCGTGGCCAGAGCGGTGAAGGAACCCGCCACGGATTCGATGACGTCCGGGCGCAGCTTGTAGTAGGTGAAACGGCCGCACGGTTCCGTCTCGACCACCCCCGCTTCGCGCAGTACGCGCAGGTGGTTGGAGAGGTTGGTCTGCTTGGCGCCGGTCTCCTCGACCAGGTGCGTGGTGCAGAGGGTCTCGTGGGCGAGCAGGGTCACGATCTGGAGCCTGAGCGGGTCCGAGAGCACGCGGATCAGCTCAGTATCGACTGACGTCATCATGGGCTGATACTGTCACATCAGTGGCGGGTGACGCCATCGGGTGCTGATGTCATACCTCCCTGACCTTCGTCACGAGACGCGCGAGACAAGCTCGCGAGACACGTGAGACGCGTGAGACACGCGAGAACAAGAGAGACCCGTCTGATGTCCGACAAGCCTTCTGTGCTGTTCGTCTGTGTCCACAACGCCGGCCGCTCCCAGATGGCCGCCGCCTGGCTGACCCATCTGGCCGGAGACCGGGTCGAGGTCCGCTCGGCGGGATCCGACCCGGGCGACGCCGTGAACCCGGCCGCGGTCGAGGCCATGGCGGAAGTCGGCATCGACATCTCCGCCGAGACCCCGAAGATCCTCACCGTGGACGCGGTCAAGGAGTCCGACGTCTGCGTCACCATGGGCTGCGGGGACACTTGCCCCGTCTTCCCGGGCAAGCGCTACCTCGACTGGACCCTGGACGACCCGGCCGGACAGGGCGTCGAGGCCGTACGCCCGATCCGGGACGAGATCAGGAAGCGCGTCGAGGGGCTGATCGCCGAGATCGCGCCGGAGCCGGAGCCGGAGACCGCGGCGTGAGCGGGATCCGGAACGTCGTCGCCATCGCCCGGACAGGACCTGGGGTCCTGTCGGCCGCACCGCCGCCTTTTCACCGCCCGCGCCACCCTTTTCACCGCCCTTTTCAGCGCCCGCGCCGCCCTCCAGCGACTGTCAGTGCGGGTGTGGTTCGTCGCGGTGGACCGGACCGTGCGGATCCTCGCAGTGTGCGTCGGACGCCGCGTTGGCGTGGGCGAGAGGACGGATCTCCTCAGGTGCGTGGTCGACCTGGAGGGTGGTGTGACTGATCTTGTGCTCTTGGCTCACGAGCTGCTCCAAGTCGCGGCGCACCGCGTGGCAGTCGCTGTCGGGGGACACCAGGACGTGGGCGGACAGGGCCGGTTGTCCGGAGGTGATGGTCCATACATGGAGGTCGTGGACCTCGACGACGGACGGACGCGCGACGAGCTGGTCGCCTATGGCGTCGGGGTCGAGATCGACCGGGGCGGCTTCGAGGAAGATCCGTCCGGATTCGTGGACCAGTCCGTACCCCGCCTTGATCATCAGTGCGACGACGACGAGGGTGGCGATGGCGTCCGCGCGGGCGAAGCCCGTGGTCACCACGATCAGACCGGCGATCGCGGTGCCGATGAAGGCGAACAGGTCGTTGAGGATGTGCTGGTAGGCGCCTTCGACGTTCAGTGAGGTGCGGTTCGCCTTGGATATGCACCACGCCGCGAGGATGTTCACCACGATGCCGACCAGGGCCGTCACCAGCACCAGACCTCCCTCGACCCGGGGCGGATCGATCAAGCGGTGCACGGCTTCGTAGGCGAGCCAGGCGGCGAGCAGCAGCAGGGTGAGCCCGTTGGCCTGGGCGGAGAGGATCTCGGCGCGCTTGAGACCGTACGTGAATCCGCCGCGCGCGGGACGGCCCGAGAGCCGCATCGCGATGAGCGCCAGCACGATCGAGACGGCGTCGGTGAGCATGTGCGCGGCGTCCGAGATCAACGCGAGGGATCCCGCGATGACCCCGATGACGACCTCGATCGCCATGAACGACGTGATGAGGACGAGCGCGATCGACAGCCACCGGCCGTCGGCGTCGGCGGCGACGCCGTGGGAGTGGCCGCCCGGTCCATGGTCGTGCTCCTGATGTCCGCTCATGTTCGTGAGCCTCCCCGTTTTGGTATACGACCCGGGCAGTGAAGCGCACTCGGAGAGAATCGGCAAAGGCTGCACCGGTGACCGTTGTCAACACCAATAACACCGCTTTGACCTGCGGTTATTGAATCGCGGGCCACCGTCGGACCGAGCCCTCCCCCCCACTCATGGCTCGGTGCGGGAGAGCGGCCGAGCGACCTCGGCGGGTGCGTCGCGCAGGCCGAGTCGCAGGTGCTCGACATGGAAGAGGGCCTGTTCCAGGAGTTCGGCGACATGGTGGTCGTAGAGGGTGTAGACGATGGAGCGGCCCCGGCGTTCTCCGGTGACGAGTCCGAGGTTGCGCAGCAGGCGCAGCTGGTGGGAGCAGGCGGAGGCCTCCATGCCGACGGCCTCGGCGAGGTCGCCGACCGAGCAGGGGCCTTCCTGGAGGCGGGCGAGGATGTACAGCCGCGAGGGGGTGGCCAGCGCCTGGAGGGTGGCGGCGACATCGGTGGCCCCCGCCGAGTCCAGGCGTTCGCGTGGGGTGGCGTGATTCTTGTCGTCGGCTCCGTGACCCATGGGGTCCATCCTATCGGCAACACTTGAATATCTGTTCAGATGATCCTGTACGGTGGATGTGTTCCCGTCCTCCGCCGCGAAGGGTTGCTCTGTCATGCCTTCTGTCCTGCTCCCGCGCCCTGAACGGGCGGCTCCGGCCGCCCCGCGTACGGCGCCCAAGCGGCGTACCCGGGTGTTCGCCCTGGCCGAGGCGCGCTGGGCCGCCACGGCGCTGGCGCTGTTCCTGATCGCGCTGCCGCTCCAGCTGACGGGCGCCCCCGCCTGGGCCTGGGGCCCGCTGTACGCGGCGGCCTATGTCACCGGCGGCTGGGAGCCGGCTCGGGCGGGGCTGACGGCGCTGCGGGAGAAGACCCTGGATGTGGACCTGCTGATGATCGTGGCCGCGATCGGCGCGGCCGCGATCGGGCAGGTGATGGACGGCGCGCTGCTGATCGTCATCTTCGCCACCTCCGGCGCCCTGGAAGCTTTGGCCACCGCCCGCACCCAGGACGCGGTGCGCGGTCTGCTCGACCTCGCCCCGGCCACGGCCACCCGGCTGGGTGATGACGGGAGCGAGCGGACGGTCGCCACCGAGGACCTGGTGGTGGGGGACACCATCCTGGTCCGCCCCGGCGAGCGGGTCGGCGCGGACGGCCGGGTGCTGGACGGGATCAGCGAGGTCGACCAGGCCACCATCACCGGCGAGCCCCTGCCGGTCGCGAAGGAGACCGGGGACGAGGTCTTCGCCGGAACTCTCAACGGCATCGGCGCCCTGCGGGTCAAGGTCGAGCGGGACGCCTCGGACTCGGTGATCGCCCGGATCGTCGCCATGGTCGAGGAAGCGTCCGGGACCAAGGCGCCCACCCAGTTGTTCATCGAGAAGGTCGAACAGCGGTACAGCCTGGGCATGGTCTTCACGACCCTGGCCGTCTTCCTGATCCCCCTCGCGTTCGGCGCGGACCTCACCGGCTCGCTGCTGCGGGCGATGACGTTCATGATCGTGGCCTCGCCGTGTGCCGTGGTGCTGGCCACCATGCCGCCGCTGCTGTCGGCGATCGCCAACGCCGGACGCCACGGCGTCCTGGTGAAGTCCGCCGTCGTCATGGAGCGTCTCGGGCAGGTCGACGCGGTCGCACTCGACAAGACCGGCACCCTGACCGAGGGCACCCCTCGTGTCACCGACGTCCGTCTCCTGGACGGTTCCGGCCCGGACGGCCCCGGCCCGCACGGCTTCGGCCCGCACGGCTCCCGCCCGGCCGAGAACGCCCTGCTGGCGCTGGCGGCCGCCGTCGAGCACCCCAGTGAACACCCACTGGCCCGCGCGGTTGTCGACGCCGCCCGCACCCGCGGCCTGGCCATCGCCGACGTACGGGACTTCACCTCCACCCCCGGTGTCGGTGTCACCGCCACCGTCGACGGGCACACGGTCGCGGTCGGGGCCCCCGCCCGCCTCCTCGACGACAACGACGACACCCTCTCGGCCCGCGCCGCCGAGGTCGCGGCGGACCTGGAGGACGGAGGCCGCACCGCCGTCGTGGTCCTGCGCGACGGCGTCCCGGTCGGGGTGCTGGGCATCGCCGACCGTCTGCGCCCCGACGCCGCCACCACGGTCGCTTTCCTGGCCGAGCTGACCAGCTGCACGCCGATGCTGATCACGGGCGACAACCCGCGCGCCGCCGCCCGTCTGGCCGCCGAGGCCGGCATCACCGGAGACGACGTCCACGCCGGCCTCCTGCCGGGGGACAAGGTCGAGGCGGTACGCCGACTGGAGGCCCGCGGGCGCAAGGTGCTGGTCATCGGTGACGGTGTCAACGACGCCCCCGCGCTGGCCGCCGCCCATACCGGCATCGCCATGGGCCGTGCCGGCTCCGACCTCGCCCTGGAAACCGCCGACGCCGTCGTCGTCCGCGACGAACTCGCCACCGTCCCCAAGGTCATCGCTCTCTCGCGAGCGGCCCGCCGCCTGGTGGTGCAGAACCTGGTGATCGCCGGTGTGTTCATCTCCGGCCTGGTCATCTGGGACCTGGTGGGCCATCTGCCGCTGCCCCTCGGCGTGCTGGGTCACGAGGGATCGACCGTCATCGTCGGCCTCAACGGCCTCCGTCTGCTGCGCGACGCCGCCTGGAACCGCGCCGCGCAGGACACGCGAACAGCCTCGTGAGCAGGCAGCCTCGTTGAGCAGGCGGAACGTACGGAGGAGGCGTAGGCGCCCGAGGCCCGAGGTGCTGGTGCGCGACCGGATGTCGCGCACCGGCACCTTTACGCCGGGTCCGTACCCACTGCGTCACGCCCGTACCGCGGCGGGAGTTGCCACGCCGAGGTGTCCGCCGCGGGCCAGGGCGGCGACCGCGGTCGCGCACCCCGCCCCGACCAGGGCGAGGACCACCCACGGCAGCGCGGCGAAACCGGTGTGGCGGCCGATGTCGAGGACCGCGCCGGTGGACAGATTCCCCACGGTGATCCCGATGCCGCAGACGGTGTTGTAGAGGCCGTAGTGGGTGGCGACCCACCGCCCGCCGGACAGGGCGACGATCGTGTCCATCTCGAACGGATACAGCACCGCGGTCGCCGCCGCGAGCAGACCGGCACATGCCACCAGCGGCACCATGACCAGCACGGCTCCCCAACCACCCGGTGCCGGAACGGCACTTGCGGTGAAGGCAGGGGGCAGGAAGGCCACCGCCATGAGTGTGAGCCCGGCGACCAGACAGCGATGAGGTGTCCACGTACGCCGGCACCAGGCGGTGATACGCATCTGTCCGGCGAGTGCGACCAGTCCGGAGACGACGAACAGCACGCTGGTCGCGGCGGTGCCGTACGCACCGTCACCCACCAGGCGTGTCGCCTCCAGCGGTAGCGCGAGGTACACCTGGAACGACAGGACGTACGAGCCGGTCATGGCGGCGGCGAACAGCCGGAAGGACCGGTTGCGCAGCACCGTGCCCGCCTGCTGCCGCCATGTCGCCTCTTCCCTGGCCGTGGTCCTCTCGCGCGCGGGCAGCCGTCGCGCCTGCACCAGGGTCAACACCGCGAAGAGCGCCGATGCCACCGCGCAGGTCACCGGGAACGACACGGCGGTCAGCGCCAGTCCGATCAGCGGACCGAGCAGGACTCCGGCCTGGTAGAAGACATTGAAGAGGGCGAACGCCTCGACCCGGCGCTCACCCGCCTCGGCGGCCAGATAGGCGCGGACGGCGGGGTTGAACAGGGCGCCCGCCAGACCGGTGGCCGCAGAAGCGGCCAGCAGACCTGGCAGGGCGTCCGCGACGGCGAGCACGCCGAAACCGACCGTACGCAGCGCACACCCCGCGATGATCAGCCGTCGGCACCCGAACCGGTCGGCGAGCATTCCACCGATGAGGAACATGCCCTGCTGGGAGAGATTCCGCATCCCCAGGACGAGCCCGACCGCCCAGGCGCCCAAGGCCAGCGAGCCCGACAGATGGGCGGCCAGATAGGGCATCAGCATGTAGAAGCCGAGGTTGATGGTGAGCTGATTCACCATCAGCAGCCGCACTGTGGTGTCGAACGAACGAGCCTTCCTCCAGGTCGAGTTCACCGCTGAACCGCTTCCACGGCTGTGCGGGCGGACAGCGGATCGGTGACCGTGGTGCAGCGTGTCCACCGGAACACCTCCGCCTCGTCGGGCCGGGAGATGAGTCGTGGGCCGGCGGGTTCCTCCGCGAGGAGGAGACCGTGGGCCCGGCAGTAGTCGTCGTTGAAGACGGTGTCGAAGTAGCGGTGCGGTCCGTCGGGGAAGACAGCGGCGATACGGGTCCCTTCCGGCTGGGTACGGGCCAGCCACCCGGCGACCAGGGCGACCGCGCCCACGCTCCAGCCACCGGTGGCGAACTGCCGCGCGGCCAGGCGCCGCGCCGACCAGACGGCCTCGGCGGGTGCGACCCAGTGGACCTCGCCGAAGGCGTCGTAGTCGACGTTGCGCGGATGGATGGACGAGCCCAGCCCGCGCATCAGCCGGGTCCGGGCGGGCTGGCCGAAGATCGTCGATCCGACCGTGTCGACTCCGACCAGCCGCGGAGCGGGCATCCGTGTGCGCAGGCCGCGGGCGATGCCGGCGGAGTGGCCGCCGGTGCCGACCGCGCACACCAGTACGTCGACGCGCTGCAACTGGTCGGCGAGTTCACCGGCGAGTCCGGCGTACGCGGCCACGTTGTCGGGATTGTGGTACTGATCCGGGCACCACGCGCCGGGGTGCGCGGCCAGGAGTTCGGCGACCCTTTGACGGCGTGCTTCCTGCCAGCCGCCCTCGGGATGAGGCCGGTCGACGACGTACAAGGTGGCTCCGTGGGCGGTGAGCATCCGCTCCACGATCGGTTCCATGCCCGGGTCGGTGACCAGATGCACCGGATGCCCGTACAGGACTCCGGCCAGGGCGAGGCCGAGGCCGAGAGTGCCGGAGGTCGATTCCACGATCGGTGCACCGGAGCGCAGATCTCCGCGCTCGCGGGCCCGAGCGACCATGTACAGGGCGGCGCGGTCCTTGATACCGCCGGGGTTGAAGCCTTCGAGTTTCGCCCAGAACCCGCTGGGCGCGGTGGCGAACGGTTCGTCCACCCACAGCACGGGCGTGTTGCCGACAGCGCCCAGGACGCTGCGGGGTGAGGCGAACGGCCTTACGGGCAGGGGGAGTTCAGTCATCGTGCGGTCGGTGTCCTTCGTACGACCCGGGGCACACCGCGGTGACGCACCTGTCGGCGACACACCGCGTCACCCCAGGAGAGGAGCGATCGGGGCCGTCAGGCCGCTCGCCGGCCGGCGGTACACCGCCGTACACCGGAGCGGCCGGGCCCGATCACGTCCTGGACACACATCCCCGGCCGAGCACCTCACGCCCTCCCGCCGCGGGAGGACCGCGCCTCGGCGTGCCGATGTGCGGGGACGGTCCGGTCTCCGCCGGGCGGTCGCCCACCGCCGCGGGAGGTCCCTGAAGCGGCTGGCGTTGATCCACCTGGGCGGCAAGGTGGTGCTCCACTCCCGGCGCGCAGGAAGGATCCGGGTCGGCATACCCCGACGAGAGTTCCGAGGCCGGGACAGCCGAGCGGTCGGGGCGGGAGTCGAGCAGCCGATGATGCCCACCGCTGTCGCAGACACTGATCAGCAAGGCAGCCAGAGCCGCCAGCAGCAGGGCGACCACCCAGCGGCCGTGCTCACGGAAACACCCCGTATGGATTCGCACAGTGACAGAGAAACTACCGTGCGTTGAAGGTGATGCGGGCAGTGGAGGACGCCGAACGGGTGAGGGGGGCCGCTCGGCCCCGCCTTCCGCTGATCGCACGCCTTGGTACTAAACAACTAAGCGCTGTAGTATTCGCGGCGAACCTTCGCGCGATCAATCACTCTTCCGGGGTGGCGGCCGGCGGAGGCGACGCCGTATCCGTACCGTCCGAACGGGGCCGAAGCAGCGGGAGCGCTGTCCCGGCAGGCGGCCGAGGAAAGAAGGAGACCGCCTCAGTGGCGTCCCACCGTCGTCCCAAGCAGTCCAGTCAGGCGTATACGGCCATGGTCACGGCGACGGCCGCGGCGGCCGTCGCCGTGTCGGCGCAGTCGGCTTCGGCCGACCCGCTGCCGGACCCGAACAAGAAGGGTGTCCAGGCTCAGGTCGACCGCCTGTACGAGCAGGCCACCCAGGCCGTGGAGAAGTACAACGGGGCGAAGGAGAAGGCCGGCGTCCTCCAGAAGGAGGTGGACGCTCTCCAGGACGCCGCGGCCCGTAAGCGGAGTGGCCTCAACGACCTGCGGACCCGGCTCGGCTCGATAGCCGCCGCCCAGTACCGCAGTGGCGGACTCGACGCGTCGGTCCAGTTGCTGCTCACCTCGGATCCGGACGGCTACCTCGACAAGGCGTCATTCCTCGATCAGCTGAGCGCCCAGCAGGTCGACGCGCTTGAGCAGTACCAGTCGCAGCAGCGTGACCTTCAGCAGCAGCGCGGCCAGGCCTTGGAGAAGCTCAAGGATCTCCGGGACACCCGCGAGGAACTCGGGGACAAGAAGAAGGAGATCCAGGGCAAGCTCGCGGAGGCGCAGCGGCTTCTCAACACCATGACGGTGGAGGAACGGGCCGCACGGTCCGCCGAGGACGAGCGCGCGAACCGGTCCAGCGAGCGGGTCGAGCTGGGAAACGAGGGCAGCGCCTCCCAGCGGGCCGCCGCGGCTTTCGAGGCGGCCAAGAGCCGGGTCGGCATGCCTTACGTGTGGGGCGCGTCGGGCCCGAACTCCTTCGACTGCAGCGGGCTCACCTCCTGGGCGTTCAATCAGGCGGGGGTGTCCATCCCGCGTACCTCGCAGGACCAGGCCAACGCCGGTACGCGGATCAATTCGCTGAGCGCGCTCAAGCCCGGTGACCTGATCATCATGCGCACCGACTTGAGCCACGTGGGTTTCTACGCGGGGAACGGACAGATCCTCCACTCCCCGAAGCCCGGTGCCCAGGTGCGTTACGAGTCGATCGAGCGGAGCGGCATGCCGTTCATGTGGGGCGTACGAATCGGCTGACCGCCGGGCTCCTGTCCCCGAGGTCAGCCGAGGACGGGCGGGCAGGCCAGCAGCAGCGGCAGGACGGGGACCACTGCCGCGACGGTGGCAACGGTTCCTGAGACGACGGGGTGGGGTCCCCCGCGACGGGCGAGGATCCGCCTGAGCCGGATCACGACGGTCTCGCCGCCCACCGCGAGTGCTCCCTTCGGCGCGCGTGCGGCCGCCATCTCGTACATCGCGGTGGCGAGCACCTCGTGCGAATGGCTGCGCAACGCTCGGTCGTCCGCGGCCATCTCCATCAGAAGCGCGGTCTGTTCCTTGGCCAGTCGAGCGAGTGGCAGCCACGGGAAGAGCGAATGGAACGCCTCCACGGCCGCCAGCGCCAGATGATGACGGCCCGTGATGTGAGCGCGCTCGTGCTCCAGCACCGCGTCGAGCTGTTCGGGCGAGAGGTCACGCACGGCCGCTTCGCTGACCACGACGCGGGGGCGACGCCCCGGCAGACAGTAGGCGGCCGGCAGGTCGTACGGCAGTACCGTGGCACGCAACCGGGCCGAGTGACGGCCCACCAGGTCCAGGGTGTCCCTGTGCCGTTCGCGCAGTCGCCGGGCGCGCACCAGGTGGAACACGAAGCTCGCGGCCAATGCCAGGGCCATGGCGCTCGGCAGGGCGATCGCGAGCCGGTCCGCCGTACCGGGATCGGGCCGGCCCGGACCCAGGTGCAGTCCGCAGGAGTGCAGGATGCCCACGAGTCCCGCGTGAAGATGCTCGGTCGGCACGGCGAGGCTGGAGGCGGTGAGCGTCGCCGCGACCGAGAACGAGAGCGACAGCGCCTGCCACACCGCCGCGCCCAGCGCGGGGGCCCGGTAGATCCAGGTACCGCGCAGCAACAACCGCGGCACGACCAGGCCGACAACCACCGAGTACCCGATCAGGGCGGAGGCCGCGTTCACGGCTTGGCCTCCCGTCCCACGCTCCGCAGCGCCTCACGGAGGGCGCCGATCTCCTCCTCGCTCAACTTCCCGACGAAATGGACCAGCGCGGCCGGGCGGTCCTGACTGGCTTCCAGACCGTCCTCCATCAGCGCGGCGGCGTACGCCTCCCGGCTGCGTACCGGCGCGTACAGCCAGGCCCGGCCCCGCATGCTGCGCACCAGCCAGCCCTTGGTGAACAGGACGTTGGTGACGGTCATCACCGTGGTGTACGCCACGGGCCGGCTCTTGTTGATGTCGTCGACGACCTCGCGCACCGTGGCCGGCCGGTTCCATGTCCACAGCCGGTCCATGATCTCCGCTTCGAGGTGCCCCAGCCGCCGCATGGCCCGTCTTCCTTCCGCCATCAAGTACGCAAAGCCATAGTAGAGGTGGGTGATCGTTCACGGTTCCCCGAGGGACACCGGACCGGTCGGGCGACATTGCCGCCTCACGTCGGGTGTGAGAGGTTGAACCGGAGCCCGGTCACGTGGCTTCCGGACGAGGGGTGCCGTACCCGGTGTGCGACAAGACGGCCCGTCGGAGGCTGTCATGTCGTGGTTGATTCTTGCCGTTTCGGGTGTTCTGGAAGCTGTGTGGGCCACCGCCCTGGGCAAATCCGAAGGCTTCAGTCGCGTTGTCCCGTCCCTGCTCTTCGTCACGGCCCTGGCCGCGAGCATGGCCGGACTGGCCTATGCGATGCGTGAGCTGCCGGTCGGTACCGCGTACGCGGTATGGGTGGGCATCGGCGCGGTGCTCACCATCCTGTACGCGGCCTTCACCGGACAGGAATCGCTGACCGCGCTCAAGGCCTTGTTCCTGACGCTGATCGTCGCAAGCGTGATCGGGCTCAAGCTCGCCCGCTGAGGCGCTTACTCCCGGTACCGGTCTCAGGTGTGCTCGTTCCCCCGCAATTCGTCCAGCTCGTAGCGGAGTTCATCCTGTGTCAGCATGAGGGGAACGAGCGACGCCCCGGCCGCGAGTGTCCGCGCGCTGTGGGAGCAGTCGGGCCCGCCCTCGCTCGCGCCCTCGCACTTGGCGTCGCCGTACACGTCCGACACGCGCTCCATCTCCCTGACCTGCTTCAAGGTCTCCGGGTACCGCCGCTCCAGACGCTGGTCCTCGATCGCCTTCTCCAGGTCGCGGGTCAGCGTCCGCACATCGGCCAGCCACTCGGGACATTCCTCACGGCTCACACCGACGCAGTTGTAGGGGCTCTCCCGAGCCGACACCTCGAACTTCTCGGTCCAGGTCTCCGACAGCTTCGCGCGAGCGGCCGTGGCCGACGGCTCAGGCCTCGGCTCGGGTTCGCCCCCGCAGCCCGTCAGCACGAGCAGAACCACGGCGACCGCCCCTGGTACACGCTTCATCGCCTATCCCCCCTTGGATGAGGGCTCCACGCTACCGGCGCACGGATGATCGCCACGGCGAGACACCGAGCCCGCAGCGGACCGGACGTCCGCGGGTGTCGGCGGCGGGTGTCGGCGGCGGGTGCGGTGCTGTCGGTGAGGGGCCTTCCGGTCAGGGCCTTCGCTCGGGGGCCTTCGTTCAGGGGCCTTCGTTCAGGTGGGTGAGTGCGGTGATGAGGCGGTCGGCGATGTCTTCCGGCCAGGGGAAGGCGCGGGTGACGGCGCGCTGGTGAGCGAGTCCGTGCAGGCCCAGCCACAGCGCGACCGCGTCGCCGTACAGATCGGTGCTGGTGGCCAGACCCGCGGTGACGCAGTCGCCCAGCACATCAATGATGACCTGCATGGTTTCCGCGCCCAGCGTGGTCAGATCCGCCTCGGTCACGGAACTCTCGCCCAGGACCGGCATCCAGAGGCCGCCGAACATCGTGCGGTAGCGCTCGGGATGGCTCCGGGCGAAGTCGAGATAGGCGTGGCAGGCGGCGTACAGCCGCTGCCGAGGGTCGTCGCCGGCCTTTTCCACGGACGCGCGCAGGCTGGTCTCCAGCTCGGCGAACTCCAGCCGTACGACGGCCAGCATGATGGCCGGCTGGTCGGGGAAGTGCGGGTAGATCGAGGGGGCGGCGATCCCGACCCGGCGGGCGACCGATCGCAGTGTGATGGCGCGTTCGTCGCCGGCCTCGTCGAGCAGTTCCACCGCGGCGGCGATGATGTCCTCGCGCAGGCGGCCGCCCTCGCCGCGGCGGTTGCGCGCGCGGGCCTGTTTCGGTGCGGCGGAATCCGCCGGTCTGGTGTCTTCCACCCTGTGACCTTACACCGTGAAGTTTATGGTCGTAGCCGCTTGCCGGTCTTGGGTTACGCATGTAGCTTTACGGCTGTAAGCAAACAGTCGAAGCCTTGAGGAGTCCGTCATGACCAGCGCCGTTACCACCCGCGCCACCGAGATAGTTCTGCCCGGTGCGGTCGAGCCGGGCGGTCTGGAGGTCCGGACCCGCGATCTTCCGGCTCCGGCCGCGGGCCAGGTCGTCCTGCGGATGGACGCGACCGGAGTCTCGTTCGCCGAGCAGCAGATGCGCCGCGGCAAGTACTACGACCAGCCGCCGTTCCCCTTCGTGCCCGGTTATGACGTGGTGGGCACTGTCGGCGCCACCGGGCCCGGCGTGGACGCCTCGCTGACCGGACGCCGGTTCGCCGCGGTCACCAAGACCGGCGGGTGGGCCAGCCATCTGCTGATCGACGCCGCGGACCTGGTGCCCGTACCGGACGGCGTGGACGCGTCCGCCGCGGAGACCGTCGTCGTCAACGGGATCACCGCCTGGCAGATGCTGCACCGGATCGCCGAGGTCCGCTCCGGCGGGACCATCGTGGTACTGGGCGCCAACGGCGGTGTCGGCTCCACGCTCGTACAACTGGCCCGGCACGCCGGGATCACGGTGATCGGCACGGCGTCGCCGCGCCACCACGCGTATGTGCGTGAGCTGGGCGCCATCCCGGTCGACTACCGCGACCCCGGTATGTACGACCGGATCCGGGAGGCCGCGCCGGACGGCGTGGACGCGGTGTTCGACCATGTCGGCGGCGCCGGACTGGTGCGGTCGTGGGAGCTGCTGCGCCGGGGCGGAACACTGGTCTCGTACGGATCCGCGGCGACGAAGGACGAAGAGGGCAACTCGCGACTGCCGGTGCTGAAACTGCTCGCGCGGATCCTGGCGTGGAACTCCCTGCCCAACGGCAAGAGTGCGCACTTCTACAACTTCTGGGCAGGCCTGCGCCGCCGGGACGCCTTCCGGCGGCGGCTGAGCGAGGACCTCACCCAGGTGCTGCGGCTGCTGGCCGACGGCGTCCTCACCCCGCAGATCGCCGCGGAGATCCCGCTGGCCGACGCCGCCTCGGCGCTGGCGCTCGCCGAGTCCCGCACGGTCGCCGGCAAGGTCATCCTCGTACCCGGAGTGTGACGCCATGGGCATCACCGCCGGTTCGTCGCCGACCGGCCGTGCCGTCCGCCCGCGGAACCGCAGAGGGGAGGGCGCCCGCCTGCGTGCCGACATCCTGGCCGCCGCGACCGACCTGCTCGACCGTGGCGACGAACGGGCCGTGACCCTGCGTGCCGTGGCCCGGAAGGCCGGGATCGCCGCCCCCTCGATCTACCCGCACTTCCCCGACCGGCCGGCCATCATGCTCGCCGTCGTCCGTGAGGCCTTCGGCGAGTTGTCCGGCCGGCTCAGGGCCGCGGCGGATGCGGCCGGCGGCGACTCTGGACAAGCTCTGGACGCCACCGGCGACGACCCCCGGCAACGGCTGGACGCCGGCGCCCACGACCACCGGCAACGGTTGTACGCCGCCTGCCACGCCTATCTCGACTTCGCCGCCCTCCACCCCGAGCGCTACCGCGTCATGTTCGGTGGAGTGTGGAATCCCGTCCACACCAACGGTGGCGCCATGGCCATGGCCATCGCCATCGCAGACACCCCGGCCTTCCCCGGCGCAGGGGTCCCGCGGATCCTCGCGGACATCCTCGCCGACTGCGTTGCCGCCGGCTGCTCGACCAGCACCGACCCCTTCGCCGACGCGGTCGCGCTCTGGCTCGGTCTGCACGGATTCGCGCACCAGCGCGCCGTCACCCACACCTTTCCCTGGCCCGCCGACCTCGTGCGGCGCTTCGTGTCCCCGCTGTCGCGTATGGCCCCGATCCGGCCCAGGACCTGCCCGAACTCCACGGTCACGCAGGTCGGTCAACGTTCGTAAGTTCATCAGCGTGATCCACGTACATGCCCAGAACCCGGAGGTTCCACCATGTCCACAGCCACCCCCCTCGCGCCGGTCACCACCAGCGGCGCGGCTACGACACGTCTCCCCGGCGAAGTCGACAGCTTCGCGACCTACATCAGCTTCGGACTCGCCTACGTGCTCGGACACGGCGCCGCCGCGGTCTCCCAGGGCGACGCCCCCTTGCTCGACCTGCCCGGCTGGCTGCCCACGACGCTTCTCGGAATCGGGCTCGTGGCCGGCACCGTCCAGGCCACCCTCGCCGCCATACGGGCCCAGCGCGGTGCCACCAAGCCCGACGTCCTCTCCGGCCAACTGCTCGGCGTCTCCTGGATCACCGCCTTCGCCGCGCTGTTCATCACTGTCACCGGCCTGGTGTCCACCCTCGACATGCCCGACCTCCAGTCCATGCTCCTGCCCACCGGCTCCGGCCTCGTCGTCGGCCTGCTCTATCTCGCCGAGGGCGCCGTACGCCGCAATCTGCTGCACTACAGCCTCGGCACCTGGCCCGCCCTGACCTCCACCGCGGCGCTCTTCCTCGGCACCCCCGGCCTCTACTGGGTCCTCACCGTCGCCGGCGGCGGCGCCTACGCCCTCGCCGCGATCCTCGAACGCCGCCGCCTCACCCGTACGGGCCATGTCCGGACCTGAGAGCGCGGCGGCGCGGACAGGTCTACGCGACCTCGGACACGTCTACGCGGCAACAAAGCCCTGGGCCACTGGCCCAGGGCTTTCGCGGGCGCCGCGCGTGTCCCCGGCACCCCTACGGCGAACGGACCGGCCTGGCAGGGGCGTTGGGCCCCCGCCAGGCCGCGGATACCGTGGCGGTGCCGGGTTCCGGAGCCGCGATCCGGTGCCGGGTTCCGGTGTCAGGATCCGGTGCTGTCAGGGTTCCAGCCACCAGGGGCTGGAGTAGGCGACGCCCAAGTCGTTGCAGGGGTGGCCCGCCGGACCCGGCTGTCCGTTCGGCTGTGAGGGGTCGGAGATCCGCAGCACGACCCACGGACCGTTCTCGACGTCGAGCGGGACGGTGAACTCGACCAGGCTGCCTGACGTGGTCTCGATGACGTCCGCGACGTTCGGCGCGCTCGCCCCGGGGCGCAGCACCTGGACGTGGAGGGGCTTGCCGGCCCACTCGGCGCCGCGGTCGAGGTCCACGGCGAAGCGGACGTCGCCGGAGGCGAGCGGCAGGACGCCGCCCATCCGGACCCCGTTCGCGGTGGCGTCGAGACGCAGGCCCGAGTACCGGGTGGCGAAGAAGCGGCGGGCGCGCAGGGCTTCGAGCACACCGGCGCGGGTGTTCTCGGTGACCCAGAGCCCGGCGCGGCCCACGCCCTCGACCTGGCCCCACTCGGTGCCGTGGTGGTCGCTCACGCCGGTGACACCGGTGCGCCAGCCGGCGTTGAGGCAGGCGTTGAGGTGCGAGGACTGGCGGTCCGACCAGCCGTCGAAGAGATAGTCGTCGCCGCGGTTGAACATCTCGACGCTGACCATCTTGTCGCGCGCGGCGGCCACGTACGCGAAGTTGTTGAAGCGTCCGAGCTCACGGCCCGGGTGGTTGAAGCCCGCGACGCCGTCCCGGCTGCCGAGCCAGTCGTAGAGCGAGCTCATCGAACTTGCCCCGCCCAGGTCGACGAACTGGTCCGTGAACCACACGTTGGCGTGGCCCATGAGCGGGTTGGACCACTCGAAACCGCGGATCGCGGTGTACGCGCCCGGGTCGTCCGCGGCGTCCGCGAGCTGGCGGGTACAGTCCCACTCGCTCTGGGTCAGGCCGTTGATGGCGAAGAGGGTCGTGTGGTCGGTGAGCGCCGCCACGTCGAGCCCGGCGTCGCGCATGGAGGCGAACGCGAGCGCGGGGTCGCCGTCCCCGTCCGACATCAGCGTGTGGTTGTGCAGATCGGCGTGGACGAGTTGGGTGCCCTGGGTGACCAGGGACTCGCGGGAGGCTCCGGCCCGGGGCGTTGGCGCGGTGCCCGACGCGGTGCGGGTGGCCGCCCCGTACGCGGTGCCGGGTACGGCGGCCGCGATCAGCAGACCGCCTGCACCGGCGAGGAGGGAGCGACGGCTCGGTCCGTGTCCGTGTCCGTGTCCGTCTCTGTGGGAGTGCGCGTGGGAGTGCGGGTGGGGGTGTGTGTGGGAGTGCGCGTGCGCTGTGTCAGCGTGGTGTCCACTCATGGTGACCAGTGCAGCGAATTGTCAGGAGCATGACTGGAATGCCGGGTGCCCGAGGGGTGAACGTTACGCGCCCGCGGGGGTCCGGTGAGTCCGGCTGTCGCGCACGGAACCGGTGGGATCGGTGGATCAGCCGGCGGTGAGGACGTGCGCCCACGGTTCGTCGATCTCGTCCAGACCCAGCACGGCGACCACGTTGTCGAGCATTCCGGCGCCGAACCAGCGCCGTACGGCGTCGTCATCGCCCAGCAACTGCCGTACGGTGTCGACCTGCTTGGCGTAGCACCGACGCACGGCCTGCCCTACCAGCGGCTCGCCGGCGGCACAGTTCGCGTGCATGAGGAAACGCAGGATGTTCCGGTCCGCGATGAGCGCGGCGTAGGCGCCGCGCGCCGCATCCAGCGCGGGCCCGGTCCCATCCGACGCCGGCGCGTGCGCGACCAGGGTTTCGGTCATCACGACGGACACGTGGTCGACCGTCGCCGCGAACAGCGCTTGCTTGTTCGGGTACAGGCGGTAGAGGTACGGCTGTGAGATACCGACCCAATCGGCGATCTCGTGTGTCGTCGTACCGTAGAAACCTTTTTGCGCGAAGCAGTCGATCGCGGCGGCCACGATGGCCCGACGTCGTTCGTCGCTCTTCGTGCTGGTGCCGGCGGCGGGCATGGGCGTCAGTTAAACACGGCTCCCCTCAGCCTCCAAAAGTCACGCTGCTGGCAGGGCCGGACGGCACCTCGTGGGGCGTGAGCGCCTCGATCGCCACCAGCGGATTCCAGTAGTCCAGGTAGTGGGTGATGAGCGCGTCGTCATCGGTCCGGACGACGGAAACGCACGTCTGCTCGTACGGCTTGCCGGTCGGCCGTGCGGTGCCCGTCGACCGGAATTCGGCGATCACGAGACTCGGATCGACCGTCTCGTGGAACACCAGGTCGACGAATTCCACGTCAAAGGTCTCGGGAAAGTTGCTCATATGCGCGAACAGTGCGTCTCGTCCCGTTACCCGACGGGGCACGCCGGCCGGCGCGAACGGGAACTCGAGCACCGCGTCCGGGGCGAACAGTGTCACCCACTCGTCGGTGCGTCCCGCGGCGGTGAGGCGCAGGTGCTCGGTCACGGCGTGCTGGGCAGCGGCGCGTCGGTCGGCGTCGTCCTCGGCTGTCATCTCTACTCCTACGTTAGTGGTCGCTCGATAACGTACCACGCGACAGCGGACCGCCCGCGTCGTAGCCGCGTCGCTGGACGAAGTCGGGCTCAGGACGCGTTCGCGATGCGGTCACTCGGGGACCGGAAAGGACTTGCACGCGAAGACCGAGCCGGAACAGGTCTGCCGTCTTGACACCGGGGCACACGCATACCAACTGCCGGACGGGCCGGTCATGCTACGGCCCTCTCCGGTGCGGCAAGGACGCAAAGGACGCAAAAAACACACGCGCCGACCGCGGTTCCGTCTCGGGCGACCGCGCCGAAGGAGACATCATGATGACCTCGCTCACCACGACCACGACCGTGGCCGCCGACGCCACCGCCGCACCCGCATGGTTACACGTGCTGGTCATGACGGCGGCAGTGCTGATCCTCGTCTACAGCCTCACCCGACACAGCAATTGACCCGCACCCGGAACCGCGCGAAGTCCACGCCGTGCCCCACCTCGGAACGCGCGAGCGAGTCCTGCCGGTCCCTCAGTCCTCCACCCACATCGAACGTGTGAAGCCGTCCCTGTCCTCCAGGAGGCTCGTCTCGCGTTCCGGAGTGCGGATGATCGTGCCGTCGCCGTTCTCCAGCATCGCGATCGAGGAGACCAGGAGACCGGGAGACCAGGAGACCTCGTACCTCCTGAGAGGTGCCTACGGGGAGGACCCCCGCTCATGGCCGGCGGTTATCCCGAGGCCGTCGCGGCTTCGCGGGCGGCACCGGAGCGAGGTGTGAGGTGTGCGGTGGCGGCTCAGCTGAAGTCGCCGGGGCCCACCGCGTCAGGGTCGGGTCCGCCGCGCGCCCCGGTGTCGATCGCGTCGATCGCCGCGACCTCGTCGGCCGTGAGGGCGAAGTCGAAGACGTCGAAGTTCTCCGCGATGCGGTGCGGGCGGACGGACTTCGGGATCGCGGACAGGCCGTGCTCCAGATGCCAGCGCAGGACGACCTGGGCCGCCGTCCTGCCGTACCGGGCGGCGATCTCGGTGACGGTGGGGTGATCGAGCGGGTTCCTGGCCGCGTTGCGCCCGTCCTCCCAGTACATGTTCACCCCGCCCAGCGGGGACCACGCCTGGGTGACGACGCCGAGTTCGGCATGGGCCTCGCGCAGCGCGCGCTGCGCGAAGTACGGGTGTAGTTCGACCTGGTTGACCGCCGGGACCACACCGGTGCGGTCGATGAGACGGTGCAGATGCTCGGGCTTGTGGTTGCTTACGCCGATGGCGCGCACACGGCCGTCGGCGAGCAGCTTCCCGGCTGCCCGGTACGAGGCCACCGTCTCGTCGAACGAGGCGGGAACCGGCCAGTGGAGCAGGTAGAGGTCCAGGTGGTCCAGGCCGAGGTTGGCGAGACTGGTGTCGAAGGCGCGCAGGGTCGTGTCGTAGCCGTAGTCGGTCAGCCACAGCTTGGTGGTGACGAAGACCTCGTCGCGGTCGACGCCGGAGCGGGTGATGCCCTCGCCGACCTCCTTCTCGTTGAAGTACGCGGCGGCGGTGTCGATCAGCCGGTAGCCCCCGCGCAGCGCGGTCGCGACCGCGCTCGCGGTCTCCTGGGGGGTGCTCTGGTAGACACCGAGGCCCAGGGCGGGCATCCGGACGCCGTTGTTCAGTGTGATCGTCGGGCTCTTGCCGGTCATGGCGGTCCTCGCTCGGGAGACGGTCGGCCGACCGGGGCGCGTACGTCCTCGCACCGGCCGGGCCCCGGGAGAACCGGGGCACGCACCATGCAACGGGAGACGGCCGGGTCGGGGGAGTCTCCGCTGTGAGGGGTACTGACAGGGACCCCGACCCGCCGCGCGCCCTGTCTACCCTGTCCTCATGGACAACCGGGACGCAGTCAGCGCATTCCTCCGCTCCCGACGCGACAAGATCAGCCCCGGGCAGGCGGGTCTGCCGACGTACGGTCAGCGGCGCGTGCCCGGACTGCGCAGGGGCGAGGTCGCGGCGCTCGCCGGGGTGAGCGTCGAGTACTACACGCGTCTGGAGCGCGGCAACCTCAGAGGTGTCTCCGACAGTGTGCTGGACGCCCTCGCCCAGGCCCTGCGGCTCGACGACACCGAGCGCATGTACCTGTACGACCTCGCCCGCGCCGCGGGACCCGCGCCCGAGACGCGGGCACGGCGGCGGGAGGTCCGGCCGACGGCGCGGTCGACGGTGCGGCCGAGCGTGGCGCGGATCGTCGAGGGGATGCCGGAGCTGCCGGCGTACGTGATGAACAACCGTCTCGACACACTGGCCGCCAACCCGCTGGGCCGGGCCCTGTACTCGGAGATGTACGCCGACCCGGCCTGCGGGGGGAACGTCGCCCGGTTCGCGTTCCTCAACGCCGCGGCCAGGCGGTTCTACACCGACTGGGAGCGCATGGCCCGCTTCGCCGTGGGCGCGCTGCGCGTCGAGGCGGGGAAGAACCCGTACGACCGGGAGCTGTCGAACCTGATCGGTGAACTGTCCACCCGCAGCGACGCCTTCCGCGTGATGTGGGGGTCCCACGACGTGCATGTCTTCCGTGACAGCACGAAGCGCCTCCGCCATCCGCTCGTCGGCGACCTGGAACTCGATCAGGAGACCATGAGCCTGCCGGACGAAAGCGGCCTGAGCGTGGTCGTCTACAGCGCGCCACCAGGAACCGCCGCCGAGGACGGTCTGAAGCTGCTCTCCAGCTGGTCCGCCCCGACCGGACCGGAGCGGGACGCGGAATCCACGGGCGAACCGTCGGCCCGTCGGCCCTGACGGGCGGCACCGCCCCGGAGAGCCGAGAACCACTGCACCCCGCCCGCACGCGTCACTCCGGCGTTTTGGCAGCCGGTGGGTTTTTGCGGCGGGTGAGCGGCTTCTCGATGAGGTAGTGGGAAGCCGTCGCCGCCGCGAACGTGGCGGCGAGGGCCGCCGGTACATGCCAGGTATCCAGTCCCAGGTCGGCCATCAGCCGGCCGAGAGGGTAGTGCCACAGGTAGAGGCCGTAGCTGAGGTTGCGCCCGGTCCAGGCGAGCGGGGCCACGGACAGGGCACGGGAGAGCAGGCTGAACGGCTGGAGTTCCAGCGCCGCGACCACCGTGGCGGAGAGGACGGCCGCCAGCAGGAAACCCACGGTGTACCACGGCACTGTCCAGGGGCCGGTGCCGGTCATCGGTACCTGCCAGACGATCAGGGCCAGCATCCCCATCGCCGGCCAGGCCAGCCGGCCCGCCCACCGGCACAGCGCGGCCAGCCGGGGGTCCTCCATGTCGAGCCGGGCCACCACCAGCGCGAGCAGCGCGCCGACCAGCAATTGGTCGGCACGGGCGTCGGTACCGTTGTAGATGCGGTGCGCCGCGGTCGGACTCCACAGGACACAGCGCCAGAGCACCGGCAGCAGACAGAGCACCACGGCACACAGCAGTACGGTGCGGGGCCTGAAGCGGCGCAGGAGGAGCAGCAGCAACGGCGGCCAGAGCAGATAGAACTGTTCTTCCACGCCCAGCGACCAGGTGTGTCCGAGGAGAGCGGTCTCGTCCGTGTAGAGGCCGGGCTGGGCGGCCCGGACAATATTGACCAGGAACGTGGCGGACAGCGCTATGGACGCCCAGGCGTCGTCGAAGCCCCGGAGCCGGGTGGTGGCCGCGAGGACGGCGCACACCGCGCAGACCACCAGAAGGGCGGGGACGAGCCGCTTCCAGCGCCGCCAGTAGAACGAACGCATACCGACGGCGCCGGTGCGGGCGAACTCGGCGAGCAGCAGCCGGGTGATGACGAATCCGCTGATGGTGAAGAAGATGTCCACGCCCAGGGCGCCGCCCGGCAGCGGGCCCAGTTCGAAGTGGTAGGCCAGGACCAGTACGACGGCGAGGGTCCGCAGTCCGTCGACGCCCCGCACCCGGCCGCCCCTCGACAGCGCGGAGGGGAATCCGTGCCCGCCCCGGACGCGCCGTTCGTCCGTTCGTGGTGGAGCGAGAGTCAGGGTGCCGCCCGGCCGGGCACCGGAACCGGGGTGGGCGGGTGGCTCGGCGGCGTGTCCGTCCGATCTGTCCGAGCCGGGGTCTGAGGTTGTCGGAGTACTGTCCACCTCGAACGCGTGCCCAGGAAGCACCCGGGGATGCGATCGTTCATTCAATTCTCAGGATTAATAAACCATTTGGTGGCATTTCGGGTAAATGCACGGCGGGTGGAGCGATCCCGGCGCACGAGTAAATGGCGGGCCGGCTGTGCGATGCTGGCTGTGCGATGCCGACTGCGTGATGTCGGCTGTGTGCTGCGTGATGCCGGATGCGTTGTCGAGGCTCCATCGCTGCTGGATCCGAGGCGCCCCCGTCCGCTTCAACGCTGCGGGCTCAGCCCCGCCACAATCAGCCCGAGCAGCCGGTCCGCCGCGGCGGCCGGGTTCGGGTGGTGCTCCGTCGCGAGGACGATCCCCACGGCCAGCGTGATCAGGTCGGCGACGGTGACACCTTCCGCCACCGCGCCGTCCCGCGCGGCGCCGCGCACCAGAGGGTCCCCCGCCTCTTCCATCATCGCCGAGCAGCTGTTCGCGTGCACCGAGTCGGGCTCGGTCCCCTCGTAGACCAGCGCGGCTGCCAGCCCCCGGGCGGCGACGCAGTAGGTCACGACGTCACTCAGCCATTCCAGCAACGCACTTCGGCTGTCGCCCTTGCCGGACAGATCGCGGGCGCGGACGCACAGGGCCTCGATCCGTTTGTGGGAGACCGCCTCCAGCAGTGCGCGGCGGGTGGGGAAGTGCCGGCGCACGGTCGCCGAGCCGACCCCCGCGACGCGGGCGATCTGTTCCAGGGAGGCGCCGGCGCCGTGCGCGGCGACCTCCTCCTCGGCCACGGCGAGGATCCGCGCGTAGTTCCGCCGGGCGTCGGCGCGCAGGCGGTCGGGCATGGCTTCATCTCCAGGTTGCTAAGTGGCGGGCCCCGCCGTATCTTACCGCAGTGTAAGTGGCGGACCCCGCCGTTTAGTGTCGAGCATGAGTGTCAAGTACCCGAGGAGAACCATGTCCACCGACTCCGCTCCCGTCCTGGTCACCGGCGCCACCGGCAAGCAGGGCGGAGCCACCGCCCGCTCCCTGCTCCTGGCGGGCGTTCCCGTCCGCGCCCTGGTGCGCGACCCGGCCACCGACCGGGCCAAGGCCGTCGAGGCGCTCGGCGCCGAACTGGTCACCGGCGATCTCCATGACCGCGACTCCGTGATCAGGGCCGCCGAGGGCGCCCGCGCGGTGTTCTCCGTACAGATGCCCGCCATGACCGGGGACGGCTTCGACTTCGAAGGGGAGGTGGCCCAGGGCGTCAACCTCATCGAGGGCGCGAGGGCCGCCGGGGTGCCGCAGTTCGTGCACACCTCCGTTTCCGGCGCCGGCCAGCACACCGAGGCGCCCGGCTGGGCCGAAGGCCGCTGGGCTTCGATGGAGCCCACCCTGGGCGCCAAGAGCGCGATCCAGGACCGGGTCCGGGCGGCCGGCTTCCCGCACTGGACGCTCATCAAGCCGGGCTTCTTCATGGAGAACTTCTTCCCGTCCATGGCGTTCCTTTTCCCGCGCGGCATCGAGGGCGGCCTGGTGAGCGTCCTGAACCCCGAGACCCGGCTGTCCCTGGTCACGGTGGACGACATCGGCACGGCCGCGGCCGCGGCCATCACCGCGCCGGAGCGGTTCGACGGGGTCGAGCTGGAGCTGGCGGGCGACTACCTGTCGATGACGGAGATCGCCGAGGTCCTCTCCCAGGCTCTGGGCACACGGCTGTCCGCGCCGGACATGACCGTGGACGAGGCCACCGCCGCCGGAATGCCGGGAATGGGCGCCTCGCACGAGTGGATGAACGTGGCCGGCCAGCCGGCCCGCCCGGAGTACGCGCGAGACCTCGGCATCCCGCTCACCAGCTTCCAGGCATGGGCGCGGAAGCACATGCGGGCCTCGGCCTGACACGGCTCCCGGCGAGCTACCGTCCTCCGGTCGGACGGCGCCATGGGGCAAGGAAGCGGCCGTGATCACCGACGCTTCGGTGCCGGGACTCGGTGCCGGGTCGCCCGGTGCTCCCGCCCCGGCCCCATGGGCTGTGGACGGACGTCAGGGCGTGTTCGTGTTCGCCGTCGGTACGAGGCTGTTCTCCTCCGTGACGGCGGCGGTCTTGCTGCGGTCGGGTGTGTGGTTGAACAGGAGGTTCAGCAGGAACGCGGCGACGGTGGCGCTGGTTATGGCGCTGCCGCCGATGATCTGCACCCAGGCCGGAAAGGCGTGATAGATCGTCGGGGCCACGACGGGCAGCATGCCGACGCCGATGGAGACGGCCACGATCAGCAGATTGCCGGTGCCCTCGAACTCCACCTTGCGCAGGGTATTGATGCCGACGGCGGTGACGGTGGCGAACATGACCAGGCCGGCCGCGCCGATGACCGGGCCGGGCAGCGAGGCGACGATCTCGCCGAGTTTGGGCACGAGCCCGAGCAGGACGAGGAAGCCTCCCGCGACGGCGGCGACGTACCGGCTTCGGACCTTGGTCATACCGACGAGGCCGACGTTCTGTGCGAAGACGGTGTCCAGGAAGCCGTTCATGATCCCGCCGAAGATCCCGGACACACCGTCGGCGGCGAGGCCACGGGCCAGGTCCCGGCGGGAGAGCGGGCGGCCGGTCATCTCGCCGACGGCGAGCATGTCGGCCGTCGACTCGGTGAAGGTCACCAGCATGACCACACACATGGAGATGACGGCGGCGACGGGGAACTGCGGGGCGCCGAAGTGGAACGGCGGGGCGACGCCGAGCCAGTCGGTGTGACCGACCGAGGAGAAGTCCGTCAGGCCCATGGGGACAGCGACCAGTGTGCCGCCGACCAGGCCCAGGAGCACGCCGAGTTGGGACAGGAATCCGCTGGTGAAGCGGGTGACGAGGACGATGAGCAGCACGATGCCGCCGGCCAGGGCGAGATGGGAGGGTGTCGCGTAGTCCTTGGCGGTGGGGTCGAGCCCGACGATGAGCCCGGCGGCCACACCGATCAGTGAGAGCCCGATGACGGTGATGACCGTGCCGCTGACCAGCGGCGGGAAGAACCGCACCGCGCGGGCGAAGGGCACGGCCACCAGCAGTCCGAAGACACCGGCGGCGAGCATGGATCCGTAGACCGCCTGCATGCCGTACTCGCCCGCGATGAGGATCATCGGGGTCACGGCCGTGAAGGTGGCGCCCGCGACGACCGGCAGTCGTACGCCGAGCAGCCTGCCGATGCCGAGCGCCTGAAGCAGCGTCACCAGACCGGCCACCAGCAGGTCGGCGTTGACCAACAGGCCGATGGTGGACGTGTCCAGCTCGGCGGCGGATCCGAAGACCAGGGGAACGGTGACACAGCCTGTGTACATGACCAGCACATGCTGGAGGCCGAGCAGTCCCAGCCGCGCGGGCGGCAGGACCTGATCGACCGGGTGCGGGGCGGGTATGGCGGATTCGGACGCGGGCGGAGCAGGGGCCTGGGACACGGGGCCTCCGGAACGGAGCGGGAAATGGGAAAAAGGGAGGAACGGCGGTCGGGCGCGGGGGAAGTGCGGGGACGGCCGGGCATGGTGCTCCGGGAGCCGTCCTACGGCCCCGTTCGACCCGACAGTGATACGGCTCCTCGCGGAGTGCGTACGAGGAACACACGGCCCCGGTAGCCCCGGTAGCCCCGGCGGCGTTGGCAGGGCACGGAAGCGGTCAGGAAGCCGAACGAGGGCGCGAAGGCGAAGAAAACTACGTCGCGCGCTCAGGCGCGGAGCCCCCACGGACACGTAGGACACCGTGCGCGACACGACCACGTGTCCACGCCGACCGATGAGCACGGGACCGGAGATCGGCGAGACGCCCCTGTACGAGACTCATCGCGCACCTCTCAAGGGTCCTGATTCCTACGTTCATGGCAGTGACAGTGACAGTGACGGACCGTCATAACGCCGCCGTTCCACGGCCGTTAACAGCGCATTTCCCGCTGCCGCGACGTGGACGCCGATGGAGCCCGGACTGATCCGCGGCGACGGCGGCACCGGCAGTACGAGCAGCACCGGCAGTACGAGCGGCACCGGCAGCACGTACGAGCACCGGCGGTTCTGTGCTCCTACCCTTTCCCGCACTGTGGGTAGAACGTTTTCAGACCCTGTCACCGGCGTAGGTGAACGCCGCGAGGTTCCCGCGTACACCGTGACATCCTCCCGCGTACACCGTGGCGTCCCGGAACGCCACGGTGTGCCACGGTGTGCTCCAGCGTTCGGTGTCCAGCGGTCAGGAGGCGGTCAGGAGGCGGACGGGACGTACGGGAAGGTCCTGGACGGTTTGGCCGTCACCGATTCCTTGGTGATTCCGAGGGTGATCGGGGTGTTGGCGGCGAAGGAGAACATCACGTCCGGGGCATTGTCGGTCAGGGTGCGGCCGTTCCAGCCGGCGAAGCCGAAGCAGGCCGAGGTGCCGACGGTGTAGGGCAGGATGTTCGGCAGGATCGCCTCGACGACTGTCTGCCCGTATGCGTGAGGGTCCTCGGAGGTGCCGTACGCGCGCACCACGGACGCCACCGACTCGATGAGCGACTTGCTGTAGATCTGCAGGTCCTCGGAGGGCGGGTTGCCGTTCAGGTGGTTGCCGAGGTCTTCGTTGAACTGGGTGAACAGCGGGTGGATCATCGGCAGGCCGGCGCGGTTGACCGGCCGCCAGCCACCCCGGTCGGTGGCCAGGGAGTCCAGTGCCCACACACCGATCCGGTGGTCCGGTCCGGCCACGGGCACCAGTTCCTCGTCGGCGACCTCCAGGACCACCGAGTAGACGGTGTGCCCGGCGAAGAGGTTCTGCGCCTGTGCGGGGTTCCAGCCGGACAGGTCGACCGTGGTCCCGTCCTGGAAGGCGTGGCCGACGGCGCCCAGTACGTCGGGTTCGATCCAGAAGGGGTCACCGGCCTTGCCCGCCCAGACACGCCCGCCGCGCGGCAGCTCGACGGTCTCGCCGGTGCGGCCACGGGCGATCACGGTCCCCTCGGCCGCCGGGTCACGGGCCTCGGGACCGGTCAGCCGGCGCAGTTCGTAGTTCTGTTCGCCGGCCTGGTCCCGCTCGGTGAAGGTGAAACGGTAGGTGAGGTCCTCGATCGCGTCGCCGTTGGCGTCGATCTTGATCTCGTACCGGCCCTCGGGGTGGAATCCACGCGGGATGTCCTCACCGCCGAGCGAGTGGCTGTGGTCGGTGACGAAGACAGTGCCCTGCTCTCCCCGGAACACGAAGAGGTCGGTGATGTCCAGGCGGGGGTCTTGGCGGGCGATGGGGGAATCGAGATGGTGGGACATGGTCGGGCCCTCTTCCTTCGACTGCGGCGAGGATCGAAGGAGCCGACGTCCCGGACGGGCCGGACCGAAGGTCGCGGCGGTCGCCGGACACGAGACGTCGGCTACGGACCCCAGCCATGGAGTGAACGCCTTTTGCGCCACTAGATATATTTTCACCCATTTTCGCCGATTGTTCGTTCTCGATGCGCGGCCTGGGGCGGGTATGTCGTCGTCCTGGGGTCCGGTACACCCGGGATGACCTGCGAAGACGGGCAGGGACAGGTCCGTCCGGGGCACCAAGGCCGTGGCGGCGGCACTATGGGCGTGGCACGGTGCCGCGGGCATGGGCGGCGGCGGGCGTGTGCGTGGGTGTGGGTGTGGGTGTGGGTGTGGGTGTGGTGTGGCGGCGGTGCTGTGGGCGTGGGTTTTACGTCCTGGTGTCCGTCCGTTCCGGTCGGTGTTCTTCCGCGTCCTGACCGGCGGCGTCGGCCGGGCCGATCGGCTCGGTCGCCAGGACGACCACCTGGTCCTCGGCGCTCCATTCGCGTCGCTCGCCTTTGTGGGGGTTGAGCCGGACCCCGTGGTCCGGGGACAGTGTCCGCCGGTCGTGACGGCGGTAGCCGATGGCGCATTCGCCGCGGTCACGCGCGGCGGCCACGACGGTGGCGAAGGTGGCCTCGCTGCCTGGGCGGACGTAAGTACCGGCCTGGCGAAGGCAGATCGTGCTGCCGTCGGCGGAGAACAACTCGTCGAACACGGCCGCCAGATGCCGGTTCTGTGCGATCTGCGCCATGAGCAATCCGGTCAGCTTTCCGCTGACGATGACATCGGAGCCGGGGTTGACGGGTGCCAGGGGCCGGTTGTGGTCGTCGGTGAGCTCGGTGACCACGCGTACCTCCCGTCCGGTACGCTCCTCCAGCAGCCGCAGGGCCAGCAGGGTGACCAGCGTCCAGTCGTCGGGACGGTCCGGCCCGGCGCCCGGATCAGGGCCGAGGACGACCAGCCCGTCGTACGGGGCGAGGTCGAGCCCGAGCAGGGTCTCGGGCCGTGACAGGGCGGCGGCCCGGAAGCGCACGGCCAGCCGCGCGGCCGACTCCGTCCCCACCTCCGACGCCGCCCCCACCTCGGTCCGCGTCCCCGTCTCCGGTTCCCGTGGTCCGGGGACGGCTCTGTCCGTGAGCACGTCCAGAACGGAACCCGGCCGAGCCGTGCGCCGTAACTGGTTGACGACGAGAGGTGCCCGCCGGTTCCAGCCGAGCAGCAGCAGACGCGCGGCGGCCTCCGGCGGTGGCTGGGCCGTGGCGATCACCGACGGGTCGACGAGGTGACGGCAGTCCTCCAGCTGTGCGGTGTCGTCGTCGCGGGTGAGGACGATCAGACGGCTCCCTGGTACGACGACGGTGTCGGTCGGCGGATTCAGCAGCGTATTTCCCTCGGGGGTGAGCAGTCCGACCACACAGGAGCCGGGATGGCCCAGCAGCGTCGCGCCGAAGGGACCACCGTGGAACGCGGTCGCCTCGGCGAAGTGGAACTCGTCGCCGGCGAAATCGAGCAGATCGCGCAGGACGAGGGAGAGACCGGGGCGGCCGACACACTGCGCGATCAGCCGGGCCGTGACCGTGTCGCTCTCCAGAACCGTGCCGTGCGGCCCGGCGGCCAGCCGGGCCGGCGCGCGATAACGGTCGTCCCGCACCGCGGCCAGTACGGGCGGCCCGCCCGTCCCCTCGCCGAGAACCGCTCGCAGCGCCAGCAGGATCCGCAGTACCTCCGCGTCGGCCGTCGGTTCCCCGGACGGCAGCACCAGCACGGTGCTCGCCGTCCGCGGGCTGACCAGCGCGAGCACGCCGGGGTCGCTCGCGGGACCGCTGCGGCAGATCACCCGGGTGCGGCCGACCGGACCGACCCGGGCGGTCAGCGCCTGCTCCATCTCGGTCTTGTCGCGGTCGGCGAGCAGGACGACGGCCCTCGGCCGGTTCGGGGCCTGGGCGGCGACCAGCTCACTCACCACCGTGGTCACCTGGTCCGACCAGCCGAGCACGACGACATGGCCCTGCTCCAGGACGGTCGACCGCCCCCGGCTCAATTCCGCCATGCGCTCGGCCAGACCTGTGGTGATCACCCCGACAAGGGTCGAGACGCACAGCAGGGCGACCAGTCCGAGCAGGGCCGACAGCACCATGCGCAGCGGTGTGCCGGTCAGCGCGCCCAGTCGCAGCGTCTCCGCGCTGACCCGCCACGCCGCCGTCAGCCGACCCGACAGCGACCGCGGCGAGCCGGGGTCCGTCCACACCAGCAGCGCGCTCACCGGTACGACGACGGCCAGACAGGTGATCACCAGCCAGCCCATCAGGGTGCCGGTACTACGGGCCAGCGTACGGTCGAACCGGTAACGCGCCCGGTCCCGCAACGAGACCGGCCGCCGCCCCTTCGGTCGTCCCACTTCCGGTCGTCCCACTCCCACGCCACCCCGCCCTACTCCCACCCCGCCCCTTGCCCTGTGACACGCACCCTGCGATGAGGCGGGTACGACACCGGGCGGCCAGCCACCGCACCATGCTGCTTCCGACGCCGGGACACGCCGTATTCGAGAGCCGATTCACCCTTTCGGGCAGACGCCGTGACCGGCCACCTGACATGGGTGTGCCGTATTTCGTCGTGGATCATCCGTGCCCAGCGCGGCCCGCACATGAAGTCCGCCTCCCCGGCTTCGACGATATGGCGCCGCGCGGAACCGTTCCGTGTCGGCCACGGCCTGGGGCGTGTTGGCCAGGCGTCGCGGGCCAGGTGGGACTTTCGAAACACGGCCCAGGAGGGAGGTCTACGAACGCTTGGCGCAGTAGAGGCCTCGGCCGATTCGCCGGATACGGGACGCGCCGACAAGACGGTCGAGTGTGCTGCGGACCCCGTTGATGCTTCCGCTGTCGGAGTCACGGCCGAGAGCCGCCGCGACATCGCGGGCCCGCACGTCGGCATCGCCGACTTCGGCGAAGTACTCCATGATCTGCTCGGTGAGCTTGCCGTACTTCTTCTCCCCGTCCGAGCCGGTTGCGGCGGCGGCGGGACGTTCGGTGTCCTTGCCGATCTCCGGCTTCTGAGCCCGTGGCGCGGACTTCGCTGTGACGTCCGCGGGCTCGGAGGAGCCACTGTCCGTACGCGGTTCGACGGGCGTCGCGGCCCGGTCCCGGTCCTGTTTCCGGGCCGCGGCACCGGCCGCGCCCATCGAGGCCGCTGCGGCCGGGTTGAGCATCAGGGTCTCAAGGGCGCCGAGGGCCCGCTGCACAGAGCTGAGATGCGCCACGACCGCGGCCAGTTCCCTTTCCAGTGCCTGCTTCTGGACCTGGAGGCGAGCGAGGTCTTCCTGAAGGCTCTCAGCGGTGATCTCGATGTTATGTGCCGCTCGGGTTACAGAGACCATGTGTTCCTCTCATCCTCAACCCTTCGTGCCGCGCTTCGGCTCACCTGCGGTGCCGCTCGGCCCGGACGCGGGAACGGGTACCCCTTCGCCATCATATGCAGCGGGCCATCCAGGACGTGGACGCATCGGACGGGTCCCATGGGTTCGGCACGATGATGAAAACACTTGCTGTCACTGTCAGCGATCCGATGGCCTTCCGCCCGCTGCCCGTCTTTTCGGAGAGGGCCGGCGGACATTCATCTGAGGGGGCGTCGGCCGGAAGTCCGAGCGTCTTCCGAACACGACGGCGCCGCAATTCGCTCGCTATGACACAACATGGTTTCCATGTGAATGTTGTGTGTGTAAGGAAGGCCCCGCAGGGCCTCTTCACGCAGCCCAGCGACGCGAGTTGAGCCGCACGGCCGACCGGGACAGTGTGATGTGTGGCCCTTGGCAGGCGACGCTTCACATCATGTACAGTCCAAAACTGGCATCCAACGGAAGGGCCCTGGCGCCTTATCTGTCCCGTCGATGCCATCGCGCGTTTCATAACTGCTCAGAGCTCATCACCATTATGTGAAAGCAAGGTATCGCAGTGCACAAGCGCAAGCCGCGACGGCGGCTGCCACTCATGATCACGGCAGGTGTGCTGGCGGCAGCGAGCATCACGGCCGTTCCGCCGCTCGCCCAGGCGTCCGCACCGGATGGGCGAACCGCCGTCCGCCAGCAGGCGTTCGAGCGGGCCGCGGCCGAGTACGGCGTTCCCCTGCCGGTCCTTCTCGGTGTGGCCTACCACGAGTCGGCCTGGGAAGCACATCCCGGCGAACACAGCACCAGCGGCGGCTACGGTCCGATGCATCTGACGGACGTGACGCCCGAGATGATGGCCGGTGGCGACGCGGGAGCGGCCGGCCGTGGAGATCTGAGGGAGATGGCCGCCGATCCCTCCCTGCACACCCTGCGGACGGCGGCGAAGCTGACCGGACTGCCTGCCGAAGAGCTGCGCGACAACGATGTCACCAACATCCGCGGCGGCGCTGCCCTGCTGGCCTCCTACGCGAAGGCGACCACCGGACATACGCCCGCGGATCCGGGCCAGTGGTATGCCGCGGTGGCCCGTTACAGCGGTTCCACGCAGGAGCGCGGGGCGAAGGCGTTCGCCGACCGTGTCTTCGCGACCGTCAAGGAGGGCGCCGGCGGGATAACCGAGGACGGGCAGCGGGTCCGGCTGAACGCCGTCGCGGATGTCCGCCCGGCTGCGGGCCAGTTGGCCGGGCTTCGTCTGAGCACGACGGCCGCCGCCGCGGAGACCGAGTGCCCGCCGACACTCGACTGCACCTTCATTCCCGCTGCCTCCGCCAACGGCCAGGTGGCCAACCGGCCCGCCGACGGCATCCGGATCGATTCCATCGTCATCCATGACACGGAGTCGTCCTACGAGTCGGCCATCAGCACCTTCCAGACACCCGGCGGCGGTTCGGCGCACTATGTGATCCGCTCGTCCGACGGCGCCGTGACCCAGATGGTGCCCACCAAGGACCTGTCCTTCCAGGCGGGCAACTACTCGACCAACATGCACTCGATCGGTATCGAGCACGAGGGCTACGCCGCTTCCGGGGGCACCTGGTACACCCAGATCCAGTACGAGACCAGTGCGGAACTCGTCGCGTACCTGGCCGACCGCTTCGACATCCCGCTGGACCGGCAGCACATCGTCGGGCACGACAACGTCCCTGGACCGAATTCGTCCCTTGTCTCCGGCATGCACTGGGACCCGGGCCCGTCCTGGGACTGGGAGCGTTACATGCGTCTCCTCCGTGCTCCCGGCGCTTCCGGCGCTTCCGGCAGCGGCGCTCACGGCGTCGCCCGGATCGGGTCGGCGGTCACCATCACCCCCGGGTTCGCCGGGAACCAGCAGACGGTGCGGATCTGCCCGTCCGACGACCCGACAGGTGCCACCCCCGAATGCACCGAACGGCGCCAGGCCTCGAACTTCGTCCATCTGCGCACGGCACCCGACAGCACCGCCCCGCTCTTCGGTGACCAGGCCATTCACACGGACGGTATCGGCACCAACCGGGTCAACGACTGGGGCAGCACCGCGCAGGCGGGGCAGCAGTTCGTCGTCGCGGACCGCCAGGGCGACTGGACGGCCATCTGGTACAGCGGCGCCAAGGTGTGGTTCCACAACCCGTACGGATGCAACACGACGCCCGCCCACGGCGTGACCGTGGTCAGGACCGCCGGAGCCTCGCCCGCGGCGGTGTACGGCAGCAGCTACCCGGACAGCGGCGAATACCCCGCGGGGCTCTCGCCCTCCACCCAGGCTCCGCTGAGCTTCTACACCGTCCCCGCCGGCCAGGCGTACGTCGCGACCGGCGAGCCCGCCGTCACCGACGACTACTTCCCCTCCAGCGGTAGGGTCGTGACCGGCGGCAAGAAGATGTACACCATTCAGTACAACCACCGCCTCGGACTGGTCTACGAGTCCGACGTCGTGACGGCTCACTGACCGCCCGCCCGTCCGACCGCCCGACCGCTGGATCCGCGGGGCGTGGTCCGGGTCGGTCGTTGACGGGCAGGAACGCGGCCCCGGTGTCACATCATGTGACACCGGGGTCAGTGTGGTGCGCGGGCGGCGGACCAGGAGTGCCGGCAGGCTGTGCGCGACCTGTCGACCGCCGTGGACACGCCGGGTCGGCGCGTTCGGCGCCCCCCGGCCCCCGCTCCCGCCCCCGTACTCAGCTCGTCCGCAGTCCGGGCGGGCGGGGTGAGCCGGCCCAGCGGGATACCACCGGCGGCCCCTACCGCAGGACCGGGCCGTTGGCGGAGGTGTATTCGTCCGCGACGCTGAAGACGCAGGCACAGCTCGGGCACTCCGCCTCGCCGAAGAGATGGGCGATTCCGTCGGCGAGCCCGTCCTCCCCGTCGCGGACAGCCGTTTCGTGCATCCACCGGCCGACGCCCGAGTACCCTCCGGCGGGGGCCGGCCGCAGGTCGCGTCGGTCCACGTCCCCCAGGTTCCAGTCCCGGATCGCGGAGTAGCGCCCGTAACCACCGATGGCGATCGTGACCTCCACGGCACAATGCGGACAGGCCAGATGGTAGAAGTCGTCCGTGAAGTCGCCCAGGACGGCGGCCCAGTGGTACTGCTCCTCCACCGCGAGCAGCGCGCGGAAGGTGACGAGGTAGTCGGCCGGGCGTGACCGCAGGTGCCCGTCCAGCAGTTCACGGAACTCCGCGATCGCGTCGGCACAGTCCGCCAGCAGATCGTCGCAGCCGTGGTGACCTGCCGCGCGCTCCAGGATCTGGCCGGTCAGACGACGTGCCCCGGCGCTGCCGGAGGCCAGGCGCACCAGACGGGGCAGGGCGGCGAAGCCGGCGGGCGACACCAGGTCGTGTTCGAGGACCAGCCGGTATCCCAGCTCCTTCCACGCTTCGGTGTCGTCCCCACGCTCCACCCGTTCCAGGAGCAGGGGTACGCGATCAGTCTCGAAACAACAGTCGTGCATCTCGGTCCAGTTCACCACTCAGACATTGAACCGCCTCGGAGGCGGCAAGGATGGGCGGGGTGGTTCAACTTTCCGCGTACTGACCCCTGCGCTGCTTACGGCCGCTGAACGGGGGGAAGCCGGTGCAGCGCGTTGGAGACGGCTCTCATCCGCTCGTCGACGTCGACGAGTCGCCGGCGGAGTTCGTCGGCACGGGCCTCCAGATCGGTGGCTTCAGCGGCCAGCGACACGGCCGCGGCCACGATGTCGATTCGGTTCTCGGTGGTTCGGGTCATCGTGTGTCCTTACGGCCGCGGCGCGGGTTGGCCCCTGCCCGCGGGCAGGGGCCAACCCGGCAGGACCTACCGCCGCTGTGCGAGCCAGTCGACGAACCGGGTCTCGGCGATGTGCGCGTCCGGGCCCGGCAGGAGCGTGGTCTCCTTCAACTCGGTACCGAAGTACGGGGCGTGTACATCGGTGACCACCGTGCGGGGGTCGTTCTCGGCGGCGAGTCCCTCGCGGATGAGCTGGTCGAGCTGGAACTCGTCGGGGCCCGCGACCTCCACCACGCCGTTGACCGGGGCACCGACGGCCGTGCGGCCGACGGTCGCGGCCACGTCGTCGGAGCCGATGGGCCGGATCCTCACGGGGGCCAGACGCACGGTGTCGCCCTCGGTGGCCGCGGCGGCGATCGCCTTCACGAACTCGAAGAACTGGGTGGCGTGGACGATGGAGCAGGGGATGCCGGACGCCTTGATCAACTCTTCCTGGGCCTGCTTGGCGCGGAAGTACCCGCTCCCCTGGAGGCGCTCGGTGCCGACCACGGACAGCGCCACATGATGCGTCACCCCGGCCTTGTCCTCCGCCTTCAGGAGGTTGGCCGTCGAGGTGCGGAAGAACTCCATGACGGCCTCGTCCTCGAACGAGGGGGAGTTGGAAACGTCGATCACGACCGACGCGCCCTTCAGGACCTCGGCCAGACCCTCGCCCGTCAGAGTGTTGACGCCGGTGTTGGGCGCGGCCGCGACCGCCTCGTGCCCGTGCTCACCGAGCTTGCCGACCAACTTCGAGCCGATGAGCCCGGTTCCACCGATCACTACGACCTTCATCATGGATTCCTCTCGGAGTTTTCATGGTGCGGCGCACGTCCCGCGACGTCCGCTCACCGGCACCGGACGCGTTCTGTCCGTACTGGAAGGGACCAGCCGGCGGCTCTGGTTGTGACAGGGGATTCGCGGGAAGGTACGCCTCGCGGAGTTGTACGAGGTCCTTCGTCGATGCCTCGGGCGGCGCCCTGGGTGACGATCCGAGCGGTGCGGGGGTCGGCGAGCGGACAGGCCCTCCTTGAGCGTGTCGGCCGCGTGCTGCGGCCAGCTGTCCTGGGGATCCATGGTGGCCAGGGCCGCGTCGATTCCGCCGGCGGCGAGTGCCGTATGGGCGTCCTCCTCGGGACGTCTGCCGGTGGAGAGACCGCCTCAGTTGTCCAACGAAGCCACGTAGGGGGCCAGTTTCGCCGGATTCATTACCCACATGACGCGTTCGATGCCGCGTGCCGACACATCGACGGACAGCAGAGCCACCGCGTTCCCCTCGGCCGAGACAAGGACGGCCGGTCTGCCGTTGGCCTCGACCCAGCGCACGTCTGTCCGAGGCCAGAAACGCGGGGCGAAGGCGGCAAGGTACTTGGAGACATGCGGACGTCCGACGACCGGGATCTTGGATGCCCCGCGCACCCCTCCACCGTCGGAGTAGCTGACCACGTCCGCGGTGAGAACATCCTCGAGCTCCGCCAGACTGCCGGTCTGGGCAGCGGCGACGAACACCTCCATCAGCCGCCGGTGAGCGGTGGAGCTGACGGGCTCCCTGCGTTCCGCCGACAGGTGCTTCCGGGCGCGGCTCACCAACTGGCGCGTATTGGCTTCGCTCGTCTCCAGGATGTCCGCGATCTGCTTGTACGGGTAGTCGAAGGCCTCTCTCAGCACGTAAGCGGCCCGTTCCACCGGGTTCAGCTTCTCCAGGAGGAAGAGAACCGCCAGGTCGAGTGCCTCTGCCCGTTCCGCACCCAGCTGCGGGTCCACGCTCGTGTCGACCGGCTCCGGAAGCCAGGGCCCGATGTACGACTCACGCCGCATCCTGGCGGACTGGGCGAGGTTGATCGCCAGACGGGCGGTGACGGTGGCCAGGAACGCCGCCGGCTCGTGGATCTCGGCGCGATCGGTGTTCTGCCACCGCAGCCACGCCTCCTGGACGATGTCCTCGGCTTCCACAGCACTGCCGAGTACGCGGTACGCGATGCCGAACAGCCGGGGACGCGCCGCGATGAACTCCCTCGTCGCCCGGTCAAGGGAGTTTTTGCCATCCCCGGCGTCCATAGATGTCCTCCTGGTCCGGATGACCATGCTACAAGCCGTCACAACGGGACGCGCGCCGCCATGGGAACGCCGGCACGGATCCATTCGTGTCACAGATCCAGTGCCTCTTCTGTCTGTTGTTACGAACCGGAGGTGGAATAGATGAATTGACGGTGGGGTACCGCGCCAAGCCCGGCATCCGGGGGCGGGGGTCCAGGACCATATGGACCCGAAGAGTGTCGACGCGTTCGGATTCACCCCTGGATTCCGGCTGGCCGCCCAGTGGAATTACTGGGAGTCGACCATAGCCGCGACAGAGGCCAACGCGCTGATCGCGCGGGAGAAGGCGTCTCTGGGGCGCGGTCTCCTCCCCGCGCCGTACTCCCAGCACGGTCGGTATCCGGCGACACCTGTCAGTGACCGGGCACCGCCGGGCACCGCGGCCTGACCTGCCGAAGCTCTCTTGGCTCCCTTGGCTCCCTTGGTCCCGTTGAGCCGAGCCCTCGATCTTGCTCCGAAGATCGTTCTGTTGGAGGCTGAGGCATGCAGAATCTGCCGACATTCATCTTTGTCCATGGGGCCTTCGCGAATTCGTTCTCCTTCGCGCCACTGCAGGCCGAGCTGGCCCTGCTCGGGCACCGCTCGGCCGCGGTCGACCTTCCTGGGCACGGGTTCGAGGCGACCTTCCCGGCGGCCTACCAGGCTCCCCAGGATCTGAACGCGCTCGCCGCGGAACCGGGGAGCATCAAGGGAGTCACACTCGCCGACAACGTCGCCCGCGTGATCGATGTCCTCGAACGGGCCAAGCGGAACGGGCCCACCATCCTCGTCGCCCACAGCAGGGGCGGCATCACGATCACCGCCGTCGCCAACGCCCGGCCCGAGCTGATCGACCGGATCGCCTACGTCTCCGCCTGGTGCCCCGTCGATCTGGACGTGAGCGACTACTACACCCAGCCGGAGATGGCGGACGTCGACGCGGGAGCCTTCGCCGCCACGCTCGTCGGGAACCCGGCCGAACTCGGTCTGCTCCGGACCAATTTCCGTATCGCCGACCCGGCGGCGCTTGCCGTGCTCAAGCGAGCGTTCGCCGCCGACCTCACCGACGACGAGTTCCGGACCTTCCTGAACACCTTCCAGCCCGATGAGAACCTCGACGCCGGTACGTCCGCCGACCGGGCACAGGCCACGACCTGGGGCCGGATTCCCAAGACCTATGTGCGCTTGGCCGACGATGCCAGCATCCCGCTCGCCGCGCAGGACCGCATGATCCGCGAAGCCGACGCGCTCACCCCCGACAACCCCTTCGACGTCGGGACACTTGAGGGCAGTCACCTGGGCTGGCTCGTCCACCCGAAGCCCGCCGCCGAGCTGCTCGCGAACCTCGCGGCGCGCTGACACTCCGCCAGGCGGTTGTGCGGGACGGGAGGTGCCCGTTCCGCACAACCGCGAGCACCGCGAGCACCGCGCGCCCCGCTCGTAACCCCCGAAGGATCCGCCGGTTACTCCACGAAGTACGAGTCGTGCTTGTCGAGGAACGCGGCACGCTCGTCGTCCGTGGCGTGAGCCAGCTGCGAAAGCCCCTCGAAATACTCTTCACGCGGTGCGCCGGGAGTGAAGAGCAGAAGCATCTCGGCCGGCGCGTCGGAGTCGTTGCGGAAGGCGTGGAGTCCGCCCTGCGGCACATGCAGGAAGTCACCCTGCTGTGCGTCTATCCACTGAGCACCGTTGAAAAGACGAACGGTGCCCTTGAGGATGAAGAAGGACTCCGAGATGGTTTTGTGGAAATGGGTCTTGGGGCCGCCCGCCTTTGCGCTCATCTCGACCCGGTAGAGTCCGAATTCGCCTCGCGTGGTGGTTGTTGTCGCCAGGTAGTGAATGGCGTCCCCGCCTGCTGTGCCGACATCCGGCGGAGTGTCCGCCGGCCTGAACTTCGCGTTGATCTCGCCGTCATCACCCGTGTACACCTGCTTGGGGTACGACATGCGAACCATCCCTTCCGTACGCTGAATCGGTTGACGCCGCTGGTCCGTCCCCCCGCCGTAGCCTGGGGCGGCGTGGAGACGGACTGTACGTGTTCCGGCCGGGACAGGCGCAGATCAGCTGAACTGGCCGGGCTGGTAGTCCCCGGCGGGCTGCTGGTTGATGACGTTGATCCGGTTGTAGGCGTTGATGACGGCGATGAGGGAGATCAGGGCGACCAGCTGCTCCTCGTCGAAGTGCTTGGCGGCGTTCGCCCAGGCCTCATCGGTGACACCGCCGGCCGCGTCGGCGATGCGGGTGCCCTGCTCCGCCAGCTCCAGGGCGGCGCGCTCGGCGTCGGTGAACACCTTGGCCTCCCGCCAGACCGCGACCAGGTGGAGGCGCTGCGGGGTCTCTCCCGCCAGGGCGGCGTCCTTCGTGTGCATGTCGGTGCAGAAGCCGCAGCCGTTGATCTGGCTCGCGCGGATCTTCACCAGTTCCTGTGTCGCGGCCGGCAGTGTGGAGTCCGAAACCACTTTGCCGGCCGAGTTGATGTGCTTCAGCACCTTCGCGGCGAGAGGGTTGCCGAAGTAGTTGAGACGCGAATCCATGGTGATCTCCTAGCCATGTTGCGGATACGTACTACTGACCGGAACAGCCCGGCGAAGTGTGACAAGAACCCGGGTGTGACGTGCGTCCCATCTGTTGTGTCATCGGCGGCCCGCCGATGGTGGCCCGGCTCCGCCGGCCGTTGCCAGGGATCACCGGCCGAGACCGGCTTCCACGAACGCGGAGGCCGGACAGGGCCTGGGTCTTTCGAGGCCCTAACCGCCGAGGACGGACAGGAGCTGGAGGCTCGCATGGCTCTCGGTGCCCGGTACCGCGGTGAACACCAGAAGCCGCTGCGACTGGTCGGGGTCGACGAGCGTCTGGCAGTGCAGCTCCAAGGTCCCCAACTCCGGGTGCTCGAAGCGTTTGGGCGCGCAGTACGCTCCGAGGACCGGGTGTTCACGCCAGAGCGCGGCGAATTCAGGGCTGGCCGTCCGCAGTGCGCCGACGAGGTCGGCGGTGCGTGAGTCGCCGCCGTCCCGCGCGTACGCGCCGTAGAGATCCGCCACCAGCAGCCGGCTCCGTACGGCGTGGTCGCTCTCGGGATGGAGCAGCCGGGAGGCGGGATCGGTGAACCACCGGTAGTGCAGACTGCGGGCCCGTCCGGTGAACGCGGTCTCGTCACCCAGCAGCGCGACCGCCATGCGCGTCTGCTTCAGTGTCTCGCCCAGGTGGTTGACCACCTGCGCGGGAGTGTCCCCGAGCCGGTCGAGAACGCGCATCATCCCCGGGTTGATGTGATCGCCGCGCCGCACCCGTTGGGGAACGGCGTGACCGGCGAGCTGAAACAGATGGTCCCGTTCCTCCAGGGACAGATGCAGACCGCGGGCGATCGCGGCGAGCATCTGTTCCGAGGGATGCGGCCCCCGCGGCTGTTCGATCCTGCTGTAGTAGTCGACCGACATGTCGCACAGTGCGGCGACTTCCTCGCGACGCAGTCCGCCGGTGCGGCGGCGCCGCCCGCGTGGCAGTCCGACATCCTCCGGCTGAAGGGCCTCACGCCGTGCTCTGAGGAAGGCCGCCAACTCCGCTCTGTCCACTGTTCCTTGTCCTGTTCGCTCAAAGAGGATCTTCCTGACGGCACCGCACCAGCACCGGCACCGCAGCAGCAGCACCAGCACCGGCCACCGGTTGCCTCAGGCGGCTGTGAACGCGACCCCCGTCAGACGCTCGGAGATCTGCCAGAGCCGGGCCGCGTCCGTCTCGCTCCGGGCCGACTTGTAGATCGCCAGCTCGGTGGGGCCGCCGGTGAACTGCCCGAGACCGTCAGGGCCGTAGAGGAGCCCGCCCTTCGCCTGCGGGCTCGTGGCCGCGTACAGGGGTGGCAGCAGCCCCGCGTCGACCGCATGCACGAAGACGCCCCAGCCGGCCAGTCGCTTCATGATCGCTTCATGGGGAGCGGGACGGGTGCGGCCGAGGTTGGGTCCGGACGCGTAGAGGTTGGTCAGTGTCGTGCCGGGATGGGCGGCGTTGCTGACGATGCCCCAACCGCTCGCCGTGCCGAGGCGCTCCAGCTCAAGGGCGAACAACAGATTGGCCAGCTTGGAAAGGTTGTAGGCGCGCACCGGTGAGTAGCGCTTCTCGCTCTGCAGGTCGTCCCAGTCGATCCGGCCGCCGCGTGCGGCGCTGCTGGTCATGGTGGTCACCCGGGCCCGGCCGGCCCGCAGCAACGGCATCAGACGCCCGGTGAGTGCCACATGGCCGAGATGGTTGGTTCCGAACTGCAGCTCGTACCCGTCCGCCGTCGTGTGCCGGGTGGCCGGTGCCATCACTCCCGCGTTGTTGATCAGAAGGTGGATCGGTCTCCCTTCTGCCAGCAGCGTGTCAGCGAGGTGTTCGACCGATGCCAGTGAGGCCAGGTCGAGGACGCGGGTGGAGACCTTCGCCCCGGGACCGGCGGCCCGGATCCGCTCAAGAGCGGCGGCACCTTTCGCCGCGTTGCGCACCGGCAGCACCAGTTCGGCGCCCGCGCGGGCGAGCCGTGCGGCCAGCCCGAGGCCGACGCCGTCGCTCGCCCCGGTCACCACGGCGAGCTTTCCGTGCAGATCGGGCACGGTCACTTCTTTCATCGCATGCTCCCTGCGTGTGGGTTTGTCATTGCCGGATCACAAGCGTCCGCGCAGGGGACGCTCCGATCCATGCGGTGCTCATCCATGGATGGACAGGGCATGGCAACATCCGCATCCGCATGGGGTCATTCCGCCGGCAGCGGCTCCGGCGCCGGCACGGCCATGACCCGGTGTGACAAGGTGTTGCTTCACACGGTATGTTCGCTGTGCGCGCCTCGATACATCGTTGCACACAGGCCGCGCCCCGGAGATCCCAGTCCGCCGCGCACCACCGTTATGACGGAGATGGCGGACGGGACCCGTCCTCGGGCCCCAGGCGCGGGACGGTAGTCGTGCCGAACTCCCGGCGCAGGGCGGCACTGGCGGCGAAACAGGGACCGGGTCAGTGTGACGGCTCCCACACCGATGTCGCCGCCGGGATGGTTCGGGTCGTACGTCTCGTACGTCTCGTACGCCGCCGCCGGGCGGTAGCGCGGCGGCAGCCGGTCGCCGGCCAGCTCGAGCAGCCCGCGCGGTGTGGTGTCCAGCGTGATCACCCGGGCGTCGAGCTCCGCGAGACGGGTGACCCGGTGGCCGGTGTGCAACACACCGCCGTGCGCCCGCAGATCGTCGGCCAGGGCCTCGGCGATACGCACACTGCCGCCCTGGGGCAGTGGCCCGCCCGGCCGATCGCGTAGGCGTGTCCGGTGCTCAGCGCCGCGTCCGCGAGGAACAACACCGCGATGAACGTGATCGGCCGGACAGGGCCTGGACGATCGGCCTGTCCAGGGCCACGGCTTCGATCAGCCGGGCCAGCATCCACGGCCGGGCGAGCTTGGCCGCGGCGCCGGCCATGCCCATGGTCATGCCGGAGATCAGCAGGACCCGGTGGCGGCGGACCGTCTCCCGGAGGTTCATGCCGGCTTGACGTAGGACGCGACGAACAGACCGGTCGCGGGAACATAGTCGGTCCGCTGCCAGTCGCTGTAGTGACCCTCGGGCCGCAGTCCGGAGTCCCGGGCGTAGACATCGACCTCGTCGGGCGTGAGCAGACGCGCGGTCTCGGTGCCGATGCGGTGTGTGCCGTCCGCCTCGAACAGGATGGTCGACACCTGCCAGATCCGGTTGTCCCCTAGGAGCGTGGCGTGCATTTGGATACCGGTGTCCGGCTCCGGGTAGGGCACGAACATCGTGGTACGCGCCAGACCTTGGTGCAGGGCCACGATGCCGGGACGGTTGTGGGTCTCGATCAGCAGTCTGCCGCCGGGCCGCAGATGTTCGGCCGCGCGGGCGATGGTCTCCCGCTGGCCCTCGGGGTCGAGGATCAGCGAGAGCGTGGAGCAGACGCAGTAGACGAGACCGTACCGCCGGTCGCCGCGGTAGGTCCGGATGTCGCCGAGTTCGGCGGTCACCTCGCCCTCGTCGGCCTTCGTCTCCAGAACGGCCAGCATCTCCCGCGAGGAGTCCACACCGGTGACCGCGCCGACGCGGTGCGACAGGGGCAGCGCGATCCGGCCGGTTCCGACGCCGAACTCCAGCGTGCCCCAGGCCGGGTCAGGGTGGAACCCGGCCATGGCGTCGACGGTGGCCCGTGTGACGGCGCCGCTCTGGAAGATACGGTCGTACCAGCCGCCGAACTGCCTGCCGTAGCCGATATCCGCGATCGACATGGGTTCTCCGTTTCTGTGGAAGGGACACTCCCGCGGCGGGAGGCTGGGGCAGCCGCCCGCGGTCCCGCCCACGGGGGTCCGGCGTCACTCGGCTCGGCCGCCGGAGCCGGACGTCAGTAGTTGTCGCGGTCCACGTAGTCGGCGATGATCGCCGCCGGCATCCCCGTCGCGAGAGCGGCGAGCTCGGCTGGGGGTTCCGCTCGTGATCGTGGCTGCGGCCGCGGCCGCTGTCGCTGCCGGGGACGAGGCCGTCGGCAGCGGGGAGCGCGGCGGGATGTGCTCGGAGGCGAACAGGGGCTCCACCGCGTGCTGTCGCCCGCGCTCGGGGTGCGCCCGCAACAGCATGAACTGGGTGTGGTCGGCGCCCGGCTCGTGCGGGATCCTGCTGGTCAGATGGTGCTGAAGGATTCAGTAGCCGGGGCCGGCGACGATACGGCCCATGTCCGCGGACGACTCGTTGGCCGCCTTGACGATGACCTGGAGCGCGTCGAAGAGGACCTTGGGGGCGGAAGGCCGAGGCCGTTGAAGAAGATCACGCCGAATTCGGCGCCCGGCGGACGCCGGTGGTCGACCTCGACCACACGGCCGTCGGCGCGGGGCATCGTGGAGAACGCCGCCATCCGCCGGCGCGTACCGAGATACCGCGTCTGCGCACCGGCCGCCCAGCTGCCGACGCACAGCGCCGCCACACCGATGGCGAACTTCCGTTCGATCGGCATCGTTCCCACTGTCGGCACGCCCATCTTCTCTCCTCGTGCGAGCTGCGTACGGTGCCTGGGTTGACCACGATGGGCGGCTCACCTTCGGTGATCCTTGGACGGACCTTGAACTGCCTGGTCAGGGCGGACCGGACAGGGCCTAGACGAGTTCGCGTTCCTTCGTCTCCGGGAGCGCCCGCACGCACAGCAGCGAGACCACGGCCATCGTGCAGACGTACCAGCCCACCGACGCCGAGCCGAAGCCGGACTGGAGGCGCGGCACGACCAGGGGGGAGACCGCGCCGCCCAGGACGCCGCCCAGGTTGTACGCGAGTGACGCGCCCGAGTAGCGGACGCGGGCGGGGAACAGCTCCGGCAGATACGCGCCCATCGGGCCGGAGATCACGCCCACACAGAACAGCGCGCCGCCCATGGCCACCGCCATCACCACCGGGCGCCCGGTGGTGAGCAGCGGGAACAGCAGCAGGGCCCAGACCGCGGCCAGTCCGCAGCCCGTCAGCACCAGTTTCCGCCGGCCGTCCGTGTCGGAGCGGGTGGCGGAGAGCCAGATGGCGGTCGCGAGGAAGAGGCAGGCGACCAGGGACAGCGCCAGCATCGTATTGCGCGGCACGCCCAGGGATGCCGTGGTGTACGACAGGCCGTAGGTCATCGACGCGTAGAAGAGCGTGTAGACGACGGCCATGGCGCCCGCGCCGAGCAGCAGTTCGCGCGGATGGCACCGGACGAGTTCCGTCAAGGGCGCCCTGCTCGCCGTCCGTTCGGCCACGGACCGCGCGAAGACCGGGGTCTCGCTGATCTTCAGCCGTACGACCAGTCCGACGGCGACCAGCAGGAAGGACAGCAGGAACGGGACGCGCCATCCCCAGCTCGCGAAGGCCGCCTCGTCGAGCGACGCGGACATCAGCCAGAAGACGCCGGTGGCGGCGGAGAAGCCGACGGGCGGGCCGAGTTGGGGGAACGCCGCGTACAGCCCGCGCCGCCCGCGGGGCGCGTGTTCCACGGCGAGGAGCACCGCGCCGCCCCACTCGCCGCCGATCCCGATTCCCTGGAGGAAGCGGAGCAGGACGAGCAGCACAGGTGCCCAGGACCCCAGGGTGGCGTAGCCGGGGAGCAGTCCCACCAGCGCCGTGGACAGACCCATGAGCAGCAGCGAGGCGACCAGGACGGATTTACGGCCGACGCGGTCGCCGAAATGGCCGAAGACGATTGAGCCGATCGGGCGAGCCAGAAAGGCGACCGCGTACGTGGAGAACGACGCGAGCGTGGCGTTGAGGGGGGAGAGGTTGGGGAAGAAGACGTCGTCCAGGACCAGCGCCGCCGCCATGCCGTAGATGAAGAAGTCGTAGAGCTCGATGGTGTTGCCGATGAAGCTCGCCACGGCCACCCGGAGCGGACTCTCCTGGGTTTGCGGACCGGCGGCGGCGGGCCCTGTAGGTGTGGGGGAAGGTGCGGGGGACAGAGTGTCGTCGATCACACAGGCACTGTCACGGTCGGTGACCGGGGTGGTCAACGGCGCACATCGAGCACTCTACGAAATCATCGCGCTACCGGCTGTTATCGGCCGTGTGGTCGCCGGTAAGCAGGTACTACCGACGGACAAGAGGGCCGGGCGATCACGCATACGTCTTCGGCGACCGGACCGCGTGCGGGTCCGGGCCGTCGGGGAAGCGTATGGGCGGCGTGGACGTCGTGCCCGGCGCCGTCTCCGCGCTCCCCGCGAGCGCGGCCCCCCCCAGCAGCGGGAGGGCCGGATCCAGTGCGCCGGCAACGACGGCCTGAACGCCTCCAGTTACTCGCCTACGTCGATGGCGACCCCGCATGTGGCGGGCGCCGCGGCGCTGTACCTGGCTGCCAACCCGACGGCCACACCGGCCCAGGTCTCCTCGGGCCTGGTCTCCCTGGCCGGCAGCGGTGTTGTCTCCAACCCCGGCAGCGGTTCGCCGAACCGTCTGCTCAATGTGCCCGGCGGCACGGTCACCCCGCCCGGTCCGAAGTTCGAGAACGGGCGCTCCAGTTCTAGACGTGCTGTTCTGAACGGCCCCTGCGCCTACGAAGTGCCGGCCGGGGCGTCCCCGTCTGTCGCGTGGCCGGGAGTGCGGCCGGGAGCGTGGTCGGGAGTGCGGCCGAGAGCGCGGTCGAAGACGGTCAGCAGAAGGTAGAGCACACCGGCGCCGAGCATGATCCAGGCGAGGTGGTGCAGGCCGCCGGTGTCCGCGCGCTGTCCGAAGGAGGCGGCCGTCGCGGAGGAGGCGACCATCGAGCCGACGTAGGCGAAGGTGCGCAGCAGACCGGCCGAGGAGGCGGTGCGCTCGGGATCGGCCTGGAAGTAGACGGAGTTCTGCAGGGCCAGGTTGTTCAGCCCCTGCGGGACGCCGAAGATCAGGGCGACGAGAACCAGCGTCCACACGGGACTGCCCCCGGTGAGCCTCAGCATCACCGCACAGGCGACGATCTGCCCGAGAGCGCCGACGAGCAGCTTGCCGCGTACGCCCTCGCGCCGCCCGGAGACGACCGAGACCCCGATGGCCACCAGGAACATGGGGATCTGCACCAGCCCGGCGTGGAAGGGCGAGAGCCCGAAGCCCTCCTCCGTCCACTGGGTGAACCCGTAGAGGAAGGAGTAGGCGACGACGTAGGCGACCAGCGCGCGCCCGTAGGTGACCAGCAGCGGGGTGTTGCCGCCCAGCACCCGCAGGTCGATGAACGGGGTGGGGGCCCGTAGCTCCCGCGCCGCGAACGCGGCGCTCGCTGCGGCGGCGGTCACCAGCAGGTACCAGTCCCGCGGATGCGGGTTCATCAGGAACAGCAGGAGCGAGACGAGCATCGCGGCGAACAGCGCCATGCCGGGCAGGTCGAGCCGGGCGGCGAGACGCCCACGCCGCGGGGACACCTCCGCACCGGCCTCCTTGGGCAGCCGGAGCAGCCCCAGCAGCACGGCCACGACGGCCAGCGGCACATTCAGCGCGAAGGTGGCGCGCCAGCCGCCCAGCCCGATAAGCAGACCGCCCAGCAGAGGGCCGATCACGGCGATGGTCTGATTGGCGACGGCCAGAGCGGTCAGCACCCCGCCGGGACTGTTCTGCCCGGTGCGCCTGGCCTCGCCGCGCAGCAGTGCCATCGCGGCGGGATACCCGGCGCAGGTGCCGAACCCGAGCAGCACCCGCGAGGCGATCAGCACCCCCAGATCCGGCGCCAGGGTGCCGACGACACCGGCGACCCCGACCAGGCTCGTGCTGACGAGGAACAGCCTGCGCGGCCCGAAGATGTCGATGAGCCGGCCCATGACGGGCTGCCCGAGAGCAGTGGCCAGATAGAGGGCCGAGACCAGCCACGCGGTCTGCGAGGGCGGCGCACCCAGCGCGTCGCCGATGGGTACGAGCGTGACGGCGATGATCGTCGAGTTGATCGGGTTCAGGACCGAGCCCAGCATCATCGGCGGCAGCAGCCGCCGGTCGAAGCCCGCCGTCGCCGTCCCGCCTCGCGCCTCTGTGCTCCGATCAGTCACGGGTGAGGCGCTCCAGTACCGCCATGGCGGCGATCACGGCCCGCCGTTCCTCTTCCGTGCACTTCTCCTGCAACTCACCGGCAAGCCATTCCTGCCTGGCCTGCCGCCCCTCCTCCACCCGCCGGTGCCCCTCGGCGGTCAGCGCGATCAGCAGACGGCGCCCGTCATCGGGGTCGGGCCGCCGTTCCACCAGCCCCAAGGCGGTCAGCGACGCGACCGTCGCCGTCATCGACTGGTGGCGCACTCCCTCGGCAGAAGCGAGTTCACTGGCCGTGACGCCCTGCTCGCCGGACAGACGGGCCAGAACGGACTCCTGCCCAAGGGTGATGTCCTCGGCTTCGGCGGCGTTCAGGATGCGGCGCCGCAGACGGCTGATGACCGTACGGACCTCTCGCGAAGCCTGAACCGCCGAGGGCGACAGGCGCGGGCTCTCATTCACGCGGGCTCTCATTCACACGTTCCAGACTAGAACCCGCAGCTTGAGTTGTACAGTTTTATCTGTACAACTGATATCTGTGCGACTGGGACTGCTCGTCGCGCCGGCCGCGGCGGCGTTCCCGACGGCCCGTCACGGCGTCGACGGCCCGTATCGGCGTGAAGGGCCCGTCACGGCGTGGAGGGCCTGGTCTCGGTCCAGTCGACCATCAGCTTCCGTTCGGCGAAGAGCCACTGGCCGTCGGCCTTGACGAAGGTGTCGAGGTAGCGGATGGAGGCGGTCATCAGGGTGCGCCGCCCCTCCACTTCCCAGATGTGATGCGCCAGGCAGTAGGTCTCGCCGGTGGCGCTGTCGCCGTCGACGGTCACTGTGGACTGCCCGTTGAAGTGAGTCGTGGTCTCGTAGGTGTTCAGATTCTCGAAGACCGGCGCGAGCGCGTCGCGGCCGTGCAGTTCCTGCGTCGGTTCGGGGGAGCGGCTGTCCATGTGGACGGCAAAGCGCGTGTCCTTCGTGAAAAGCGCCATCTGGCCCTCGGCGTCCCGGCTGTCCGCGCGGTGCGCGTACGCGTCCACGAGCTCGCGCAGGGCGAGGCGGTCCGCGGCTTCTTGCTCGGATATGGCGGTGTGGATGCCCATGGCGTCTCCTCGGGGAGCGAAAGGCGGCGGCCCGTGGCCGAGCGGTCCGCCGGCAACTATTTGACAGGTGTCCAATACTGTACGCGTACCGCCCCGTCCGCGGCGCCCGACATGGCACGATGACCCCCGCTGACCGCAGGAGGAGAGACGCGCGCATGGTGGACCCACGGATTACCCGGACAGAGCGCGCCACGGAGGAAGCCGTGATCACACTCGCGTCCACCCGGCCCATTTCCCGGATCAGCGTCTCGGAGCTGGCCGAGGCGGCGGGTGTCAGCCGCGCCACGTTCTACAACCGCTACGCGACGCCGCTGGATGTCCTCACCCGGGTGCTCCGCGCGGACCTGCGGGCCAGACGCGCCGAGGACGAGGAACGACGGTCGGCGGGCACGGTGCCCCCCGATGTCAATCTGCGTCTGGCCACCGGGGACATCGTCGACCACGTCGAGCGCTATCGCGAGATCTACCGCCACGCGCGGCACGATTCCGCGGACCACGGTGTCTACGACGCGTTGACCGAGCACTTCACCGACTACGGCCTCGCCTTCATGCGCACCTCGGGCCACGCTCCGCCCGAGGGGGTCAGCCACCGGATCGTGGCGCAGTTCCTCGCGCACGGCTTCGCCGGTGCGCTCAGGGCCTGGCTGTCGGACGACGGCGTCAGCCGCGACGAACTGGTCGAAGCCGTGAGCGCCGCCGCTCCGGCCTGGTGGACATAGGCCCTGTCCGCGGCCCTCTTCGCGGCCCTGTCCGCCCGTGTGTTCCGGGCACCCCGGGACTCACGCCGGTGAGCCGGCCGCCGCCTCCTTGTGCCAGGTAATCCTTGTGCCGGGTGATCCTGTCGCTCGGTGTCAGGGCGTCCGTCCGCACATCGGCGCGCGGGAAATGGGTCAGGCGTGCGTCCGGTGCACGGACCCGTCCGGTGTACGGACGTTCATGATCGGGAACGCCGGAGGCAGGGCGGAGGACTACCCTCGAATTCCAGGTGGACCGCTCCGGGCACGATGAGCGGCTGGTTTCCGGCCCCCGTCCACTCAGGAGACGCGCGATGGCGACGCTACTTTCGGTGAATGTCGGTATGCCAAGGGACGTTTCCTGGCAGGGCAGGACCGTCCACACGGGTGCATGGAAGGAGCCCGTCCAAGGCCCCCGGATGGTGCGGCGGCTGAACATCGACGGCGACGGACAGGGTGATCTGGCAGGACACGGCGGAGAGAACCGGGCCGTGCTCGTGTACCAACTGGAGTCCTACCGGTACTGGCGTGAGCACCTCGAACGTGACGACTTGCGGTTCGGCCACTTCGGCGAGAATTTCACCGTCGACGGGCTCCCCGACGACGAGGTGTGCATCGGTGACCGCTACCGGATGGGCGAGGCCGAGTTCGAAGTGACCCAGCCGCGTGTCACCTGCTACCGGGTCGGGATGCGCCTGGGCCTGCCTGCCATGGCCTCCCTGCTCGTCGCCCACCACCGCCCCGGCTTCTATCTCCGTGTCATCACCGAAGGCCGGGTGCGGGCCGGTGACGAGATTATCCGTACCCGGACCGGTCCTGGGGCGCTCAGCGTCGCCGACACCGACGCCCTGCTCTACCTGCCCGGCCGCGACCCGGCGAAGCTGCGCACCGCACTGTCCATCCCGGCCCTGAGCCCCGGCTGGCGGCAGTCCTTCCACGAGCTGGTGGAAGCCGGCGACCACCCAGCGGCCCCGGCGCGGCCCGACAAGGAGACCGCCGGATGGCCCGGGTTCAAACCGATGAGCGTCGCCCGTATCGTCCCCGAGACCCCCGCCGTTTCCTCGTTCCATCTCGAACCCACCGACGGGCGGCCACTGCCCGCGGCCCAACCGGGCCAGTATCTGGCGATCCGTGTCACCGACGGCCCTTCGCCCGCTCCGGTGCGCAGCTACTCACTGTCCTCCGCGCCAGGAACGGACAGCTACCGCATCAGCGTCAAGCGTGAGGCCCACGGCCTGGTGAGCACCTACCTCCACACCGAGGTGCGCCCGGGGACGCTGCTGGATGTCGCGAGCCCCCGAGGGGACTTCGTGCTCGTGGAGGGGAAGAACCCCGTCGTGCTGCTCTCCGCCGGCATCGGTGTCACCCCTGTGCTCGCCATGCTCCACCGACTGGCCTCTCACCGTGACCCGCAGCCGGTGTGGTGGATCCACACCGCGCGCGACCGCGAACAGCACGCCTTCGCCGTCGAAGCCCGCGGTCTCCTGGCCCAACTGCCCGACGCCCACCAGCACATCTTCTACACCGCGCCGCCCGACCGGGCCGGGGCCGAGCCGCAAACACGTGTCACATACGGGCACTTGGTCCCCGAGTCCCTGGCCGCCCTGGGGATTCCGGCCGACGCCGACGTCTATCTGTGCGGGCCGGAATCCTTTATGACCGACCTCGGCAAGGCCCTGCGGGAGCTCGGTCTCCCTCCCGACGGCATCCACACCGAACTGTTCGGAGCGAGGTCCCCCGTCACCCCCGGCATCGCGGCCGCGACGGCCACACGTCCGCACCAGCCCCCTGGTCCGCCCGGCTCCGGGCCTCTCGTCACCTTCACCCGCAGCGGCATCTCCGTGCCCTGGTCACCGGCCTGCAACTCCCTGCTCGAACTCGCCGAGGCATGCGACATCCCCACCCGGTGGTCCTGCCGCACCGGCGTCTGCCACACCTGCGTCACCCCTCTCGTCTCCGGTGACATCGACTACACCGCCCCGCCGCTCGAACCGCCCGAGCCCGGCAGCGTCCTGATCTGCTGTGCCACGCCCGCCACCGAGGTCCTCGTCGACCTCTGAGCGGATGGATCGGGGGGCCGGCGCGTGAGGTCGGTGCGTGCGGCCGGTGTGTGCGGGCGAGCGGGTCAGGCCGGTGCCGGGCTCAGGGGCGTCTCGGGGGGCAGGGCGGGCGTCGGGTCCTTCGGGCCGGTGGATGGTCCTCCCGTGTCGTCGTGGGTACTGGTGCGGGCGGCCGGCCCGCCGGCCTCGGGCTTGCCGTTCGGCCGCCGCCCGAGGGCGATCAGCTCTCCCCGGTGCTCGGCGTCCCTCAGCGCGGCCAGCACCGGTTCGAGCGGCCCGGCCCGGAACGTGTCCAGGGCCGTCCGGGCGTGGCATGCCACCGGAGGGAGGAAGACGGCGGCCACCGTGCCCGCCGTCGCGGCGCCGAGCGCGATCGTCCAGCCGACCGGACCGAGCGGGGTGCTGCCGAAGAAGTGGCTGACCCCGGGGGTCTGGATGACCGCGGCCAGCCCCGCCATGGAGCCGGCGACGGCGGCCAGGACGGCGGGGCTGCGCCAGCCGATCAGAAGGGTCTGGCCGAGCTGGGTCGCGACAAGAGCGGCCAGCGCGACCGTCCGGGCGCGGGCGGGACGCCCCGTGGCACGGGCCGCGATCCACGCGGCCGTGGCTCCGAGCGCGGTGGCCATCGCCCGTACGGTGATCTCGTCGGTCAGGGCGGTGCCGAGCGACGATTCCGGACCCTCGCGGAGGAGACGCTCCTTGGTGTCCTCCCCGGGCGGACGCAGAGCGACGGCGATGGCGGGCGCGAGGTCCGTGAAGAGGTTGACCAACAGGAGTTGACGGGCTGTCAGGGGCGAGGCCCCGCCGACGGTGGCGCCGAGGACCGTGAAGCCGATCTCGCCGAGATTGCCGCCCAGGAGGATGGCCAGCGCCTGCCGTACGGACGCCCACATCGCGCGGCCCTCGACCAGCGCGGCCAGGATGGTCTCCAGCCGGTCGTCCGTGACGACCAGGTCCGCCGCGGCTCGGGCGGCCGGGGTGGCACGGGCGCCGAGGGCGATACCGACATCGGCGAGCCGGATGGCGGGCGCGTCGTTGGCGCCGTCGCCGGTCATCGCGACCGTACGGCCGAGCCGCTGGAACGCCTTGACGACCCGCACCTTGTGGGTGGGGGTGCCCCGGGCGACGACGCCCACCTGCGGCAGCAGCGCGTCCAGCGCCTCGTCGTCCAGGGCGTCCAGGTCCGCCCCGGTGACGACCCTCCGGCCGTCGACGACATCGAGTTCACGGGCGATCGACTCGGCGGTCTGCGGATGGTCCCCGGTGATCATCACGATGTGCACGCCCGCTTCGGCGAGCTGCCGCACCGAACGCGCCGCACCGCCGCGGACCTTGTCGCTGAGGAGGAGGAAACCGAGGAAGCCGAGGCCGTTCACGGAGGCGTCGGTGAGCGGGTCACCGCCTTCGTCGGACGACTCCGCGACCGCCAGTACCCGGTGGCCCTCGGCGGCCAGCTTCTCGCTGCGGATGAGGAGCGCGTCCTTCGCCTCGCGGTCCATGGCGCAGAGCTCGATCACCCGCTCCGGGGCGCCCTTGACCGACAGCAGCCGGCGCCCGCCGCTCTGGGCCTGCGTGGCGTGGAAGCCACGGCTGGGCTCGAACGGCAGGCCCGCGGTGCGTTGCCAGCCGGGTGCCCCGTCGGTACGGGTGAGACCGGCCAGTTCGGCACCGGACATCACGGCGCGATCGGTGAAGTGCTCCAGCTTGCGGTTGTCGCGCGGGCGCGGGGTGGCTCGTAACGCGGCTGCCAGTACGGCCTGTTGACGGGTGTCGAGACGGTCCGGCGGCCGGCCCACGTCCTCGCCGTCCGCGCCTCCCTCGCCGCCGTCACCCCGCGCGACCACCAGGGCGAGTTCGATCCGTCCGTGGGTGAGGGTGCCGGTCTTGTCGAAGCACAGCACGTCGGCGCGGCCCGCGGCCTCGATGGTGCGCGGATCACGCACCAGCACGCCCAGCGTGGAGAGCCGCCGGGCGGCGGCGAGTTGAGCGGCGGAGACCAGGAACGGCAGCCCTTCGGGCACACTCGCCACGGCGAGGCCGACACCCGCGCCCACGGTCTCGCGGGCGGGCCGGCCGCGCAGCAGCCCCGCGGCCATCACCGCGCCCGCCGAGCCGAGCGCCAGGGGCAGGGTGGTCCTGGTGATCCGCGCGAGCCGGTGTTCGACACCCACCGCGGGCCGGGCGCCCCGGCCCGCGGTGGCGCCGCGCCCGGCCTCGGTGGCCCCGCCGGTCGCCACGACGACGGCACGGGCGCGTCCGGCCGCCACGGTGGTGCCCTCGTACAGCATGGACGTACGGTCCGCCACATCGGCGGCGAGCACCGGATCGACCGCCTTGCCGACCGGCAGCGACTCGCCGGTCAGCGCCGACTCGTCGGCCTCCAGCCCATGACTGTCCAGCAGCCGGCAGTCGGCGGGCACGACATCACCGGAGCCGAGGACGACGATGTCTCCCACGACCAGTTCCTCGGCGGCCACCTCGTGCTCCTCGCCGTCCCGTACCGCACGGGCCCGTACCGCGGACCGCTGGTGCAGCCGGCGCACCGCCCTGTCGGTGATATGGCGCTGGGTGCCGCCGATGAGACCGGACAGTCCGGTGACGGCGAGGACGATGACCGCGTCGAGAACACCGCCGACCGCCGCGGAGAGGGCGGCGCCGCCCACCAGAACGGGGGTGAGCGGGTTGGCCAGTTCGGTGATGACGGCACGGGGGAGCGAGGTGGTCCTCGGCACGTGCTCGCCGGACCGTTCGGCACGGTCGAGCGCCTGACGCTCGGTCAGACCGTTCTCGTGGCTCGTCGTTCTGGCCAGTACGGTCTCCGGCGGCATCGAGTGCCAGGGCTGCCGGGACGCCCCGTGGTCCGGTGGGCGGCGCAGGAGTTCGACCGCGGACCACGTGCCGTAGGCCATGCCGAGCGCCGCGGACCAGTTGACGGCCGCCAGACTGAGCGTCCCGGGCTGTCCGGCCTGCCCGGCCAGTGTCATCGTGCTGCCGAGTCCCGAGGCGCCCTTGGCCAGCCACACCCCACGGCGGGCGACCCGGCGGGCGACACCGCACGCCTCGACCACGACCACGGCTTCGCCGGGGTCCGCGGCGTAGAGATGGGCGCCCCAGGCCGGCCGTCCCTCGGCCCCGGCGATCCCGATGCCGACGTCCGCGGCGTCCAGGGTCTCGCGGTCCCGGGACACCACGAGGACTCCGGTGCCGTCGGCCTGCTGTTCGCGCACGGACGCGGCCAGTCTCTCGCCGCCGGGTACGGTGCCGTCGGCCCCCGGAACGACGGTCGGCGTGCCACCGGTCGTCGCCAGCACCCGCAGTCCGGCCCGCCGCGCGGCGCCCACCAGTCTCTCGGCGGCTTCATGGACCTCCGGGACGACACTGACCACCGCCATCAGCCGGTCGCCCCGCGCCAGACCCAGTACATACGCGGCGCCCTCACGCTCCAGACGCTCCCGTGCCCGGACTCCGGTCCGGCCGCGCAGGGCGAGCCGGTCCAGCGGGCCGAGGGACCACTCCGTGTCCTTCGCCCGTGCGGGAGACGCGGGAGACGCGGGAGACCCCGTGGGGCGTCCGCCGCCGTTCCGCTCCTGATCCGTGCCGGACTCCCGGCCGCTCCGTTCCTGGTTCGCGCCCGCGCCCTGAGTCCCGCCCTGGGTCCCGCCCTCGCCGTCACTCTCGCTCTCGCAGTCTCCGTCACTTTCGCCTCCGCTCCGGCTGAGGCGTTCGGGGTGGCGCGGCTGGAAGAGCCGGTGGGCCGTGGCGGCGAGATCCCCGGCGGACGCCCCGTCGAGCGGGATGAGATCGGCGAGTACATGGGCGCCGGTGGTCAGGGCGGCGGTGTCGAGGACGACGGTGCGGACACGGTCGAGCCGGCGCAGGGCCTCCGGGTCATGGACCACGGTGCCCCTGTGGGCGAGGGCGCGGCCGAGAGCGCAGGCGAAGCCCTCCCGGGCCAGCCCGGGAGCCTTGGGGATGGCCGCGAGCGAGGCACCCGCCGCGCTGCTCGTACGCCTGGTCACCGCCAGCGCCCCGGCGAAGGTCAGGCCCGCGATGACGGCGGCGGTGTCGGCGTACCGTTCGACGGGGCCCGGCCGCAGCGGAACGGGACGCGGCGCGGGGCAGCGGAGCTCCGCCCGCGCCAGCTGGGGCGTACCGGTGAGGTCCGGCTCCGCGCCGGTCCAGGCGGCGCGTTGGGCTTTGAGTTCCGCCGTACTCAGGGCATGCCGTACGCCGTCGACCGCGAGACCGAGGAATCCGCCCGCGCTCCCCTGGGCGGCCGCGTTCAACGTGGCGAGTACCACCGCGGTGTTCCGGTCTCCCACCACCTGCGCGACCACACGGCGCAGACGCGGCTGCGTCTCGACGATGGTGACCAGCGAGGCCAGCTCCAGCGGCAGGGGAGAGCTTTGCGTCAGGCGGCCGACGACCGCCAGCGGCAGCGCCGCGGCCTGGGTCGCCATGGCCCAGACGGCGCGGCCGGCCGGTTCGGCGGAGGCCGGGTGGAGCGGCATCGGTCCATGGGCCGTGTCGTATGCCTCTTCGACGCCTTCGACGATTTCGAGCAGCCCGCGTACGGTCGCCTCGTCGTCCGTAGGACCCTCCAGGGCGACGACCACACTCTGCAGGACGGCGTTCACCGCGGCCCATCGCACACCGGGCATCTCGGTCAGGAGTCGCTCCAGGTCCTCGGCGACCTTGGGGCCCTTCGAGCCCCGCAGTCCGCGCACCGCCAGATGAGCGCGCCCACCGTCGAACATCCGTACGCGTGCGTGTGCGCAGGAGGTCACACGGGACACCAGGGGTTCGACCAGTGAGTCCAGCAGTCCCATGGCGGGTCGCGCGACCGCTCCGAGTTTGCCGAGTCCGGGGATTCCCACAGCTCACCGTCCATCTTCAGCTGATCGGCCCGGACGCCCGAGGCGGGGCGGTCGGCACAGAAAAACGCCGTGCCGCCGACCGTCGGCAGACGGCCCGCACGGCAGGCAGGAGGGTCAAAAAGTAGTATAAAAGGGACAAAAAATCAAGGAGGCGATCCACATGGCAGACGCCACCAGGACACGGCACACAGACGGACACGGGAGCGACGGAGCGGAGCGGACGTCCGAGAACGGGCATGACGGCGGCCTTCGGATGCACACCCTCCACGCGGATCTGCCCATCCCGTACCTCACGGCGGGTGACATCACCGCCAACGCCCGCGCCGCGGGCGCGAAGCTGTCGCCGCCGATGCCTCCGCCCAAGCGGCTCGTCTTCTACGGCGGCCTGGGGGCGCTCGCGATTCTCGGGGCGGTCGACTGGCCGGTCGCGGTGGCCATAGGGGCCGCGGCCGTGGTCGCCCGCGGCGGCCGTCGCGGCGAGGGCGACGGCAAGGGGCACACCGGGAACGGCGCCGAGGAGCCCCGGAAGGGCGCCGCGACGTCGACGGCGGCCCGGCGGAGCGGAGGCGGCGCGAGGGGAGCGGCCAAGAAGGGGACCGCGAAGGCGTGACGGCGTGGCGCGTATGCCTCCGCGTACGCCTCAGCGGCGTGTATGCCCCGGCGGCGCGCTTGCCCGAGCGCGCTGAGGCACCCGCGCGGTCGGACCGGCGCGGCTGACCCGCGCGTCGGACCGGCACGGCTGACCCGCGCGGCTGACCCGCGCGTCGGGCCGGCACGGCTGACCCGCGCGTCGCGGAGCCGCCCGTCCGCACTGCCAGGCCGTAGCGGTGGGCCGTAGCGTTCGCGGTACGGGTACGAGTGCGGTACGGGTACAGGGCCCGCGGTCCGGTGATGTCGGGCCCGCGGACCGGCCCCGGGCGTCCGAATGACCGGCCCCGGGCGCCCGTCGTCACGACCGGCCGCAGGCGTCCGATCAGTTGACCAGCACGATCTTTCCGCGGGCGTGGCGGCTTTCGCTCAGTTCGTGCGCCGCCACGGCCTCGGTGAGCGGGAACGCGGCCGCGACCGGCACCCGCAGCCGGCCCTCGCCGGCGAGCGTGACCGCGATCGCGAGGCCGTGCAACGCCAGCGGGTCGGCGGAGGCTCCCACGGTCGTGCCGGTGTCGTCGGACGGCACTCCGTGCGACATGTGTACGCCGTGGGCCGCAGCGGTGACATCGGCGATCGTCACCACGCGCGCGGTGTCACCGGCGATGGCGACGAGGTCCGGCAGCGCACCTCCTGCGCAGTCGAACACCGCGTCCACTCCGTCCGGTGCCAGCGCGCGGATCCGTTCGGCGAGCCCCGTTCCGTACGTCGTCGGCACCGCGCCGAGGGAACGCAGGAAGTCGTGGTTGCGCTCGCTCGCCGTACCGATGACGGTGGCACCGCGGGCGACCGCGAGCTGGACGGCGACCGTGCCCACCCCACCGGCCGCGCCTTGTACGAGCACGGTGTGTCCGGCGCCGACCGCGAGCCGGTCGAGGACCCGGGTGGCCGTCTCGGCGCTGCCCGCGGCGCCGCCCGCCTCCTCCCAGCTCCACGCGGCCGGTCTGGGCGCCCAGGCGGCCAGCACCGCGAAGTCGGCGTTGGCACCGCGCGCGGCCGAGTCGGTCATGCCGAACACCTCGTCGCCGACGCTCACGCCCGTGACGCCGTCGCCGACCTCGTCCACCACGCCCGCGGCGTCGAATCCGGTCCGGTACGGGAACGTCAGGGGCACCACCTCACGCATTTCCCCGGAGCGGATGCGTATCTCCCCGGGGGAGATCCCGGAGGCCCGTACGGCGACGCGGATCTCGCCCGGTCCCGCGTGCGGCGCCGCCACCTCGGCGACATGCACAACGCTGGGCGGGCCGTACTCACTGAACTGAATCGCTCTCATGCCCGGACCGTAACGGAGCACCCCGTCCGTTTGGCTAAAGTGAGAGAGGTGACGGCCCAAGTGATAACGAAGCTCCGCTCGGACGCCCGCGACAATCGCGAGCGCATCCTCGTGGTCGCTCGCGCGGCCTTCGCCGCCGAGGGTCTCGATGTGCCGATCCGGGAGATCGCCCGGCGCGCCGAGGTCGGTGTCGCGACCGTCTACCGGCACTTCCAGACCAAGGAAGCGCTGCTGACCGAGGCCTTTGCCGAGCAGATGGCCTCGTGCTCGGCGATCGTGGAGGAGGGCCTGGCGGCGGACGACCCGTGGAGCGGGTTCCGCCTGGTGATCGAGCGGCTCATGGAGGTGCACGCCCTCGACCGGGGCTTCGCCCGTGCCTTCACCTCGCAGCTCCCCCAGGCGGTCGACTTCGCCGCGGACCGCGATCGCACCCTGCGTCTGCTGCTCGAACTGGTACGGCGCGCGAAGGAGGCGGGTCCCTTGCGGGGGGATTTCGTACTGGAGGACATCAGCCTGGCGCTGATGGCGAACGAAGGCATCCGCGCCGAGTCACCCGAGATGCGGGTGGCGGCGTCGCGCCGCTTCGCGGCCCTGATGATCCAGTCGTTCCAGGCGCACCCCGTCCCGGCGCCGCTTCCTCCGGCCGTCCGGCTGCCTCTCTCCAGACGGTAGGGGTACACCCGGACGGTAGGGGTACGGCGCGAGGCGTCGTCAACCTCCGCAGTCGGCCTCACCCCCCTCGGATCCGAAGACCCCGGACCGCCGATCCGAAGACCAGGAATAGGCGGCATCCGGTTACGGGTTGGGGTCGTCATGGCAGACACACTCTTCGACCCGCACGCGCTGCTCGCGCGGAGTCGACTCGGCGTGCTCGCGACGATCAAGTCCGACGGCCGTCCCCAGCTCTCTCCCGTCACGCCGGCATACGACCGGACCGCCGGCGTCATCCGGGTGTCGACGACCGAAGGGACCGCCAAGATCGCCAACCTGCGCCGGGACCCGCGAGCCGCGCTGGAGGTGACCAGCCCGGACGGCCGGGCATGGGCCACCGCCGAGGGCACGGTCACACTCACCGGGCCGGGAACCGACCCGCACGGTCCCGAGGCCGAGGCGCTGGTGGACTACTACCGCGCCGCCGCCGGCGAGCACCCGGACTGGGACGAGTACCGGTCGGTCATGGTGTCCGACCGGAGAGTGCTGATCACGCTGACGGTCGACCACGTATACGGCACCAAGCTCAGTTGACGGACGACCGGACGGACCGACGGACGGGAGGAAGGACCGACAGGCAGGTAAAACGATCTTCGGCTCCCGAGTAGGGGAGTACCGCCATGAGCGATCGCCCCGTCCACACGGTGGAAGTGCCCCTGTGTGACGGCCGCCCCGCAGGGGGAGACGTCGTCGGCCGCCGCTGACGAGGTCCTGTTCGGACGCCCAGATGTCACTACTCCATTCGGGGGCTATCGTCCACATATGTGCGATGTTCGATCTGGCCGGACCGCTGTCCCCCTGGGGAAAACGGACGGTGGCCCGCGGCGCCGCACATCGTCCCGCACACGGTCGGAATCGCCGTCGGAATCGTGGTCGCGATCGCGCTCGGAACCGAGGGCACCGGGGGCGCCGGGGGCCCGGCGCGACCGTACGGCCGCCGCACAGCGCATCCGCCGACGACGGCGCTCCCTTCCTTCCGTCCCTCGCGTGTCACGCGGGACGGCGTAGGCGTGGGGGAGTACGGAATGTGCACCGCGGCAGAGGTGGATGACGCCCTGGCGGAGTTGGTACGGGCCACCGGCGCGCACATCGGCGCCGTGTATCTGCTGGTGCCGGAGGACGAGGTACTGCGCATGGTCGCGGTGACCGGGGTGTCCAGGAAGGTGGCCGCGCCATGGTCCCGGGTGGCACTGGCCGCGCCGGTCCCGGTGGCCGAGGTGGCGCGCGAGCGCCGACCGGTGTGGGTGGCCGGCCATTCGGAGCTGGCCCGCCGCTTTCCCCGTACGGCTCTCGCGTTGCCCTACCAGGTCGCCATGAGCGTCGTGCCCCTGACATCCGGGACCACCTGCTGGGGCGCCGTGCTCCAGCTGTGGCCCGGTACGCACGCTCCCGGGCTCTCCCGCCGGGAAGCGCGGGCGATCGACGAGGGGCGCCGCCGGATCAGCCGCCTCCTGCGGCTGGCCGCGGATGAGGGGCGTCCGATGCGGCCCACGGAGCTGCGCACCGTGGATCCACCGCCCACCCGGCACGAACAGCCCGGAGCCGAGCTCACGGAGCGCTTCCCGGAAGGTATGTGCGCCCTGGACCTCGACGGCCACATCACGTTCCTCAACGGCAAGGCCGCCGAATTGCTGGGTGGCAACGACCTGCTGGGAGCCCGGCCCTGGGAAGCCCTGCCCTGGCTGAACGACCCGATCTACGAGAATTCCTATCTGGCGGCGCTGTTCAGCCGTCTCCCCACGTCCTTCATCGCCCTGCGGCCCTCCGACCACTGGCTGGCCTTCACCCTCCACCCCGACGCCACCGGCATCAGCGTACGTATCACGCCCACCGAGGCACCCACCGAGGACCGCGAGCCCTTCCTGACCCCGCCGCCCACGGCGCAGGCCCGCCCGGGTGCCCTCTTCCATCTGCTTCATCTGTCCTCGGCCCTCACCGAGGCCGTCGGGGTCAAGGACGTGGCCGAGGCGGTCACCAATCAGATCATGCCCGTCATCAACGTCCAGGGCCTGGCGGTGCTCACCGCCGACGAGGGAAGACTCCAGGTCATCGGCGCCCGCGGCTTCCCGCCGGGAGTCGCGGACAGCTTCGACGGCCTTCCTCTGACCGCGAAGGCCGCCAGCGTGCGTGCCATCGAGACCGGGGTTCCCGCGTTCCACGCGAACGCCGAGGAACTCCGCCGTACCTATCCGCACATCGAGCTGTACGCGGACATGGCCGCTTTCGCCTATCTGCCGCTGTTCGCGTCCGGACGTACGATCGGCTGCTGCGTCCTGGGCTACGACCAGCCGCACCCCTTCTCACCGGACGAGCGCGCCGGTCTCACCTCGCTGGCGGGAGTGATCGCGCAGGCGCTGGAGCGGGCCCGTCTCTACGACACCGAGAACCAGGTCGCGCGGGGCCTCCAGGCCGCTCTGCTGCCGCACGACCTGCCGCGTGTCCCCGGTCTGGAGGTCGCGGCCCGCTATCTCCCGGCGACCCGTGGCATGGACATAGGCGGCGACTTCTACGACCTCATCCGCCTCGACGACACCTCGGCCGCCGCCGTCATCGGTGATGTACAGGGCCACAATGTGAATGCCGCCGCGCTCATGGGGCAGGTCCGTACCGCCGTCCACACCCACGCCACCGCGGGGGCCCCTCCGGACGAGGTGCTCGCGCGCACCAACCGGCTGCTGATCGACCTGAGTTCCAGTCTCTTCACGAGCTGTCTCTACGTCCACCTCGACCTGCTGCACCACCGGGCACGTCTCGCGGCCGCCGGCCACCTGCCCCCCGTGCTGTGCGGCCCCGGCGGCCGTACGGAGATCCTGGACATACCGACCGGGCTGCTCCTCGGTATCGAGCCGGAGGCCGAGTACCGGACCGCCGATGTCCCGCTGCCCCCCGGCGCCGTGCTCGCCCTCTACACCGACGGTCTCGTCGAAGTGCCCGGCACCGATCTGGACACGACCATCGCCGAACTCGCCGCCCGGCTGGCGGAAGCGGACCCGGGCCCGCTGGACGCGCTGGCGAAGTCCCTTGTCCGGGATGCCGGGCAGACCCGGCAGTCCTCCCGGGGCGGCGACGACATCGCCCTCCTGCTCATGAGGCTGGACAAGCGCGACGATTGACGGTGGCGGGTGCGGTACGAGGACGGCTCAGTCGGCATGTCAACCTTGGGTTGACGGTACCTGCGTGTCAACCTGAGGCTGGCGCATGACGAATCCTGTCCGCGTGGCGCATCCGGTCCGGCTCGACGATCTGATCGAGGCCATCAAGAAAGTCCACTCCGACGCTGTTGGGCAACTGTCCGACGCGGTCATCGCCGCGGACCACACCTTCCGGACTCGATCAGCGATCAGCGGTCGGCGATCAGTGGTCGGCGGTCGGCTCGGTGTCGGGTCGGCCGCGTCCGCGGATCAGCGGCAGGTATACCTCGTCGATGATGTCGACGAGGACGTCATCGGGCGCGGCGGGAACGCCCCGGACCACGTATTCATTGCGCAGAAGCACGACGGCCACCGTGGCGACCCTCGGGTCGAGGCATTCGGGTGGGGCCTCCCCGCGGGCCACGGCGCGGCCCAGGACGGTCAGCCACATGCCGCTTCCCGCGTCGCCGGAGCGCTCGCGCAGCCGCGCCAGCAGCTCGGGGTCGTCGCCGACGCTCGACAGCAGACCGCGGAGGATCTCGCCGTACGGTGAGTTCCAGGTGCGATTGGCGCGCCGCAGCAGTTCCAGCGCGTCGCCCCGCAGCTCTCCGGTGTCGGGGAGTTGTACCTCGGTGGTGGTCAGTTCCCGGTACGCGGCGATACCGAGCGCGGCGCGATGTGGCCAGCGGCGGTAGATCGCGTTCTTGTTGGTGCCGGCGCGCTTGGCGACCTTGTCCATGGTGAGTCCGGGATAGCCGGACTCGACGAGTTCGTCGGCCGCGGCCCGGAGGATCGCGCGTTCCAGCTCGGCTCCACGCCGCCTCGTCGGAGCGGAGCGTGGCCGCTCGGCCGGGCTGTCGGCCGTGTGATCTCCCGTCATGAGTGCCGACCGTACCGGGCGGGCGCTGTGACGTGCGAACCCTGCTCGCCTTATAGGGTACGTTGAGTACCCTATTCCGGGTTGATCCTTCCGGTGTCGGCCCGCGCGCTGAAGCACGACCAGTACCGAGCAGTACCGACCGGTACCGACCACCACCGAACAGGACCTACAGCGCCGAACGGCACCGGGACCCGGCGACGCGAAAGGGCATGGCACATGCGAGGTAACGGCATCACATACGACACCGGCTTCGTCAACGCGGGAGTGAGCACCCGCGAACCCTTCGACCCTGAGACCGTGGAGCGCGAAATGCGCGTGATCCGCGACGACTTGCACTGCACCGCGGTGCGTGTCACCGGAGGTGATGCCGAAAGGCTGGAGATCGCCGCCGGCCACGCAGCCGACGCCGGACTGGCGGTGTGGTTCTCCCCGTTCACCTGCGACCTCACGGTCGACGAACAGCTCGCCTTCCTCGCCGACTGCGCCGAGCGAGCCGAGCGACTGCGTGGGCGGGGCGCCGAGGTCGTGTTCCTGACCGGTTCCGAACTGAGCCTGTTCACCGTCGGCTTCCTGCCCGGCGATACGTTCCTGGACAGAGCCGCCGTGCTCACCGCCCCGGGTCGTCCGCGTGAGCTGATGGCCGAACTCCCCACCCGTATCAACGACTTCCTGGACACGGCCGTCCGTACGGTCCGCGAGCGGTTCGGGGGAAGCGTCAGCTACGCCTCGCTGCCGTTCGAGGGCGTCGACTGGACTCCCTTCGATGCCATATCGACCGACGCCGGCTATCGCTCGGCCGGGATGGCCGACCGGTTCCGCGACAGCATCCGTGCCTTCGTCGCGCAGGGGAAGGCCCAGGGAAAGCCCGTCGCGATCACCGAGTTCGGCTGCACCAGCCATCGCGGCTCGGCCGACAAGGGAGGCCGCGGCGACGGGATCGTCGAATGGGGTGACGACGGCAGACCGGTCCGTCTGGACGGGGACTACATCCGCGACGAGGAGGAGCAGGCCACGTATCTGTGCGAAGTGCTGGACATCTTCGAGGACGAGGGCGTCGACACCGCGTTCGTGAACACCTTCGCCCGCTACGACCTGCCGCACCGCGGCGGCACCCCTCGCGAAGACTTCGACATGGCCAGCTATGGCGTGGTCAAAGTCCTCGAAGACCGACCCGGTACCACCTATCCGGACATGCCGTGGGAGCCCAAGGCCGCGTTCGCCGCTCTGGCGGACCGCTACCGCGGCTGACCGGTCCGGTCACGAACTCACCGGTCCCGGGCTCCACCTCGCCCGCGCGTGCGGGACAGCGCGCCGCGTGGGCGAGGCGTCGTCGGTCGTTGATGGCGCCCCGTTGGCGCGTTGTTCACATCCTCTTTGTGTGTCGATCCCACGCGGCCTCAACAATGCGTCCTCACACGTGAGTCGGGTCCAGGCCGGGGGGAAGCCATGAGCTCCATCACGCATGCGTCGGGGATACTGAGCGATCTCAACTCGATGATCGACAGCCGTGGCGCGCTCACCACACTGACATGTGCGTTGATCACCGGCGCGATAGGCCTGTTGGTCACCGCGGTCCGGCGGCGCCGCCAGATCGGCTGGAGCGTCCTGTTCGACGAGCCGATCAACCGGGGCCCGGCACCCCCGAACGACCTCAACATGTGGGAGATCCACTCGCAGGGCAGGGAGATCGAGGACGGCAGTCTCGTCGTACTCGACGTACTGAACTCCGGCGGCCAGGACATCGACGAAAGCCATGTCGCCGTCCCGCTGCGCTTCACCTTTCCCGGGCGGGAAGTGGTGCACTTCAAAGTGCGTGACTCCGACGACCTGCACAATCTCATCGAGCGCAGCACCGACACACTTCCGCCCGACGACGCCTCACGGATCGTGCTGCCCGCCCTGCCGCTCAACCGGCAGGACGGCTTCAAGCTCCTGATCCTCCTCGTCGGTTCCGGCAGCGGCGTCAGATCGGGCGGGATCATACGCGGTGGCCGGATCGTCCAGCGGGCCAAGCGCTCCCGCCTGTACCAGTTCACCGCGGCGGGGACCGTGATGGCCCTCCTGATCGGTATCTCCGGTGGAGTCTGGCTGGCCAACCGCGCGCTCAGCCCGGAGGCCACCTGTACGCACGGAAGCCTCAGCATCAAGGGGTCCACCGCTTTCGCACCGGTCGCCACCCAGGTCAAGAACGCCTACGAGCAGAGTTGCCCGAACGCGACCATCAGGGTCGTGGCCAACGGCAGCGGAAACGGCCTCGCCGACCTGCGCCTGAGCAAGGACACCTCGACGATCGCCATGTCCGACGGGCGGCCTTCTGACCAGACCGACGAAGAGGGCCTGAACCGGCGCGCGGCCGGCGTGGTCGTGTTCGCCGTGGTGGCCAACCATGAACTGGAGGCCAGTCAGCCACATCTGTTCGAGGACGGGCTGACCACGGCGGAGCTGAGGACGATCTTCGGTGGTCGGGACCCCGCGTTCCTGCCGGTCGGCCGCTCCGGTGATTCCGGGACCCGCGCGGCTTTTGAAAGCGCGTTTCTGGACGACGGTTCCCCGGCAACGAAAGCTCCGCCGGAATGCGGCAGTCCGGGCGTGACGACCGCGTGCAACGCGAAGACCACGATGGACCTGCTCGAATACGTCAACAGCACGCCGAACGCGATCGGTTACGCGGAAGCCGACGCCTTGCCCTTCTTTCCCAACGTCGGGACCATACCGGTCAACACGTACGAGCCGATCCGCGAAGACGCTCTGAGCGGAAACTATCCGTTCGTCGCGACCGAGTATCTGTATACCGCGGGAGAACCGGCCGGGCTCACCGCCAACTATCTGGAGTTCCTGACCAGCGATCCCGTGACGGCCCAGCTCCGCGGCCACGGCTTCATCGGCTGCTCCGACCTGGACGGCACGAAACTCGCCGGCGAGTGTACGGACGGCTGACCCCGCCCCCGCCCCCGCGCACTGTCGCCCGTGGTGAGGTCCGCGGTGAGGTCTGTGGGCGGAGGGGGGCTCACACCTCGAAGCGGTATCCCATGCCCGGCACGGTGATGAGACTCCGGGGGTGTGACGGATCCGCTTCGAGTTTGCGCCTCAAGTGCGCCATGTAGACACGGAGATAGTTGCTCCGTGTCCGACAGGCCGGACCCCAGACCTCCTGGAGCAGCTGCCGCTGGCTGACAAGCCGTCCGCGGTTGCGGATCAGGACTTCCAGCAGATGCCACTCGGTCGGTGTGAAGCGGATGTCGGTCCCGTCGCGCCGGGCCTTCTTCGCGAGCAGATCGAGTGTGAATCCATTGGCGGTGACGACCGCGGTGCCGTCGGAGCGTGAGCCGGGATCCGCCCGCCGGGTCGCCGCCCGCAGCCGGGCGAGGAGTTCCTCCATGCCGAAGGGCTTCGTGATGTAGTCGTCCGCGCCCGCGTCGAGCGCGGCCACCTTCTCGTCGGACGTGCTACGGGCCGAGACCACCAGGACCGGGGCCTGGGACCAGGTGCGCAGCCCTCTCATCACCGCGATGCCCGGCATGTCGGGCAGTCCGAGGTCCAGCAGGACCGCGTCGGGCGGGTGCGCCGCGGCGAGTCGCAGCGCGGTCTTCCCGTCCGGCGCGACAGCCACGTCGTATCCCCGTGCCCTCAGATTGATCTCAAGAGCCCGTGCGAGCTGTGGTTCGTCCTCCACCACCAGCACCCGGGGCATCCGTGTCCCGCCTTCCTCGGATACTGCCCGAATTTCCGTGGGTACGCGGGAGTTGTCCGATTTTGAGGCCGGGGCGGGAGCCGGAGGTACGGGGGCCCGCCCCGGACGCCGGGCTTCTGCCCCCTGCGGTAACACGGTCACTTGGCTGTGAGTTCCTTACGGAGGTGCGACGGGGACGGACGTCCCGAGGAAACTCCCTCGTCCGGGGTTCCCGTCTCCCGTTGACGGCGCTCTTACGGCCGCCGCCCCGACCTTGACGTTTTCCTTACGCGGCCGGCGTCACGCGGCTCGGAGCCGCCGCCCGTCCCGGACATGGGCGACTTCGCGGGACCCGGGCACGGCGAGGCGAAGCACGCGCCAGGATGTTCGGCATGGCGGATATATCTGAGCTGGTCGAGTCCCTCGGTCTTCAACCGCACATCGAGGGCGGGTGGTTCCGGGAGACATGGCGGACTCCGGTCGAAGCGGTCCCCGACGGATACGGCGGGGCGAGGGCGTTCGCGACGGGTATCTACTACCTTCTGCATCCCGGCGAGGCATCACGGTGGCACCGGGTGCGCTCGGACGAGGTGTGGCTGTGGCACCGCGGCGGCCCCCTGCGGATCCGGCTGGGTGGGACGGGCGAGGCTCCGAGCGAGCGGGACGCCGTCGACGCGATGGTGGGCGGCGGGATAGAGAGGGGGGAGCGGCCGCAGTTCCTCGTGCCCGGCGGAAGCTGGCAGTCGGCCGAACCCGCGGGGGACGAGCCGGTGCTCGTGACGTGCGTGGTCGCTCCGGGTTTCGAGTACAAGGACTACGAGGACATCCCCCGCCCGGAGTGAGGGCAACCGCCGCGGCTCGGGGCGGTGCGGTCGTCCGCCCGTCCCGGAGGCGCGATGGCCTCGTACCCGCCGCGACGAGACATGACGGAGGGTGCCGCCCCGCGCCCGGCCGACCGGCTCACTCGGTCCGGGGGAGCCCGCGGGCCAGGGGGAAGTGAAGCCCAGCCGCAGACGGCTGCCGGCCCTCACCGGCGGGGCCGGCATGCCTGCCGTGGTGGGAGTGGTGACCGTGGTCGTGATCATGGCTGTCGGTGTACAGGGGCGTGAGCGCGGCGCTGTCCGACGAGAAGCGGACAGGCCGCACACGCACGCGGAAGAGAGCGAGCGGGCAGCAGGACAGCGTTGATGTTGTCCTCCCTGAGTTCAGGGGTGGGACGTTCGCCAGGGTGGGCAACGGCCCGTACCGAGGTCGGTGTGCGGCTCTGAATTAAGTCAGTCGCTTGCTTTACTTCGACAAGGACAGTTAACTGATCGAATGCTCAAGGTCTGTTTCGAGGAGGATGCGCGGTGGTGACGGTGACGGGCAAGGCCGTACGGGCGGAGCGGGGGGATGCGACGCGTGAGCTGATCCTCGTGACGGCGGAGCGGTTGTTCGCGGAGCATGGGATGTTCGCTGTTTCCAACCGTCAAGTGAGTGAAGCCGCGGGACAGGGGAACAACGCGGCGGTGGGGTATCACTTCGGTACGAAGACGGATCTCGTGCGGGCGATCGCGCGGAGGCGTTCCGAGCCGATAGAGCGGTTGCGGCTGGGGATGGTGAACGAGGTCGCCGGTTCCACGGATGTGCGGGACTGGGTGGCGTGTCTGGTGCGGCCGGTGACGGAGCATCTGGCCGCTCTGGGCAGTCCTACCTGGTACGCGCGGTTCGGCGCACAGGTGATGACCGACCCCGCCCTGCGCGAGATCATGATCCAGGAATCGCTGAGCGCGTCCTCGCTGCACGAGATCCGTCATGGGTTCGACCGGTGTCTCCCGGAACTGCCGCCGGAAGTGCGCGCTGAACGCACCGATATGGCACGTCAGTTGATGGTGCATATGTGCGCGGAGCGGGAGCGTGCGCTCGCCCTGGGCGCCGCCACGCCGAGGTCGAGCTGGCGCGGCGCGGCGACGGGTCTGATCGACGCGCTGGTGGGGCTGTGGCTGGCACCCGTCTCACACCCCTGACACCCCTGCGTCCCTGGCTTCTCTGGCGTCTCTGATGAGGGCGCGACTCACCAGCGGTGGTGGGCGCGGAGTCCCGTCCGCCCTATGACCGGCCGCCGTTGTCGAAGCAGGTGCTCTCGGGTGCCTGGGAGCCGGAGCGGGCGCGGCTGCGGACGCGGGAGGCGCTGGAGGCGCTGGACGCGGAGTTCGTGCTCGGTGATCCTGCCCTCGCCCTGGACGTGCCGGGGCGGACGGTGCGCACGGCCTCGGGCCGGACCCTGCGGGCAGGGACGGTGGTCGTCGCGACGGGAACCGCACCCTCCCGGGCCAGACGGGCCAGGCGCCGCGGATCTTCAACACGGCTGAACTCACGGCGGCAGGCGACGCCCTGCTCGACTCCGGGGGCACCGGCATCGCTTGGGCGGTCGACCGGACGTCCGGCCGCCTTCAGGTGATGGTCGACGAGACCGTGAGCCAGGCGGAGATCACGAAGCTCAAGCGCGCGGCCGGTGACCTCGCCGGCGCGCTGCGGGTGGAGCGTACCCAGGGCCGCCTGGCGTCTCTTCCAGCCGCTCGTCGAGGCACTCAACACCTACGGCGCCACCGTCTACTGACCGTACGCGCGTGCCTCCGGCCCGTTGCCCGCCACGCAACGGGCCGGAGGCCGGAGGCCCGTAACAGCTGTCAGCCGTCGGCCGACAGATCAGCACGCGGCCTCGAAATCCGCCTCACCGGCGCGTCGCATCTCGAACATCGGCGGGTCGGGCATCTGGTGATTCGAGGACCATGTGCCATCGGCGTCGATGACATCGACCTCGGTCTTCATCCTGATCAGGTCACCGTCCCATTCGCCGTCGAGTTCCCGCATATTGATGTCGGCCTTGCGCGTCGGAAGGTAGAGTTCCAGGGAGAAGCGACTGCCGCTCCAGTTGTGTACATCTCCCGCGAATTCGCCGCTCGTATCCTCCGCGGCTCCGCAGACTTTGACCTCGCCGGTCACATCGCAGGCGAGGGAGCAATTGTTGTCGTGGACCAGATGAAGCATCAATCGCCTTCTGTCATCCGCCGTATAGGACACCTCGCCCTGCCAGTAACCGGTCAACCGGGGCTTGCCGGGCAGCGGAAGGTCCCACGGGGTAAGCAGCATACGCGCCACGATGAGCAGCCCGAACAGAGCGGCGAGTACGCCGACGCCCTCGGTACCTCTCCGCCAGGGACCCTTTTTCCGGCCCCGCCGTGTCTCGCTGGTAATCATCCCCAACCCCCCTCAGTCGTACGACCGTAGCAGCCGTAAGTGGCGCATCGAGGGCTATGGGGACCGACGTTTCAATTTCGCTACGTAGTCGGATATCAACCGTGAAAAGTCAGGCGTTCGTTCCATGAATTTTTCACCGCCGGAAAACTTCCCATTGCCGACCGGCTACGTGCTCCGCGTCATGCGCGGGGCCCGCGCCGTCCGGAGATCGCGCAGTTCGCGGACGAGTGCTCGGACCGCGAGGGTGCGGGCCTGCTCCGGAGTGGTGACGTAGCCCACCGTGCGGGTCGGGCGTTCCGGTCCGAGGTCGGTGATCCGGAGCGTGGACGGCGCCCCCGTCAGGGAGAGCTCGGGCATGATCGCCATGCCCAGACCGCTGCTCACCATCGACAGCACCGCTCCGTCGTCCTCCGCCTCGACCGTCGCGCGCGGGATCCACTCCTGTCCGGCCCACCAGTCCTTGGTGTACGACGTGCAGTTCTCGGCCCAGTCCACCAGCGGCAACGACCGCGGGTCCGGGTGCCCCGCGGGATGGACCAGCGCGTACGGCTCCTCGATCAGTACGGACCGGATCAGTCCGGGCGGCATCGGCACGGGCGTGCCGATCGTGGCGATGCCCAGGTCCGCCCGGCCCGCCGCCACCTCACCGGCCGCCCCCGGCCCCACCTCCCGTACGATCCGCACCGTCGGATCGATACCGGGATGACGTGTCCTCAGCCGCTCCAGCACCGGTGGCAGCAGATACAGCGCCGCGCTCCGGAAGGCCGCGATCCGCAGTGGACCGGCCACCGTCCCGTTCTCCGCGCCGCGTGCCTCCGCGGCCATGACGTCCAGCATCCGCAGGATCCGCCGCGCGTGTGCCACGGCCCTGACACCGGCCGCCGTGGGGCGGGCCCCCTGTCTGCCCCGTACGAAGAGCACCGCCCCGACCTTGCTCTCGCTGCTCCGCACCGAGTGCGAGACCGCGGACTGCGTCAGTCCGAGCGCCGTCGCCGCCGCGGAGAAGCCGCGCTCGCGCTCGACCGCCACCAGAACGCGCAGTTCGTGCGGGGCCAGGTCGGCCATCGGAGCGCTCACCTCGTTCTATGAGGACGATTCATGGACCGTGCCGTTTCCATGAGCGCAACCCACTGCCCGGCCCCGGCATTCCTTCATACGGTCGCCGCCATGACCACGACCGCTGTCACCGTGCACCAGACCGCCCGTCCCCACGGCTTCCCGACCACCGGCCACTTCGCCTTCGTCGAGGCCCCGGTCCCCTCACCGGCTCCCGGCACCGCCCTGGTCGAGAACCTGTATCTCTCCGTGGACCCGTACCACCGCGAAATGATGGACGGCGGCTTCGAGCTGAACAGCCCGCTGGAGGGCCGGTCCGTCGGACGTGTGCGCGCGTCCCGCGACCCGGGCCTGACCGAGGGCGATCTCGTCTTCCACCGCGAGGGCTGGCGCACCCACGCGCTCGTCACATCCGGAGTGGCGGGGACACGGAAGCTACGGGAGTACGAGGGCGTCCCGCTCGCCGCGTATCTCGGCATCCTCGGCGGCACCGGCCTCACGGCCTACGCCGCGCTGACCCGCACTCTGCGGCTGGAGGCCGGCGAGGACCTGTTCGTCTCGACCGCGGCGGGCGGTGTCGGTACGGCCGCCGGCCGTATCGCGCGGCTGCTCGGTGCCCGTCGGATCGTCGGCAGTACGGGCTCGGCGGCCAAGGCCGAGCACCTCACCCGGCACGTCGGATTCGACGCGGCCTTCGACTACCACGAAGGCCCGGTGGGGGAGTCGCTCGCCCGGCTCGCGCCCGACGGGATCGACGCGTACCTGGACAACGTCGGCGGGGCCCATCTGGAGGGCGCGATCACCGCGCTGCGCGACCGCGGCCGGATCGCCCGGGTCGGCACGGTCGGCCAGTACAACGCCACGGAACCGCCTGCCGGACCGCGCAACCTCTCCGAGATGGTGGAGAAGAGTCTGCGGATGGAGGGCATGCACGTCCGGGACTACCTCGACGTACAGGGCGAGTTGGAGGACTTCCTGGTCCCGCATCTGCGCAGCGGCCGGATCGGCGTCGACATGACGGTCACCGGGGGTTTCGACGAGACCGTGCGCGCCTTCCTCGGCATGCTGCGGGGCGAGAACGTGGGCAAGGCGATCGTCCAGGTCGCCGAGGACAATACCGCTCGCTGGAATGCGTAGCCCCACGGACAGGGAAAAGGCGATCCGCTGATCAGGGACGCGCTGGAGACCGTCCTCGACCGCGACGATTTCGTCCCGTCGCTCCCGGACGCGGGTCCCGGCAGGCCGCCGGCCGGCGGTGCGTCGGGTGGCGGTCTGCCGGGCGGCGGGGCGTCGAGGACGAGGGCTTCCTGGACGAGCCGCCGAAGCTCGCGGGCGGGACCGAAGCGCGCGACGCCGTAGAGGCCTACCTCGACCGGTACGGCATGCGCTGCCGGCACCGCCGGGCGCCGCTTCGAGCGAGGGCGGCAGAAGACCCGGAAGAAGGGACAGGACGTGCTGTCACGCTTGCGGGCCCAGCGGCGCAAGGACGCGTTCCGGTCGTACCACGCGCTCACACCGCCCCGGGTGCTCCCATCGGGCGGTGAGGCCGTCGCTTGTGCGTGCGGTCGCGGCGGTCGCTGCGGCGAAGGCGTTGCCGAGCGGTGGGCTTGGGCACCGGTGAGCGGGTCACCGGTCCTGCGCGAGGTCGACGAGCCGGTGCATCACGGCTGGTGGCAGCGCGGGATTGGCCGCGGCGGCGAACGCGCTGTCCGGCAGGGAGAGCCGCCGCAGCAGCTCACCGCCGGGGAGCCTGGGGTCCCGTACCGCCCAGTCCCCGACGTCCGGGTCGTCGGCCAGTCGCAGCGGCAGCTCCGGGCCGGCTTCCGGGTCGTCCAGCGCGGCGAGCCGCAGCCGGGGATTGGGGTCATCCGCGAACCGGGCGAGACCGGGCCTGGCGAAGTTCCGGTGGTGTCGCAGGACCGACCAGTTCCGGTCCTGCGCCGTGGCGTACACCTCCACCAGCAGCTCATGTGGCGTGTTCTGGTCGTCATGGCAGAGGTTGCGCCGCACTCCGGGGTCCTCGTCCGCGGCCAACCGCGCGACCACGTCGGCCGGCAGACGCGGCTGCGTGGCCAGCACCCGCCGCAGCCCGACGTGTGCCGACGCGGCGATCCGCCGTGCCGTCCCGGGCTCCGCCGCCCGCTCCAGGATCCAGCCCGGCGGGGGACACCGGTCCGGCACCAGGTACGGGACCGACGCGCGCTGTTCTTCGGTCAGGTCCTCCCGCATCGACAGGGCGAGCCGGACCTCGTTCTCAGGGTCCTCGGCGAGGCGCAGCGCCAGCGCGAGCGGGACCTCCGGATCACCGGCGGCCTCCTGCCGGACGTATGTGTCCGCGTGGACCACCCGCGCCTCGGCCGTCAGCGCCTCCGGCTCCTCCTTCGTCCGGAACAGTTCGGTGATCCTCTCGCGCACCCGCGGGGAGGGATCGTCGAGCAGCCGCTCCCGTACCGGCTCCGGGAGCCGCTCCCACAGCTTCCGGGTCAGCACCCCGGCCCGGACACCAGGGTCCTCGTCCTCAACGAGCCGGTGCTGAACGGCGACGGGTAACCCCGGAGCACCGATGACCGCCCGCCGGACCTTCGGGTCCGTATCCCCGGCCAGCGCCGCCAGCGCCTCCGGGGGGCTCGGCCGCCTGAACTCGGAGAGCATGACCGCGTACACGAACCGGACCCGGGGCGCCACGTCGTACGCGAGTCGCGCCAGCACACCGACATCCGCAGTCGGATTCTCCGCGACGCCCAGCCGGTGCTGCATCCGCGACGACGCCACCGCGATGGCAGTCGCCTCCTCGTCGAGCGGGCGCAGGATGAGCCACGACCGGTGCACCGGCAGCTCCTCCAACTCCAGCAGCCGCTCAAGCACCGTTCCAGGCAAGGCCGGATTGCACGTCAGCCCCCGCAGCCACTCCCGCACCACGGTCTCATCCGCGCCGGCCCGCTCAATCGCCTCATCCACCCCACGCATCCGGCCATCCCCACCCGCTGGCACCGCGCCTGACGACTCGTCTGCCGTCCGGTCTCCGCGTCAGAGCGTAGGCCGTGTGTGTTCTCGTGAACACCGGAACACCGGAACACCGGACAGGGCCTAGCTGTCTGACGAGTCCGATATGGGACGCGTGAACAGGTGTGCCTGCCGTATCCCCGCCTTGCGTAGTTCGTCTGCCACGATGCGCAGCGCGGTGCGGGCCATGTGCGGGAACATCCCGTCCTTGCAGTCCATCCACACGCGGGGGACCGTGTCGTCGACGGCGACGAAGTTGGGGCTGTAGAGGTCGGTGTCGGTTATGACATCCTCGGCCTCCTCCGGCGGGAATTCGCGACCGTCCTCGAACACACATGCGAGACGGTGTCTCGCGGCGGTGAGCGCCGTGACCGCACGGGCCGGGTCGCCCGACTCGACGGCGATCTCCCAGTGCTGTCGAAACATCTCGCCGTCGTCGCCGCCGAGGATACGCAGCGCGCCCGGGTCCACCGTGATGCCGCCCGGTTCGCTCTCCGAGACCACGGCCCGGCTCATCCAGAACGCGCTCTGGAGGGTTTCCAGGCATGCCTCGGCCACGCGCCAGAGCATCTGCGGGCCGGAACCGCGAACCGCCTCCTCGAACAGGTCGCGTGCGCGTTCCCGGTCCCCCGACTCCAGGGCCTGGCAACCGAGTCCGAACGCGGTCTCGGCGGAGTGATCGGCAGATGGCGGGAGCGACTCGGTGGTATCCATGGGCCCATACGTATCACCCAGCTCTGACACACGGTCACTGAGCTGCGCAATCCCTGGTAGCCGCCCCAGTCGTACTTGCCGGTCGTCGGGGTGTACGTCCGGCCGGACCGCCGCCGTCCCCTGATCTGACGCGCCACCAGCACGTTCCGCCCGGCCCGACGGCCGGCTCATCGCCGGTGTGCTCGGTGAGGCCCCCCGCTCATGACGTACCGCCCCCGCCGGACTCCGGCGCCCAGGCAGGCGCGTTGGCCACCGCGGTCCGCGCCATCCGCCGCAGCAGTCCCTCCGGCTTCTCCGGCAGCCGGCCGCCGCGCGCCTCGATGCGGGGCTCCAGCCGCTCCCAGGCGCCCTCGACCTCGCGCACCGCCCGCGCGGACCGCTCTCCCGTGAGGCGTCCGCGCTCCTTGACGACCGCGCCGCCGACCAGGACCGTGTCGATGTCCGAGACCCGCGAATGGAGCACGATCGTCGCCATCGGGTCGAGTACCGGCCGCTGGTGCACCCCGTCGGTGCGCAGCAGCACGAGGTCGGCGGCCTTGCCCGGCTCCAGCGAGCCCGTGACCGACCCGAGTCCCAGCACCTCGGCGCCGCCGAGTGTCGCGTGGTGGAGCATGTCACGCGGGCTCAGGTGCGGGTCGCCGAGCGCGCCGGTGCCGTACGGGGAGTCCAGCGCCGCCTGGTGGCGGCGGGCGTTCTCGGCGTGCAGGGCCACCCGCATCCAGGCGAACGGGTCGGCGGCGTTGTTGGCCTGGATGTCGGTACCGAGACCGGAGGGGATGCCCAGTTCGGCGGCGCGGGCGAAGACGGGAAGGCCCAGGCCCATCTGGAGTTCGGTCTCCGGTGTGCTGGACACTCCGGCGCCGCTGTCGGCGAGCAGCTTCAGCTCCGCGTCGGAGGCGGCGTTGACGTGCGCGTGGATCTGGCCCGGACCGAGCAGCCGGTCCCGGTGGAGCCACTCGATCTCCGGCGCGCGCACGGCGCCCCACATCGAGTCGGTGTGCGCGGTCACCGTCAGCCCGAGCTCACGGGCGAGCAGGAACTCGGCGCGGGTCATGTCCCAGGGAACGCCGCCGATGTCGTTGACGGCGACTCCGAGCCGTACGAGGGACCGGGCGCCGTCCGCCGCGAAGCGCTCCGCGCGCAGGGCCCGCAGGTCGGCGAGGCGTGCCTCGTGGGAGGTGAAGTACGGCGTGGGGGACGGGGCGTCCGTCAGGCCGTAGCACCACAGGGTGCGGATACCGGCGTCCGTGACGGCCCGCACACCCTCGCGGGCGTGGTCGGGGGTGTTCACGACGTGCGCGAAGTCGATGGTCGTCGTGATACCGGCCTCAAGGGCCGCGACGGCGCCCGCGTACGTACCGGCGTAGACGTCCTCGGGCCGCTGGGCCCCCGCGTGGTGGAAGCGGACGCCCCAGGCGAAGTCGATGATGTTCCACTCGGCGGTCATACCGCGCAGAACCGTCTCCCACAGGTGGTGGTGGGTGTCGACGAAGCCGGGCAGGACGTATGTGTCGGACGCGTCGATGACCCGGGCCGTCGCCGGCGCGGGGCCGGTCCCGGCGCCGATCCGCGTGATCGTCCCGTCGACGATCAGGACGTCCGCACGGAGCATACGGCCGTCGCGCGGGGCGCCGACGAGCACGGTGCCGCCCCTGATGAGCATGGTCGAAGTCATGGCTGTGCCTCCCTGGCGGAGGGCCCGCCGAAGACCGGGGACCCTCAATGTGAAAGCATTTAACATGACCATAGCTGGTAATGTTAAAAGCCTCAACATTGAGTCGGCGTGCGGAAGGGACACACATGGCGGAGAAGGGAGCGGCCACCGGTCGCAAGGCCCCGGGCGGCGAGCGCGGACAGCGCTCCTACCACCACGGCGACCTGCGCCGCGCCATCATGGACGCCGTCCTCGAACTCGTCCGCGAGCGCGGTGTGAACGGCTTCACCCTCTCCGAGGCGGCCCGCCGCGCCGGCGTCTCGGTCGCCGCCCCCTACCGGCACTTCGCCGACCGCGACGCGGTGATCGCCGCCGCCGCGACCGAGGGCTTCACCGCGCTCGCCGGCGCCCTGGAAACGGTCGTACGGACTCATGCCGAAGACCCCGCGGCGCTCCCGGAGGAGATGAGCGCCGTCTATGTCGCCTTCGCCGCCGCGTCACCGGCCCACTTCACCCTCATGTTCACCTCGGGCCTCGACAAGACCGGCGAAACCGAGCTACTGGCCGCGGCCGACCGTGCGCACGCGGCCCTGCTGGACGCCGTCAGCCATCTGCCCGCCGATCCGGAGGCGACCGCGAGCCGCCTGTGGGCCATCGCCCACGGGGTCGCCGTTCTCGCCGCCAACGACCTCCTCACCCCTCACTTCGCCACCGGCGAGAACACGGACACCGTCGTCCGCTCCGCCGTACGCGCCTGGGCGGCGGGCCTGACCGCCGACCACCGGTAGGTCCGGGCAGGACCCGCCCCAGGGCCGGGCACGGTTCTCCTCCGTACCGGGGCCGGGGCCCGCCCGGCTGAAGCCCCGTTCGCCAGGGCCCGGTTGAAGCCCCGTCACGTCAGGGAAGGACGCCTGCGGCGGTGGGCACGGTATGGCGCAGGGCGGTGGCGTCCTGGCTGGGCGGTGCGCCGAACTGGCGGCGGTATTCCCGGCTGAACTGCGACAGGCTGTCGTAGCCGACGCGGTGACCGACCCCGGTGACATCGTTGGGGTGGGTGGCCAGCAGCAGCCTGGCCTGCTGGAGCCGGATCTGCTTCTGGAACTGGATGGGGCTCATCGCGGTCACCGCCTGGAAGTTGCGGTAGAAGGCGGAAACGCTCATACCGGTCAGCCGCGCCACCTCCTCGACCTTGAACGGCTGCGCGTAGTGGTCGCGGATCCACCGGACCGCCCGTGCGACATGGCTGAGACTGCTGTCGGCGAGACCGAGCTGGCGCACGATGCCGCCCTGCTCGCCGGTGATCAGCCGCCACAGGATCTCGCGTTTGACGAGCGGCGCGAGCACCGTCCGGTCCCGGGGCTCATCGAGCAGGCGCAGCAGCCGGACCACGGCGTCGAGCAGCGCGTCCGGCGCGTCGCTGACGGCGATGCCCGACACCGCGCTCCCGCCGGCGCGGGGGGCTTCCCCCGGCCCGGCCTGCAACAGCAGTTCGGCGACGGCGGACGGTTCCAGTGTGAGCCCGAACCCTATGGCCGGGTACTCCGGACTGGCCTCGGTGAACTGGCCGGTGACCGGCAGGTCGACCGAGGCGACGAGGTACTGCCCGGCGCCGTACTCGAACACGCGGTTGCCCAGCGCGAGGCGCTTCGCGCCCTGCGCGATGACCGCCAGCACCGTGCCGGACATCGAGGGCGCCGGCGGATCGGACCGCTCGACCTTCGAGATCAGCACGCCGTCGATGGCGGTGGTCCAGTCGGGTCGCGCATGCCGGGTCAGCAAGGTACGGAGCTCGTCGAGATGCATGCCCCAATTGCAGCACACGACCGGACGCCTGCTCTTGAGCCAGAGAGGATCGTGCAAGCGCCCGCGAGCATCGTTCTACCGTTTCCGCAGGTCACGCCGGTTGAATGGAGTCACCGGAATCCAGGAGCAAGCCACTGGGCTCCAGGACCGCATATCCACAGTCCGCCTCCCGCCGAAGAAGGTAGTCATGACCAGCAACTACGGATTCAACGCCACTCTGACCGCCAAGCCCGGAATGGGCGATCAGCTGGTCGAACTGCTGCTGACCGGCCTGAACGAGGGCAGCCCCGGCGCGAGCGAGCACTGCGTCGTCTACCTGGTCTCCCGTTCCGCGTCGGACCCCGATGTCGTCCACGTCACCGAAGGCTGGACCAGCGAGGAGGACCACCACCGGATCTTCGCCGGCGAGGCAGCCCAGGCCATCGTGGCGCGGATCGGCGGACTGCTGGCCAAGGAGTCCGCGTACACCGACTACGTACCGGTCCGCGGCAAGGCCGCTTTCTGAGCCCCGTCGGCCGGCCAGTCCAGTCGGCCGACCAGCCCAGCCAGCCCAGCCCAGCCCAGCCGACCGATCGGCCGACCGGTCCTTCCCTGATCACCTCACCCGGCACAACCCGACGAAAGGTGTCCACCGTGACCCCGAAACGACCCGACCTGGACCCCGAACTGCGCGCGCTGCTCGCCGACATGCCCCTCCGGTCCGACCTCGACGCCGAGGCGCTCGCACAGATCCGCCCCTTCTCATCGATGCCGGTCGAGCCTCTTCTCGCCGGTCGCGCGGTCGAGCGGCGCGAGGTCACCGTGCCCGCCGCGGACGGCGCGCGGATTCCGCTGTCGGTCTTCAGCCCCGCCGGAACCGACAGCTCCACCGGGGCGCCGTGCGTCTACTGGATGCACGGCGGCGGGATGGTCATGGGGGACCGCTTCTCGCAGATCGACATCCCGCTGGAGTGGCTCGACCTGTTCGGCGCGGTCGTCGTCTCCGTCGACTACCGGCTGGCGCCGGAGGCCACCGGCACGACCCCGGTCGACGACTGCTACCAGGGTCTGCTCTGGATCTCCGAGCACGCCGGCGAACTGGGCATAGATCCCGCCCGCATCGTCGTCGCGGGCGCCAGCGCCGGCGGCGGCCTCGCCGCCGGGGTCACCCTGATGGCACGCGACCGCGGCACCCCGGCGATCGCCGCCCAGGTCCTGATCTGCCCCATGCTCGACCACCGCAACATCACCACCTCCAGCCACCAGTACTCCGGCACGCCCGGGGTCTGGACCCGCGAGATGAACGAGTTCGGCTGGCGATCGGTCCTCGGCGGTATCGAGGACGAGCGGGTGCCCGGCCATGTCTCACCCGCGGTTGCCGACGATCTCTCGGGCCTGCCGACCACCTATGTCGACGCTGGCTCGGCGGAGGTCTTCCGCGACGAGGACGTCGACTACGCCACCAGGATCTGGGCGGCGGGCGGCCAGGCGGAACTGCGCATCTGGGCGGGGGGCTTCCACGGATTCGACGCGCTGTACCCGCGGGCCGCGGTCTCCGCCGGGGCGCGCCGGACACGTAACGACTGGCTCACCCGGGTCCTGACCCCGGCTCCCACGGACGCGGCGGGGAAGGAGACATCCGCTGAGGGCGTGGTTGTCCGATAGCGAACGAGACCGTCAAGGAATCGTCAGGGTGAGAGGGGTGGTGTCGTCAAGCCGCACAGCTTTCATGAGGGCTTCGCTGATGCCTCTGACCGAAATGGGCTGTGATCATGGCTGTGCTGCTTCATCGATGGGGGGTGTTCGCGGTCCGCCGCTGCCGCACGGTTCTGACCGTATGGCTGCTCGTCGTCACCGCGATCGCCGCGCTCGGGGTTGTCTTCGCGGGGAGTTTCGATTCCAAGTCGGACATCCCGGGGTCGGCCGCGCAGAGCGCCTTGGAGAGGATGGACCACCATTTCGGGTCCTCCGACCGGCAGAGCGCCGAGATCGTGTTCGAGGCGCCCGAGGGCAGCTCGTTCAAGGATCCGGGGAAGGCCGCCGCGCTGAGGCGGACGCTGTCCGCCGCGGCCACCGTTCCCGGTGTCACCTCGGTCAGTGACCCGATGCGCGGCCGGACGGTGACACCGGACGCGAGGACCGCTGTCGCCCAGGTCGAGTTCTCCGTGTCCGAGGACGAGGACGTCCCCGCCGACGATCTGACCGCGCTCAAGGACACCGCTGCCGGCAGCCGAGCCGCGGGTATCGAGGTGCTTTTCGGCGGCGACGCCTATAAGGAGTCGGGTCCTCCGGTCGGTCCGATGGAAGGGGTCGGAGTGCTTGTCGCGCTCGCGGTCCTGGCGATCACCTTCGGCTCCATGCTGTCCGCGGGCATGCCCCTGCTCACCGCCCTGATCGCGGTCGTGGCGAGCATGACCGGGCTGATGGGTCTGTCCTCGGTCCTGAGTGTCTCGGACAAGGCGCCGACGCTCGCGATCATGCTGGGCCTCGCGGTCGGCATCGACTACGCCCTGTTCATCGTCTCGCGCCACCGTTCGGAACTGGCGCGGGGCCGCGGTGTGAAGGACGCCGCCGCCCGCGCGACCGCTACGGCCGGCAGCGCCGTGGCGTTCGCCGGACTGACCGTGATCATCGCGCTGGCCGGACTGACGGTGGCCGGGGTTCCGGTGCTCACGTCGATGGGTCTGAGCGCCGCGGCGGCGGTCGCCGTCGCCGTCGTGATGTCGCTGGGGCTGCTGCCCGCTCTGCTGGCGCTCGCCGGGGAGAGACTGCGTCCGAAGCCCGGCTCGCGGGCCGCGGCGCGTATGCGGGACGCCGCTGATCCCCTCGGCAAGCCGTCGATGGGGGCGCGCTGGGTCGCGGGAGCGGTGCGCCGTCCGTGGCGGGTGGTCATCACTGTCACCCTGGCCCTCGCCGCGCTCGCCCTTCCCGCCGCACGGCTTCAGCTCGCCCTGAGCGACGACGGCAGTGAACCGGCGTCGGCCGCCGTGCGGCAGACCTACGACAGGATCGGTGACGCCTTCGGCCCCGGCGCCAACGGTCCCCTCGTGGTGCTGGTGACCAACGCGCCGCCGGGCACCCTGAAGACCACCGGCCAGGAGGTCGCCCAGGATCTCGCCGGGGTCCAGGGCATCGCGCGAGTCAGCCCCGTCGACTACTCCGGCGACGGAGCCGCCGCGCGCGTACAGGTCATCCCGGACACCGGGCCCCGCGACCCGGCGACCGCCGAACTCGTCACGGTGCTGCGGGACCGTGTCGCACTCCTCGCGGCGCGCAACGGCGGTGATATCGCGGTCACCGGCCAGACCGCCGTCAGCATCGAGGTCTCCGACAGGCTCAGCGGCGCCCTGCTGCCCTTCGTCCTGGTGGTCGTCGGGCTCTCGCTGCTGCTGTTGACGGCCGCGTTCCGGTCCATCGCCATCCCGGTCAAGGCGACCGTGGGCTTCCTGCTGTCGGTCGGCGTGTCCTTCGGCACGATCGTCGCGGTGTTCCAGTGGGGATGGCTCGCCGGCACCCTCGGCGTGCCCTCCACGGGGCCGATCGCCAGTTTCGTGCCCATCATCGTGATGGCCGTCCTGTTCGGACTGGCCATGGACTACGAGGTCTTCCTCGTCTCGGCCGTACGCGAGGAGTACGTGAGGACGGGACGGCCCCACGCCTCCGTCATCGGCGGTGCCCGGCACGCGGGCCGGGTGGTGACCGCGGCCGCGCTGATCATGGTGGCGGTCTTCGCGAGCTTCCTGTTCAGCCACGATCCGGCGATCATGCCGATCGCGCTGGCGCTGGCGGTGGGGGTGCTCGTCGACGCGTTCGCCGTCCGTATGACACTGGTCCCGGCGGTACTGTCGCTGCTGGGGCACGCCGCGTGGTGGCTGCCGCGCTTCCTGGACAAGTCGCTTCCCGACCTGGACGTCGAAGGCGCACGCCTGGACGAAACCGATGCGCGGGGTGTGGACTCGACCGAGACCGAGACCGAGACCGAGACGGAGACCGACACCGAGACCGACACCGAACCCGTTTCCGTTCCCGTGACGTATCTTCACGCCCCGAAGTAGGACACCTCCAATGAACTCCCCGGACACGGTTCTCGTCGTCGACGACGATGCCGGTATCCGCGAGCTGATGGCCTCGGCCCTGGGATTCGCGGGATTCGAGGTCCATCTCGCGGGAGATGTGCCCCAGGCCCTGGACCGTCTGTCCCGGCACACCCCCGATGTCATCGTCCTGGATGTGGGCCTGCCCGGGAGCGGTGACGGCTTCGACGTCCTGCAACTGATCCGCTCCCGCGGTGTGACGGTGCCGGTGCTCTTCCTGACCTCCAGGGACGCCATCGAGGACCGTGTCCGGGGACTCCAGCTCGGCGGTGACGACTATGTCACCAAACCCTTCAGCGTCGTCGAGGTCGGTGCCCGCCTCCACGCCCTGATCCGCCGCGCGCGGGGCAGCGCGGGCGCCGTCGACGACGGCATCCTGCGCTATGCCGACCTGGAGCTCGACGAGCGGCGTCACGCCGTGCGGCGCGGCGGCGAAACGGTCGATCTGTCGCCCACCGAGTTCCGGCTCCTGGCCTTTCTGCTCTCCCACCCCGGGCATGTCATGACCCGCTCCCAGATCCTTGAGGCGGTCTGGCAGTACGACTTCGGCGGGGACTCCGTCGTGGTGGAGCGCTTCGTGTCCAATCTGCGCCGCAAGATCGACCATGGCCGGGAACCGCTGCTGCACACCGTCCGTGGCATCGGCTACAGCCTCCGGCGCCCCGCCTCATGAGAACAGTGCGTACTTGGGTCATGAGAACAGTGCGTACCCGGGTCTGCGCCAGCAGGCCCCGCCGGCCGGCCACCATCCGCGGGCGCCTCCTGATCGGTGTGCTCGTGCTGCTGGCCGCCGGCCTCGTCGGGAACTCGATCGCCGGCGCCGTGACGCTGCGGACATATCTCCACCATCGGGCGGAGGCGACGCTGCGCGAATCCGGCGATCGGGTGCACCGTGTCCTGGAGGAGCGTCCGCAGACCGTCAACGGCCGGCAACTGGCCACCCTTGTGGAACCGTTGCTGGGTATCACGGTCATCGACGCCGACGGGAAGGTCGCCGGACAGGTCGGGGCGGGCATACCCGAGGCGATCGACGGCCTGACCGCCGACCGTCCCGACCAGGTCCTCACCCTCGACGGCGAGAAGCCGGCGCCCGATCTGCTCGCCCTGCGGATCCCCACGGCCGGGCTGACGGTCACCACCTCGCACCGGGCGGTGGAAGCCTCCGCCGTCATCCTCACCATGCGTACCGACATCGACCGCGGCACTGTCGCCGATTTCATCTCCGGGCAGGCCACCAGTGTCGGCATCACCCTGGTGCTGGCTTTCGCGATCGCACTGCTCATCCTCAGGATCGGCCTGCGGCCGCTGGGGCGGATGGCCGACACGGCCGATGACATCGCCTCCGGCGCCCGCGATGAACGTCTGCCCGTCCACGGAGCGCACACGGAGACCGGCCGGCTCGCCGTCGCCGTCAACAACGCCTTCGATGCCCAGGCCCGCGCCGAGACCCAGATCCGTGACTTCGCCGCCGACGCCTCGCACGAACTGCGTACACCGCTGGCCACGATCTCCGGCTGGCTCGACCTCTACAACCAGGGCGGCCTCAGCGCCCCCGCCGAGCTGGACAGGGCCCTGGAACGGGTCGACGGCGAGGTCGGCAGAATGCGTCTGCTGGTCGAGGAACTCTCGCTGCTCGCCCGACTCGACGCCGGACGCCCCCTGAACTCCGAGCCGGTCGACCTGCGGCGCCTGGCGAGCGCCGTCGTCCAGGACGCCCAGGTCGTGGCACCGGACCGAGTCATCGGTCTGTACGCACCCGTGCCCGCCTCCGTGCACGGTGACCAGCCCCGGCTTCAGCAGGTCCTGAACAACCTCCTCGGCAACGCGATCCAGCACACCCCGTCCGGCACCACGATCAACGTCATTGTCGAACCGACGGCGACCCATGTGAGCATCCGGGTGGCCGACCAGGGCCCCGGTATCCCCGCCGGAGACCTCTCGCGTGTCTTCGACCGGTTCTGGCGGGCCGACGCCGGCCGCGGCCGCGCCCACGGTGGTTCCGGACTCGGCCTCGCCATCGTCCAGGCCATCGTCCACGCCCACCACGGAACCGTGGACGTCGCCTCCACCCCCGGAACAGGAACCACCGTCACTGTCACCCTCCCCGCTCAGGGCGGGCGGGACGCACCACCGACACCACCCACCACGGACCGGCCCGACGCGCCCTGACGCACGGGCGGACCGGACAGGCCCTGGGCGGCCCTGGGGGAGAGGAACGGAGTTTCCTTTGACCTGCGGGGCGTCGGGCCCCGCCAACTGGGGCGCGGTGGCGGTCCGGTGACAGTTCCCGCACGTAACTGGCACGCGCGGCCGCAACCCGCGCCTCGCAGGGCACCGTCCTTGAGGTTGTCCGGGTGGCGGCGCCGAGTCGCGGGTCCGGAGCCGACCGCGTCGCTGATCGGTCCGAGTGATCGGCACCGGCCCCTCTCCACCTTCTTCGCGCCGTGCCCGCCTCACCACTTGATGTCACATAAAAGACTTATTGGAGGACCCCTCGTGAAGCGTTCATCTCTGGCCGCGGCCTGTCTGGTGTTCTTGCTGGTGCCGACGGTTGCCGCCTGCGGCTCGGACTCGGACACGGACACTGCCACGCGGGCTCCCGGGGACGGCTCTCCCGCCGCCTCGGCGCCCGACGAACCGGGCGGCGCGGCGCCGGCCGAGAAGAAGGCCGACGCGTGCACACTGCTCAAGGCCGCCGAGGTCACACCGGTCATCGGCCGGAACGACGGTGGGCGGCCCGATGCCGGGGTGGGGGAGAGCGTATGTCTGTGGGAGAACCCCGAGACCTACCACTCGATCACACTGAGCATCGGATCGCCCGGCACGGCCGACCCGGGCCAGTCGGCTTCCGGCTCCGACGGAATAACCTTCGGCTCCGGCAATTCGGCCGAGTTCGTCGTGGGCGACCGTGCCTGCACGCTTCAGGTCGTCACCAGCGTGACGGACGAATCCGACCGCCCGACCGCGGAAAAGCTCATCGGCCTCGTCCGCACCCGTCTCTGAGGGGACACGGGGCAGGGAACGGCTCGTACGGATATCTCGTACAGACGCGTGCGGATACCTCGTGCGGATACCTCGTGCGGATACGGAGACATTCGTACGAGCCGTCCCCGGCCGCGTTCACCGCGGACACCAGCCGAACGGGACACGGATCACCGACCGGTTGCCGAGGCTCGCCGTGTTGGCGCCGATGCCGACCGTCCCGCCACGGAAACCGGGGTCTCGACCGGTTGTCTTCAGCGATTCAGGAGCCGTATTTCGCGCGCCCCGCGTGCGCCCCGCGCCCTACGATCACCCGGTACGGCATCTGGGGAGGGGCGGGAATGCGGATCGACACCGGGGACGGGACAGCGGCAGCGGTACGGCTCGCGGAAGGCGCGCCGCTTCGGAGCGCGCTCGACGTCACCGACCCCGGCGACTGGCTCGCGCTGGACGCGGGAGCGCGTGAGGCGGTCGGGTACCGCTCGCGGTTCCTGCCCGAGTGGGAGCACTCCGCCCCGCTGCCCGTCGACCTGGCTCGGCTCGGCGAGTCTCGGCTCGCACTCGCCCTCTGCCACCGCGACGGGCGGATCCGTCAGGAGGCGGTGTGCCGGTCGGCCCGATACCCCGGTCTGCTGCCGTTGATCGTGATCCGCTGCGCCGATTGGGCCGGCCCGGTGCGCGAGCGCGCCCGGCGGCTGCTGCGCGAGGTCCTGGACATGGATTCCGCCGTCGACCTCGCGCCGCTGATCCTGCGCGTCGGCCGCCGGGACAGAGGTGGATTCGGCGTCGAGGTGCTCGGGGAGGTTCTGCGCCGAGCATCCCGCGCGCGGCTCGCGGGTCTCTTCACCGCACCCGACCGCACCGTACGGCGGTTCGCGTACCGGCTGGCCGTCGACAGCCGGCTGCTCCGCCCCGCCGAGCTGGCCCGCGCGGCCGCCCAGGACGAGGACACCCTGGTCCAGGACCTGTGCGCCACGGCGGCGCTCACGGATCTGCGCGACGAGGAGGCGTACCAGGAGGCGTACGAGGATGTGCTGCGGCCACTGCTCACCGCGCGCAGCCCGCGTACCCGTTCGGCCGGCGTCACCGCGCTGCGGCGGGCGGGGCGGTCGGAGCGGGCGGAGTCGTTCCTCAGCGACCGGTCCGCGCTGGTGCGCGCGTGCGCCCGGTATGTCGTACGACAGCTTGGAGGTGATCCGGCGGGCTGGTACCGGCAGCGGTGCGCGGCCCAGGCCGACCCCGAACTGCCGCCCGGTGCCGTCATCGGGCTGGCCGAGTGCGGGCACCGAGCGGATGCCGGGCTGCTGTGGCCGTTGCTCACGCACCCGGCGGCCGGGGTGCGGGCGCGGGCGGTGGCGGGGCTGCGGGCATTGGACCGCGCGGACGCGGAGCGGTTGCGGCCACTCCTCGACGACCCCGCCGCCGGTGTCGTGCGCGAGACGGCCGTTGCCCTGCTGCCGTCGGCGAAGGAACTGCCCGCCGACTGGCTGCTGGAACGCACCGGGCCCGAGCGGCCGCGGCACCTCCGGCTCGCCGCGTTCCGGCTGCTCGACGCGCGCGACGGGGTCGTGGCGCTGCGGGCGGCGGTCGGGCTGCTGGAGGACCCGGACGTGAAGCTGCGCACCTGGGCAGGGCAGTCCGTGCGGCGCTGGCATCCGTCGGCGGACACACGGCGCTGCGACGCGGAGGTGGGGGAACTGCTCGACCGGAGCCGGCATCTCTTCAGCGACTACGTGCTGCGGCGGCGCAAGCGGGAGGCCGGGCTGGACGGCTGAGTCCGTCTGGAGACGCACAGGCGGTACGGTCCCCACCGGCACCGGCACCGGCACCGAGCCCTGCACCGGCACCTGCACCGGCCGTGGCCCGCTGGCGCGGGGCTCTACCGGCCGCCGCCTCCCGCGCGTTGCCCGGCCATGCCTCCCGCCACACACACGGTCGCCAGACCGGCAAGCGCCATGGCCATCCCCACGTCGGTGAACTCGGCGACCGTTCCGAACACCGCCGGTCCCACCCCTTGCACGGACATCAGCCCGGCGGAGAGCAGTCCGAACGCCTGGCCGCGGCGGGCCTCCGGGACCGCGTCGAGGAAAGAGCGCTGGAGTCCGAGCGCGTAGGCGAATCCGGTTCCGGTGACGAGGAGGAGGACGGCGCAGACGACCCACGGCGGGTTCAGCGCGAAGCCGGCCAGCGGCAGGCCGAGGACCACCACCAGCGCGGGGACCAGGCGTTCCCGTGTCGCGGGCCGGACGAATCGCCCGACGGCCAGGTCACCGGCGAGCATGCCGACCGGCAGACAGGCGAGCAGCAGTCCGGTTGAACCGTCCGGCATGCGGTTGTCGCTCACGAACGGGACGATCAGGCTCTCGGCACCGGTGACGAACATGGGCGGCAGCCACTGCGCGAGCAGCAGCGCCCGGACCCTCCGGTCGGCGAGCAGTGTGGTGCTGCCGTACCAACTGTGGCGCAGTACCGACCCCGTACCGCGCCGCTGTCCTCGCCGCGGCGCCCGCTCCGTTGCCGCCTGCTCGGGTGCGTCTGCGTCTACGTCTGTGGGCGTGGGTGCGTCTGCCGGTGTCGGTGTCGGTGCGGGTGCGGGCAGGTCGGGCAGCCGTACGCGGATGGCGACCGCGGCGATCAGATAGGCGCCCGCGCTCCACAGCAGCGTGGTCCGCGGACCCAGATACGCGACCGCGGCGCCCCCGGCCGCCAGGCCCAGCAGTTGGGCCGCGGACGCGCAGATATTGGACAACGAGCGTCCCAGGACGTACGCGTCACCCGTAAGCGTCTCGGCGACGAGCCGGTTGGTCACACCGCTGAAGACGGGGGTCAATGCGGCGACGGCGGCGAGGAGGACCAGGATGGCCGCCACCGGCAGATGCGCCACCCCCATCACGGCGGCCGTCAGGCACTGGAGGCCGTGCCCCGCGATCACGAGGCGGCGCGGGCGTGCCCGGTCGGCGAGCGAGCCGAGCAGGAGGGAGCCGACGAGTTGCGGCAGAAAGCCGATACCGAACGTCAGGGCGCTCAGCAGGGGTGAGCCGGTCGTCGCGAAGACCAGCACCGAGAGGGTCATGATGCGCAGCGCGTCGGCCGCGATCGTCAGGGTCCGGGTGGCCAACAGCAGCCGGAATCGCCGGTCGGCCAGCACCTCCCCGTAAGTGGCACGCTCTTCCCCGGCGGGGACGGAGGCCGCGTCGGAGGCCGGGTCGGAGGTCACGGGAGGAGTGTGCTGGACGGGCCGCGACCCGGTTCCGCCGTTACGCCTGGAGCGTAAGCCCGCTGCTGTGACCGGCGGGCCGCGGGACAACATTCGGGACAACGGTCCCATCAGTGCGGGACACGGGGTGCCGGAGAATGATGCGCCCGTGGCGAGGCCTGCCCGGGACCGCTTCGCGCACCAACGACCGAAGGGACTGGACATGCTGGTAGACCACATTGAGATCCCCGAACTGGCTCCGGACGCGTACCTCGACGACGAGGCGTCGGAGATCGCCACCGACGCGCCGGAGGAGCGCGCCTGGCTCCCGTCCTACCAGGCGGCTCTGACGACCGTCTGACGTACGGCGTTTCCGGTCCGGCACCGGGCCGCGGAAGGGCCCGGTGCCGGTGTTCCACGTCCAGGTTCGCTGTCCGACCCCGAAGGACGGTCCGTCGTTGTCCGCATTGTCTTCCGCAGGAGCGTCCGCCACCGACGTGGTGGCCCAGGCCGACACACTGCTGTGCGCCGACCGGCAGTTCGGTGACTCCGCCGCCATCGGCGAGCGCAACCTCGCCCGGTTCCGGCTGGGCCTGACCATGCTGGCGCGGCATGACGGCGAAGGGGAGAAGGCGCTGCGGGCGGTGGCCGCGGCGGCCGACGAACACCTTCGTCCGCTGCTGTACGACCCGGTGCTGCGCAACTGCTTCGAGGTGGACCTCGTACGACTGGAGAGCGGCCGGCTCGGGCGCAGTTCGTTCGCCCGGATGAGCGGTTACGCGGCCGATGCCACGGCGGACACTCCGTCCCCCACGGGAACGGCGGACGCACCGTCCCCCACGGGAACGGGACCCTGCGAAGCGCTCACCCGTCCGCACCGGCCTGCCTGGCCCGGTCTCGGGGACGCCTGGATAATGTCCGAGCCGGCACCGCGTGACAGTGCGCAGGAGATGCTGGCCGGGCGCCTCATGGAGCTGTACCGGGACGCGCTCGGCGACATCCGGGCGGCGGGACCGGTCGATCCGACGGACGATGTCCGTGCCGTCCTGCGGGAGGGCGCGGAACTCCTCGCGACGCTGCTGCCGTCCGCGGGGGCCGGTGTACTCGGGCACGTCACCATGGTCGGGTTCACCCACAGGGAGAGCGAGGAGGGTCCCCTCCAGTCCATGTCCGGCGGCGATCCGCTCCCTTCCACGGTGCTGCTGGCGCCCGAACGCTGCACTTCCCCGTGGCTCGCCGCGGAGAGCCTGCTCCACGAGGGAGCCCACCTCAAGCTCTTCGACGCGCTCCGGACGGGCGCCCTGGTCGCGAACCCCAACGAGCGCGTCCCGATTCCGTGGCGGATCGGCAGGTGGACGCTCATCCGCGTCTTCGTGGCCCTGCACTTCTATGTGCATCTGCTGGTCTTCCGGGCCGCCGCGGCCACGGCGGGCGAAGCGGTCCGGGAGAGGTTCGGACCGCCCCCTTCGGCCGAGGAACTGGACGAGCCCAGCCCCGGCACCCCCGCCGCACGGAGCGGGGAATACCGGACCAGCGCGGAACGGGCCCGCTATCTCGCGGAGTGCGTACTGTCCCTGCCGGACCACGCGCTGACCGAGAACGGGCACCGGTTCGCCCGCTGGCTCCTCACCGTGCTCCGCCTGGTGGACGACGACGCGCCTCAGCCCCCTGACCGGACGGCGGCGCGGACCACGACGGGTGCGACGACGCGGATCACAACGGGTGCGACGACGGGTGCGACGACGCGGACCAGGCGCGCGGACCCGTCGCCGTGGCCGGGGGTTCCCGTGGAGGGTGCTCTCCAGCAGACCAGGCCGGTGGACGCGTGCGCCCTGCCCGGCTTGGGGCAACTCGTCGTCAGCACCGCCGGGTCGGCCCGGATGCACTGGCTGAACGCGCGCTCGTGGACGGTTTACTCCCTGTGCGACGGGCGCGACTTCGGCTCGGTGTGCACGGCGTACGCCCGCGCGGCCGGTCTCCCGGCCGGCTCGGAGGAGACCGGACGACAGGTGGGCGAGAGTCTGCGCCGGCTCCTGGACGCCGGCCTCGTCACCCACAGCGGGTAACGCTCCCGCGGATAACGCTCCCGCTCCGGTCGGACCGCCGCAGGTCGCCGGTGCGGGTACGGCCGGTGCGGGTACGGGCCTCGCCGCTGCTCCGGGTACGGGCTACGCGCCGGCGAAGCCCGTACCCGTACCCGCACTTGTACCCGTACCCGTGCCGGGGCCGGTCGCTTCCAGGCCGGCCAGCCGTGCGGAGACGATCGCCTCCAGCCGACTGGAGACATGGATCTTCGGCAGGATGGCCGAGACGTAATTACGCACGGTCTTCTCCGATATGAACAGCTCCTGGGCGATGCGACGGTTCCCGTAGCCGAGCGAGACCAGCCGCAGAACATCCCGCTCCCGGTTCGTGAGTGCCGGGAACGGGAGCCTCCCACGGGATTCCGCCAGGCGCACCAGGAGAGCGGAGAGTTCGCCACCGCTCCGCGGGCCCAGCATGACGTATCCGCGGTGCACGGCCCGCACCGTACGCAGCAGATCCACCGTCTCCGTGTTCTTGAGCAGATAGCCCGTGGCCCCCGCCATCAGGGTGGTCAGCAGCAGGCCGTCGTCGTCGTGCTCGGGGGACACCGCGGCGACCAGCCGGGCCGCCGGATACTGCCGGCGCAGCCGTTCGAGCAGTCCGATCCCGGCGCGACCGGGCAGATCGAGGTCGACGATGACCACGTCGGGCTTCGCCTCCCGGACCGCCCGCTCGCCCAGGTGCGGGTCCCGTGTCCCCGTGGCGACGGTGATCCCGCCGCTTTCGAGCGTGGAGCGCAAGCCGTCCAGAACCAGGGGGATGCTCTCTATCACCACCACACGGATACCGCTGTCCCGTAACGCGTCGGCCATTGACCCCATCCTCGCCCTCGGGCCGGTGCGAGGCATGACGCAGCGCCCTTCCTCGCACCATCTTGATCAAGATTCCCGTGAAAGCGTAAACGCCTGCCGGACGGGCCAGTCGGTACGAGGCGGCCGGGACCCGTCGGGCGCCCCGAGCCCGACGCCGGACCGGTCACTTGCCGCGGAACTCCGGGCCGGCGTCCGCGTCGGCGATCAGCGCGAGGGCGAGAGTGGCCTGCTCAGCGGGAGCGGCCTGCTCAGCGGATCGAGGACGCGCCGGACAGGTCCCGTGACCGTTCGGGTCAGCGGGCGAGCTGGTGGAGCCAGTCGCCGAGGAGGGCGGTTTCGGTCGGGCGGAGGGGGAGGGCGGGACCCGGAGACGGCCGGCGGCGGCGCGGTCGAGAAACCTCAGCAGGAGGTCGTTGGCCTCGTCGGCGCCGGGCGCGGTCCGGACGGCTCGTGGATCACCACGACCACCCGGACACGGTCCGCCGGCAGGTTCACGAGGCCCTGGCCGAGCGATCTGCTCATCGATCACCTCGTCCGACAGCTCCTCGGCCGCGAACGCCCTGCCGGTCGCCTTACCCGCCTTGTCGAGGGTCGGGAGGCTGACCATGCCGGGCACGTTGTGCCCCTCGTGAGGGCGGGTGTCGGGGACACCGGTGAACTTCAGCGGCCGCGTAGGCGTCGCAGGTCTTCGCGCAGGCGCGCCCCGGGTCCGGCCGCCGGTGCCAGTACCGCGGGACTCGCTCCGCGGGAGGGAGCCATGCCGGTCAGGCGCTGTGCGCGCTCGTTCAAGGGGATCATCAACTGGATCCACGCGATGTCGGTCGCGCTGAAGGTCGAGGCCGGCGATGCGTCCGCTCCTGGCGAGGTGCTGGTGGTCGGCCGCGTAGTGC
>NZ_JBSGVS010000006.1:0-190793 GCF_053608565.1 Streptomyces sp. NPDC055025
GTCGGTCGCCCACGCTCCGCGTGGGCTCCCTCCTCCGCCTTGCGATCCACGGCACCACGCGGACACCAGCCGCTGCCGCGGCGGGCGCTCCCTCACCCAGCCAGATCCAAACGAAAGACCCTAGCGCGTTCTGTTCAGACTCTGGAGCGCGGCGCGCAGCAGCCGCGGTACGGGAGGCTGGGCCCCCTGGGCCACGGCGGCCTCCGCCTGCGGTGTCACCAGGGCGACCGCCTCGTCCGCCTCGCGGGGGGCGTAGCCGAGGCCGATCAGCGCGGCATGGAGCTGATCGCTCCAGGAGGCGGGGGCGACGGCGATGCCCTGACGGCCGATGACCGCGCCGACCGGCTCGCCGAGCCGGTCCTTCAGCTCCAGCAGCAGCTTCTGGGCGCCCTTCTTGCCGATGCCCGGGACAGCGGTCAGCGCCTTCTCGTCCCCGGTGGAGACGGCGACGCGCAGCGCGTCGGGGCTGTGTACGGCGAGCATCGCCTGCGCCAGCCGGGGTCCGACCCCGCTGGCGGTCTGCAACAGCTCGAACACCTGGCGTTCGTCGTCGTCCGCGAAGCCGTAGAGGGTCAGTGAGTCCTCCCGTACGACCAGGGAGGTGGCGAGCTTCGTCTGCTGGCCGACGCGGAGAGCGGCGAGTGTGCCCGGGGTGCACTGGACGGCCATCCCCACACCGCCGACCTCGATCACGGCCGTGGTCGGGGCGAGGGCGGCGACCGGGCCGCTGACGAAGGCGATCATCGCGTGACCTTCCGTACGGATGTGGTGCTGGGGACACGGGAGGCGCGCGCCGCCGTCCGTGCCTGCTGGGCCGCCTGCGCCTGCCGAAGACGGTTCATGGCGGGGGCACGCCAGATATGGCAGATGGCGAGGGCGAGGGCGTCGGCGGCGTCGGCCGGCTTCGGCGGTGCGTCGAGCCGCAGCAGCCGGGTCACCATCGCGCCGACCTGGGCCTTGTCCGCCCGGCCGCTGCCGGTGACGGCGGCCTTGACCTCGCTGGGGGTGTGCAGCGCGACGGGGATGCCGCGGCGCGAGGCACAGAGCATGGCGACCGCGCTGGCCTGGGCGGTGCCCATGACCGTACGCACATTGTGCTGGGCGAACACCCGCTCCACCGCGACGAGTTCGGGCCGGTGCGCGTCGAGCCAGGACTCTATGCCCCGCTCGATGGCGACCAGCCGCTCGCCGGTCTCCACGTCGGTGGGCGTACGGACCACACCCACACCGAGCATCGTCAGCGGCCGGCCCGCGACACCCTCGACGACTCCGACACCGCACCGGGTCAGTCCGGGGTCAATGCCCAGCACCCGCATCGCGCCCTCCCCCTCGCTCAGTTGTTCGCGCTGATCAGCACAGTATCGGTAGGCACCGACAACGCGACGGGCCGACGGAGGTGTGTCCCCCGTCGGCCCGTCGGCTGAAGTCCTGTCAGGTACCGGCCCCGTCAGGCGCCGGCCCGTCAGACGTCGACCTTCTCCATGACCTCGTCCGAGACATCGAAGTTGGCGAAGACGTTCTGCACGTCGTCACTGTCCTCCAGCGCGTCGATCAGCTTGAAGATCTTGCGCGCGCCCTCCTCGTCCAGTTCGACCTGCATGGTCGGGACGAAGTTGGCCTCGGCGGAGTCGTAGTCGATCCCGGACTCCTGGAGCGAGGTGCGGACCGCGACCAGGTCGGTGGCCTCGCTGAGCACCTCGAAGGACTCACCGAGGTCGTTGACCTCCTCGGCGCCCGCGTCCAGCACGGCGCCCAGCACATCGTCCTCGCCCAGTTCACCCTTGGGGACGATCACGACGCCCTTGCGGTTGAAGAGGTACGAGACGGAGCCGGGGTCGGCCATCGAGCCGCCGTTGCGGGTCATGGCCACGCGCACGTCGGAGGCCGCGCGGTTGCGGTTGTCGGTGAGGCACTCGATCAGCACGGCGACACCGTTGGGACCGTAGCCCTCGTACATGATCGTCTCGTAGTCGGCGCCACCGGCCTCAAGACCGGCGCCGCGCTTGACGGCCGAGTCGATGTTCTTGTTCGGCACGGAGCTCTTCTTGGCCTTCTGGATGGCGTCGAAGAGGGTCGGGTTGCCGTCGATGTCGGCGCCGCCGGTACGGGCCGCCACCTCGATGTTCTTGATCAGCTTCGCGAAGAGCTTGCCGCGCTTGGCATCGATCACGGCCTTCTTGTGCTTCGTCGTAGCCCATTTAGAGTGGCCGGACATCTGCCTGTCTCCTTCGCGTAACCGGTTCTGCCTCTGCTCGGCAGAGATCCTACCGGGACGAGCGCGCCCGTCGTCCCTGCCACCGTCCCCCGGGGAACGCGGCCCGTCCCTCCCCGTCCGTCAGGGGGCGCCGGCCCGCGCGCCCCGGGAACCGTCCCGTACCAGCTCGGTGAAGAAGCGGTGGAGCCGGTGGTCACCCGTGAGTTCCGGGTGGAACGACGTCGCGAGCGCGTTGCCCTGCCGTACGGCGACGACATGGCCGCCGTACTCGGCGAGCACCTCGACCTCGGCGCCCACCGACTCGACCCAGGGCGCGCGGATGAAGACGCCCTCGACGGGGCCGCCCCCGACCCCGGCGACCTCGACGGCCGCCTCGAAGGACTCGTTCTGGCGGCCGAAGGCGTTGCGGCGGACGATCATGTCGATACCGCCGATGGTCTCCTGGCCGGAGCGGGGGTCGAGGATCTTGTCGGCGAGCATGATCATTCCGGCGCAGGTGCCGTACACCGGCATTCCGGCCCGTACGCGCGCCCGCAGCGGCTCCAGCATCCCGAAGAGCGCGGCCAGCTTCGACATCGTGGTGGACTCGCCGCCCGGGATCACCAGCCCGTCGACCTCGGCCAGCTCCTCCGGGCGCCGGACGGTCCTGGCCACGGCGTCCGCCGCGGCCAGGGCACCGAGATGCTCCCGGACATCACCCTGGAGTGCGAGGACGCCGATCACCGGGGTGCCGCCGGTCACAGGGGTGGTCATGGGGCGTTACCAGCCGCGCTTGGCGTAGTGCTCGGACTCCGGGAGGGTGTCGATATTGATACCGACCATGGCCTCGCCCAGGTTCCGGGACGCGTCCGCGATGATCTTCGGGTCGTCGTAGAAGGTGGTGGCCTTCACGATGGCGGCGGCGCGCTTGGCCGGGTCGCCCGACTTGAAGATGCCGGATCCGACGAAGACGCCCTCGGCGCCGAGCTGGCGCATCAGCGCGGCGTCGGCGGGGGTGGCGACACCGCCGGCCGAGAAGAGCACCACGGGCAGCTTGCCGAGCGCGGCGACCTCCTTGACGATCTCGTACGGCGCGCGCAGTTCCTTGGCGGCGGCGTACAGCTCGTTGTTGTCGAAGCCGCGGAGCCTCGCGATCTCGTTCTTGATCTGACGGAGATGGCGCACCGCCTCGACGACATTGCCGGTGCCGGCCTCGCCCTTGGAGCGGATCATGGCCGCGCCCTCGGCGATCCGGCGCAGGGCCTCGCCCAGATTGGTGGCGCCGCAGACGAAGGGCGTGGTGAACGCCCACTTGTCGGAGTGGTTCACCTCGTCGGCGGGGGTCAGCACCTCGGACTCGTCGATGTAGTCCACCCCGAGGGACTGGAGCACCTGCGCCTCGACGAAGTGGCCGATCCGCGACTTGGCCATGACCGGGATCGAGACGGCTTCGATGATGCCCTCGATCATGTCCGGGTCGGACATCCGGGCGACGCCGCCGTCCTTGCGGATGTCGGCGGGGACGCGCTCCAGCGCCATCACGGCGACCGCGCCGGCGTCCTCGGCGATCTTCGCCTGGTCCGGTGTGACGACATCCATGATCACGCCGCCCTTGAGCTGCTCGGCCATACCGCGCTTGACGCGCGCGGTGCCGGTCTCGGCGGACTGAGGGGTGGTGGGGAGCGTGGTGGACACGAATCGACCTCACTGGCTGGCTGACGGTGGCTGGCTGGCTGGCTGAAAACGACGGAGAAACCGCACGCACAGGTAACGCCCGGGGAGCAGTCCACAGCAAGGGCCAATGAACAGGCGGTGGATCGTTCTCGCGCCCAGCCGGGACGGGCCCGGCCGGGGCCGGGCCTCAGGTCGAGGCACCGGGCCGGTCCGCCAGCGCGACGGGCGGCTCGTCGTCCATCTCGAAGGCGAGCGGGAACGGAGCGTGTCCGGCGAGCCTGAACCAGCGGACCTTACGGTGGCGGCGCAGGGCGCGGGCGGCGCGTACGGCGTCGTTGTGGAAGCGCCGGGCCATGGGTACGCGCCGTACCGAGGCGGCGAGTTCACCGGCGGCCTCGTCACCGCCGGGAGCCGCCCGTACGGCCTCGACCTGCGCGGTCTCTCCGAACACGGCCCGCAGCGCCTGGCTCAGCTCGCTCTCCGCGACCTCCCGCTGCTCCTCCTCGGCCTGCCGGGCCGCGTGCGCGGCCTGGTAGAGCACGATGGACGCGGCGGGGTCGAGCACACCGGAGGTCGCCAGTTCCTGGGTGACCGAGGCACGCCGGAGCAACTGCGCGTCGAGGGCCGCGCGAGCGGCGTCGATACGGGTGTGCAGCCGGTCGAGCCGGCCGGCGGTCCAGCTCAGATAGAGCGCGCAGACGACGACGGCGACGACGATCCAGATGAGAGTTTCGGTCACGCGGGGCAGGCTATCGGGACGCACCCGGTCACCGGCCTGCCCGGCCCCTGCCCGGCCTCCTCCTACGGAGGGCGGCGCCGGACACGAGCCGGACGCCCGGTCGCGGCCGGTACGTCAGCCGGTTGTCAGCCGGTCGCCGGTTCGGGGCGGATGTCCGGGGGCGTGCGGGACCGGGACTGGGCCTCGATACCGCCCGGGGTGTCGCCGTCCGCGCGGCGGCGGAGGCGGGCTCGCAGGCCCGTGCGTTCGTCCGCCGCCACCGACGCCGCCCCGTCCGTCACCGTCTCGTACACCGCGAGGATGTCCGCTCCGACCGTCGCCCAGTCGAACCGCCGCACATGCGCGCTCCCCCGCTCGCGCAGCGCCTCGCGCCGTTCCGCGTCGCCCAGCAGCCGTACCGCCGCGCCCGCCAGCGCGTCCGCGTCCTCGTTGGTGAAGAGCTCGCCCGCCGACCCCTGGTCCAGCACCTGCGCGAACGCGTCCAGGTCGCTCGCCAGCACCGCCGCGCCCGCCGACAGCGCCTCGACGAGGATGATGCCGAAGCTCTCGCCGCCCGTGTTGGGCGCGATGTACAGATCGACGCTGCGCAGCAGCCGCGCCTTGTCCTCGTCGCTCACCATCCCGAGGAACTCGACCCGCGACCGCATCTCCTTGGGAAGCGACTCCACGGCCTCCTTCTCGTCCCCGCGCCCCGCCACCAGCAGCCGGGTCTCCGGATAGACGGCGAGGATCTTCGGCAGGGCCTTCATCAGCACCGGGAGCCCCTTGCGCGGCTCGTCGATCCGTCCGATGAAGCCGATCGTGCGGCCCTGCCAGGCCGGATTGATCTCGGCCTTGGCGAAGAAGTCGACATCGACACCGTTCGGGATCACCACCGCGTCTCCGCCGAGATGCTCGACCAGCGTCCGGCGCGCGTACTCGCTCACCGCGATCCGCGCGCTGATCTTCTCCAGCGCGGGCTGGAGGATCGGATACGCCGCGATCATCGCCCGCGACCGCGGGTTCGACGTGTGGAACGTGGCGACGATCGGCCCCTGCGCGGCCCAGCAGGCCAGCAGACCCAGCGACGGCGAGGTCGGCTCATGGATATGGATCACGTCGAACGTGCCGTCGTGCAGCCACCGCCGTACCCGCGCCGCCGACAGGAAACCGAAGTTCAGCCGGGCGACCGAGCCGTTGTACGGCACGGGAACGGCCCGTCCGGCGGAGACGGCATACGGCGGCAGGGGCGTCTCGTCGTCCGCGGGCGCCAGTACGGACACCTCGTGACCGAGCCTGATCAGATGCTCGGCCAGGTCCCTGATGTGGAACTGGACGCCGCCGGGCACGTCCCACGAGTACGGACAGACGATGCCGATCCTCACCGGGGACTCCCCCCGGAACCGGTCGGCCCGGGTTCGAGATCCGTGAGCCACAACCGTTGCAGCATGTGCCAGTCCTCCGGGTGCTCGGCGATTCCGGTGGCGAAGACGTCGGCCACCGCCTGTGTCATCACAGACGTCTTCTCGGCGCGCGTACCTGTCTCCGGGACCTCGACCGCGGGATGCACCTGTCCCCGCATCACCGGTGAATCGTCGTACCAGAGTGTCGCCGGCAGCAGCAGCGCCCCGGTCTGCTGGGCCAGCAGCGCGGGCCCCGCGGGCATCCGGGCCTTCTCCCCGAAGAAGTCGACCTCGACACCGGAGGACGACAGATCACGGTCGGCGACCAGACAGACCAGACCGCCGTTGCGCAGCCGCCGCGCGAGCGCGCCGAACGCGGAGCCGCCGGTGTGCGGCAGCACCTCCATGCCGAGGCTCTCGCGGTAGGCCACGAACCGGTCGAAGAGGGACTCCGGCCTGAGCCGCTCGGCGACCGTCGTGAACGGCACCCCCTGCCCGCGGGTGAGCCAGGCTCCCGCCAGGTCCCAGTTGGCGAGATGCGGCAGCGCGAGCACCACGCCCCGCCCGGCCGCGAGCCCCTCCGTCAGACAGTGGATGTCCTTGATCTCGACACCGCCGCTCACCCGCTCCCTGCTCCAGGCGGGCAGCCGGAAGGACTCCATCCAGTACCGCATGTACGAGCGCATCCCGGCCCGGGACAGCTCCGCGAGCCGTTCGGGACCCGCGTCCGGCACCACGCGCGCCAGATTGGACTCCAGCCGCAGCACACTCGCGCCGCGCCGCTTCCACACGGTGTCCGCGACGGTCCGGCCGAGCGCGTCGGCCACGGGCTCGGGGAGCTTCTTGACGGTGCTCCAGCCGAGTCCGTACAGGGAGTCGGTCAGCCGCTCGCCCACCCCGCTCATGAGGTGCTCCCGCTCCCCCGCGGGGTGCTCCCGGTGTTCCCCGGCCCGGCGCCGGCCGCCGCGGCGTCGGCCTCGGCGGATTCCCGCCGTACGGTCACGACCCGCTGGCCGAGCGTCACCACGCTGCCGGCCGCCACGATCCACAGCGCGATGGGCAGCAGGATGTCGATCCCCGGCACACCGAAGCCGTGCAGCCCCGCCAGACCGGCCGCGACCAGCGAGATGACCAGCCGCTCCGCCCGCTCGACCAGTCCGTTGACGGCCACGGGCAGCCCGATGGACTCGCCCCGGGCCTTGGTGTACGAGACGACCTGGCCGCTCGCCAGACAGAAGATCGCGACGGCGCACAGGACGTTGTTGTCGCCCTCGCCCGCGTACCAGAGCGCGAACCCGGCGAAGATCGCGCCGTCGGCGACCCGGTCGAGCGTCGAGTCGAGGAAGGCGCCCCAGCGGCTGGAGATCCCCGCCTGCCTGGCCATGTTCCCGTCGACGAGATCGGAGAAGACGAAGACGGTGATGACGATCGTGCCCCAGAAGAACTCCCCGCGGGGGAAGAAGACCAGCGCACCCGCCATCACCCCGGCCGTACCGATCAGCGTGACCGCGTCCGGACTCACTCCGCGCCGGAGCAGAAACGCGGCGAACGGTGTGAGGACACGCGTGAAGAATGCACGCGCGTACTTGTTCAGCATGGCCTTCCCGAGGTTCGGTGGGCCGAGCGGCCCCGACGGCCACCGGCTAGGTCCTGTCCTTCGCGGACTCGCGACGCCGCGGTGACATGAACCGCTGCCTCGGCGGACGGCACCTCGCCGCGCCGCCGGAGACGTCGGATTCGTCCAGTACCTTCCAGTACGTGCACGATCCTCCGCCTCGCGATGCCCCCGCAGCCTTTCGGCAACGGGAGGTACCCCCTCCACCAGGCGCCACGGCTGACCACGAGGACCGGCCGGACAGGACCGGGCCCATCGTAGCCACGCCCCCCACACCGTACCGCCGGGCACCCGGACCGTGCCGTCGCGTACGACGTATGGACGCACCATGGCCGGAGTGCGAAGCTCGAAGGACCACCGCGGGCATCGCCGGAGCTGCCGCGGCGGCTCCCACGGCCCGCGCCTCTCTCCAACTCCTCACCGCGATCGACCGGGAGGCGGGAATCATGGGCGACAAGGCGCGTACACACCCCGGAGCCGCCGGCAGAGCAGTGGCGGCCGACCGGCCCGCGTCCGTACGGAACGTGGTGCTGGTCGGCCACAGCGGATCGGGCAAGACCACGCTCGTCGAGGCTCTCGCGCTCACCGCGGGGGCGGTGAACCGAGCGGGCCGGGTCGAGGACGGCGGCACGGTCTCCGACCACGACGAGATCGAGCACCGCCAGCAGCGCTCCGTGCAGCTCTCCCTCGTCCCCCTGGAATGGGGCGGATACAAGATCAATCTGCTGGACACCCCCGGCTACGCCGATTTCGTCGGGGAACTCAGGGCCGGTCTGCGGGCGGCGGACGCGGCCCTTTTCGTTGTGTCGGCCGCCCAGGAGGCGGAGGCCATGGCCGGTGCCACCCGTACCGTCTGGGAGGAGTGCGCGGCGGTCGGGATGCCGCGCGCGATCGTCGTCACGCATCTCGACACGGCGCGCACCGGCTTCGACGAGATGACCCGGCTCTGCGGGCTGATGTTCGGCGGAGACGACCCCGACGCGGTGCTGCCGCTGTATCTGCCGGTGCACGGCCAGGAGGGGCCGGACGGACACGCGCCGGCCACCGGACTCGTCGGACCGCTCTCGCGACGGATCTTCGACTACTCCTCCGGGGAGCGCCGGGAGGATCCGCCCGCCCCGGGCGAGCTGCCGCGGATCGAGGAGGCACGGAACCGGCTGATCGAGGGGATCATCGCCGAGAGCGAGGACGAGACGCTCATGGACCACTATCTGAGCGGCGGCGAGATCGACCTGAGGACACTGATCGGGGATCTGGAGAAGGCGGTGGCGCGCGGCATCTTCCACCCGGTGCTCGCGGCGGCCCCCGCTCCGCCCGGCGGCCGCCAGGGTCTGGGCACCGTCGAGCTGCTCGATCTGATCGCCACCGGTTTCCCGAGCCCCCTGGAGCGTCCGGTCCCCGGGATCACGACCCCGAGGGGAGCGCCGCGTCCGGGAATCGGCTGTGATCCCCGGGGCCCGCTCGTCGCCGAGGTGGTCAAGACCGCCTCCGACCCCTACGTGGGCAGGATCTCTCTCGTACGGGTCTTCTCGGGCACGCTGCGGCCGGACGAGCTGGTGCATGTGTCGGGTCACGGTCTCACCGACCGCGGTCACGAGGACCACGACGTCGAGGAACGGACCGGCGCGCTCTCCTCCCCCTTCGGCAGACAGCAGCGCGTGACGGGCCACTGCGTCGCCGGAGACCTGGCCTGTGTCGGGAAACTCGCCGGCGCGGAGACCGGGGACACCCTCTCCGCCCAGGACGATCCGCTGCTGATGGAGCCCTGGACCATGCCCGATCCGCTGCTGCCGCTGGCCGTCGAGGCCCACAGCAAGGCGGACGAGGACAAGCTGTCCCAGGGGCTCGCCCGGCTGGTGGCCGAGGATCCGACGATGCGGCTGGAGCAGAATCCGGAGACCCGTCAGGTGGTGCTCTGGTGCCTGGGCGAGGCCCATATGGATGTCGCGCTGGAGCGGTTGCGCACCCGGTACGGCGTCCGGGTCGACGCCGTGCCGTTCAGGGTCGCGCTCCGGGAGACCTTCGGCGGGAGTTCGGCGGGGCGCGGCCGGCATGTCAAACAGTCCGGTGGCCACGGTCAGTTCGCGATCTGCGAGATCGAGGTGGATCCCCTGCCGCCCGGCTCCGGGGTCGAGTTCGTCGACAAGGTGGTGGGCGGCGCGGTGCCCCGGCAGTTCATCCCGTCCGTCGAGAAGGGCATACGGACCCAGGCCGCGCACGGAGTCGCGGCGGGCCGTCCGCTCGTCGACATCCGGGTCACCCTGCTCGACGGGAAGGCCCACTCGGTGGACTCCTCCGACGCCGCGTTCCAGACGGCGGGCGCGCTGGCGCTGCGCGAGGCGGCCGTCGAGGCGTCGGTCCATCTGCTGGAACCGGTCGCCGAGGTGCGGGTCCTCGTCCCCGACGAGTACGTGGGACCGGTGATGAGCGATCTCTCGGGACGGCGCGGCCGGGTCGTCGGTACCGAACAGGCCGGTCCTGGAAGGACCTTGGTGATGGCCGAGGTGCCGGAGCTGGAAATCGGACGGTACGCGGTGGACCTGCGGTCGGTCACCCATGGCGCCGGCCGCTTCAGCCGCTCGTACGCCCGCCATGAGCCGATGCCCCCGGCGGTCGCGGACCGGCTCCGCGAACAGGAGGGCAGTCTCGTCTGAGCCCTGCCCGGCGCCGGTGGGGCGCGGATGGCCGGTCCTGTGCGGCGGGTGGCCGGTCCGATATACGCCGGTGGCTGAAGAGAGCCACTCCCCTGACGCGAACGCCCTCACCCGGTTACGCTGTGGTGCCCAGCTCAGCACGTGTGCGGGGCGCGCGGGCCGGGTAAAGGCCGCGACAGCGGATCTTGCGGCGAGGGGGCGGCAGTGGCGGACAACGGATTCGACTTCAGCCCGGGGGCACAGATCCCGCTCCAGGGATCGGCCGGACAGAACCCCGCGACGAACGCCCTCGCGTCGGCGTCCTATCGGGACACCCCGATGGAGGAGATCCTCAAGGCCGACAACGATGTGCACAAGTCCAAGGTGTCCAAGGGCAGGTTCTCGCTCTTCGAGCCCAATCTGGGCGAGGCGTTCGCGCGGGCCCTCCACCTCCGTACGCTCGGCGGCGGCCGGGGAGCGCTCATCCAGTCCTTCGGGATGGAGCCGCAGATGGTGGTGCTGCACGCCCTCGCCGCGAACCGCATCCGCAAGGACCGCGACATCAAACTCACCGCCGTGACCGCGCTGTTCGGGCTGGTCTTCCTGCCCGGACTGCTGGTCTGGCTGGGAGTCTTCCAGCTGCGGCGTACGCTCGCGGGCTCCAAGGACCGGCGCTCGGGGCTGATGGGGACGGCGCTGCTGCTGGGCGTGGGTCTGCTGGCCGTGATCCTGATGCTGCGGCTGCCGTTCGACGGTTTCCTCGGCTGGTATGTGCGCGGCATGATCGTCGCCCCGGTCGTCGGCTGGCTGCTGGCCAGGCGGATCTGTGAGTCCACCGCCAAGGATCTGCGCGCCCGCTGGTCCGATCTGCTCGCGGGCGGCGGCCTCGGCGCCAAGGTTCCCGAAGCCGTCCCCGGAAACCCCGGGGACGCGACCCGGGAGGCGGTGCGCCAGGGCATAGAGAAGCTCACGGCCGAGCAGAATTCCAACGTCGTCTTCTACGCCGGCCCCAAGGGCATACTCGGCATGGGCACCCGCTGGGGGAGCTGGCAGCTCGCCGAGGCCCTGGTGCCCAAGGACCCGGGCAAGGAGATCCACCAGTTCCGCAGTTATGACGTGGTACGGGCCATCCACGACCAGCTCAAGCTACTGGAGCGCGGGCCGATCAACTCCGGTGGATTCCCGCCGCCTTCGGTCAAGCACTGGATCGTCGCGCCCGTCGGTGAGGGCGCCGGCTCGGTGTCCAGGCCCGACGGCCAGGACGTGGAGGCGTATCAGGTCAAGCCCCATGAGATACAGCGGATCTGCAACCACCAGCAGTTCGGCGCCGGCAGCCGCCACTATCTCGGGGTGCAGTTCGTCCTCTGGGACGGCCAGCTCGTGATCACCATGATGATCAATGTGACCGTGCTCCACGAGACCCTGCGGATCGAGGTCTCCGGTCATGCCCTGGGACCGATCCACGGGCTCTTCGGCTCGGGACCGTCCGCCAAGACCGTGAGCCGGCCCAAGACCGTCCGGTTCTGGGAGACCACCTCGCGGACGCTGCCCCTGGTCGAGCCGAAGGAAGCGGTCCGGCTGGCGGTGCGCGCCCCCTTCACCTGGTATCCGCCGATCCTGGACTTCCTCGGCGGCAAGCTCTCGCTGCCCGAGCCTTTCGGTCTGCGGCACGCCTGGGCCGATCAGCCGTGGAAGCACCGCTTCATGGCCGATGACGCGATGCGTGCCGCCACGCCCGTCCTGCGTGTGGCGCACAAGGCGGCGCTGCGCGTGCTGGACGAGCACGGGGTGGACACCTCGGGCTTCAGCAGCCGGGCGGCCTCGCTCTTCGGCGCGGTGCAGGACCCGTCGCCGAAGCGCGTCGACGCGTACGACGCGTAAGCAGGCCCGCGCGGCCCACCGCCGCGCGGGCCGGCGCTCACGCGCGGGTCGGGGCGCGCGGGCTACGGCTCTATGGGCGCCGGCGGTACGGGCCAGGCGTCCGCGAGCATCGCGCGCGTATCGGCGAGCAGCTGCGGAAGCACCCTCGTGTGGCCCACGATCGGCATGAAGTTGGTGTCACCGCCCCAGCGCGGCACCACATGCTGATGGAGATGCGCGGCGATCCCCGCCCCCGCCGCGACGCCCTGGTTCATCCCGATGTTGAACCCGTGCGCCCCCGAGGCGGTACGGAGCGCGGTCATCGCGTGCTTGGTGAAGAGAGCGAGCTCGGCGGTCTCCGCGTCGTCCAGGTCGGTGTAGTCGGCCACATGACGGTAGGGGACGATCATGGAGTGGCCGCCGTTGTACGGGTAGAGGTTCAGCACTGCGTACACCCGCTCGCCGCGCGCCACGATCAGCCCGTCCTCGTCGGACTTGGACGGGATGGAGCAGAAGGGACAGCCGTCCTCGGCACCCGGCCCGGTGGGCTTGTTCTCGCCCTGGATATAGGCCATCCGATGGGGCGTCCACAGGCGCTGGAACGCGTCCTGGGTCCCCACTCCGATCTGCTGCTCCGGCTCACTCGTCATGCTGTGCAGCATAGAACTTCGCCCCGGTGAAACGTGCCGCCGGGCCCCGGCCCGACGGCCCCCGGGAGCCCGATGCCTCCCGGGGGCCGTCACCGTACCCGCGCCCGCGCGCCGTACGCGGTACGGGCGTCAGACCTGGACGCGGCGCTCCACCACGTCGACCAGCTTCGCCAGCGCCTGATCACGCGGGACGCCGTTCTCCTGGGAGCCGTCGCGGTAGCGGAAGGACACCGTGCCCGCGTGCATGTCGTCGTCACCGACGATGATCATGAAGGGCACCTTCTGCCGCTGCTGGTTCCTGATCTTCTTCTGCATACGGTCCGAGGACGCGTCCACCTCGACGCGCAGCCCCTTGCGCTTCGCCTCCGCCGCGAACTCCTGGAGATACGGCACATGCGCGTCGCCGACCGGGATGCCCACCGCCTGCACCGGCGCCAGCCAGGCCGGGAACGCGCCCGCGTAGTGCTCAAGCAGCACCGCGAAGAACCGCTCGATCGAGCCGAACAGCGCGCGGTGGATCATCACCGGCCGCTGCTTGGAGCCGTCCGGCGAGGTGTATTCGAGATCGAAGCGGTCCGGCAGATTGAAGTCGAGCTGGATGGTGGACATCTGCCAGGTACGGCCGATGGCGTCCCGCGCCTGCACCGAGATCTTGGGGCCGTAGAACGCGGCACCGCCCGGGTCGGGGGTCAGCGGCAGGCCCTGCTTCTCGGCCACCTTGCGCAGTACCTCGGTGGCCTCTTCCCACGCCTCGTCCGAGCCGACGAACTTGGTCTCGTCCTTGGTCGACAGCTCCAGATAGAAGTCGGTCAGACCGTAGTCACGGAGCAGGTTCAGCACGAACGTCAGCGTCGAGTCCAGCTCGTCCGCCATCTGTTCGCGGGTGCAGTAGATGTGCGCGTCGTCCTGGGTGAACCCGCGCGCGCGGGTCAGACCGTGCACCACGCCCGACTTCTCGTAGCGGTACACCGTCCCGAACTCGAAGAGGCGCAGGGGCAGTTCACGGTAGGACCGGCCCCGGGCGTCGAAGATCAGGTTGTGCATCGGGCAGTTCATGGGCTTGAGGTAGTAGTCCACGCCCTCGTCGAGCTGCATGGGCGGGTACATACCGTCGGCGTACCAGTCGAGATGCCCGGACTTCTCGAACAGGGCGCCCTTGGTGGCGTGGGGGGTGTAGACGAACTCGTACCCCTCCTCCTCGTGCCGCCGCCGCGAGTAGTCCTCCATGGCCCTGCGGACCACACCGCCCTTGGGGTGGAAGACCGCGAGACCGGAGCCGATCTCCTCCGGGACGGAGAAGAGGTCCAGTTCGCTGCCGAGCTTGCGGTGGTCGCGCTTCTCGGCCTCGGCGAGGAACTCCAGATGCGCCTTCAGCTCCTCCTTCGACGGCCACGCGGTGCCGTAGATGCGCTGGAGCTGCTTGTTCTTCTCGCTGCCCCGCCAGTACGCCGACGCGTTCCGCATGAGCTTGAACGCCGGGATGCTGCGGGTGGTGGGCAGATGCGGGCCGCGGCACAGATCCCGCCAGCACAGCTCGCCCGTCTTGGCGTCCAGGTTGTCGTAGATGGTCAGCTCGCCGCCGCCCACCTCGACATCCGCGCCGTCCTCGGTCGAGGCGGAGCCCTTGAGCCCGATCAGCTCCAGCTTGTACGGCTCGTCGGCGAGCTCCTCGCGGGCGGCCTCGTCGGTGACGACGCGCCGCGAGAAGCGCTGGCCGCGCTTCTGGATCTCCTGCATCTTCTTCTCGATGGCCTTGAGGTCATCGGGGTGGAAGGGAGCCGCCACGTCGAAGTCGTAGTAGAAGCCGTCCCTGACCGGCGGGCCGATACCCAGCTTGGCCTCGGGGAACAGCTCCTGCACGGCCTGTGCCATGACATGCGCGGTGGAGTGGCGCAGGATGTTGAGGCCGTCCTCGGAGGAGATCTCGACGGGCTCGACGATCTCGCCCTCGCCCGGTACGTACGCGAGGTCCTTCAGCTCGCCGCCGACGCGCGCGGCGATCACGGTGCGCTCCCCGGGGAACAGCTCGGCCGCCGTAGTGCCCGTCGTCACCACGCGCTCTTCCCGCTCGGAATCGCGTTGGATGATCACACGGACGTCTGACACCGGTCTCTCCTGACTCTGGGGCGCGACAGCGGACACTGCGCGTCTGAATCGTACCGAGCCCGGGGGGCCGGTCGCGAAACGGTTTGCCGAGCGGTGACCGAGGGTGCGACCGCCACCACCGCGGGCGGTCCCACCCGCGGCGTCCGCGGTCCGCCGCCGGCCGCCCCGCCATCGACCGCCCCGCCATCGGCCGCCCCGCCGTCACAGCCGCCCCGCCGCCGGCCGCGACCGGCGCGGGTCCCCGTGGGCGTCGCCCCGCCGGCGTCAGTCACCGCCGCCGCACGCCTCCTCGAAGTAGTCCAGGTTCTCCTGGAGCGACTTCATCAGCCGGTCCCGCTCGGCGTCGTCGACCTGGACGGGCACCACACCGCTGGCGTCGGTGAGCCTGCGGAACCCGCCACGGCTCTCCAGTCTGCCCACCACCCGGATCGGCAGACCGACGAGATGCGCGTGCCCCGCGACGCGGTACGACTCCTCGTCGAGCGCCACCCGGACATGCGGGATCTCCGCCCCGGCGAGGACCCGCAGCCGTACGGACCCCTCGCCGCCGGTACCGGCCCGGCGCATCCGGATCACCGCGCCGGTGATCCGTACCGGTACGGAGGGCTCGTCGCGCAGATAGCGCTTGCCCGCCTCGCGCAGCGCGGGCAGATCACCGGGCGAGAACTCCACCGGTTCGGGGCGGGCGGCGCATCCCTCGGGCACCCCCGCGCCCGGCGCCCAAGCCAGGGCGACCCGGGCCCCTTCCGTTCCCCGTACGAGCGCCACCAGCGCCTCGGTCAGCTCCCGGCTCACCCCGGCCTCCACCGCGGAGTCGAACGCCTCCATGCCCCCGGTGGCCCGCTGGTAGTCGGCGGCCTCCCGGGCCGCGGAGAGGGCGTGATGAAGCTGTACGGCGACGGACCGGCCGCTCGTCACCGGCAGGAACGCGGTCAGTTCGCGTCCGCCCGGCGCCGGTCCGACCAGTACCCCTCCCAGCGAGTCCTGGGCCTGCCGGCGGTGGCGCGCCCCGTAATACCCCGCCCTGCCCCGGACGGCGAGCGCCCCGGCGAGCAGAAGCTGTCTGGCCGCCGTGCGGAGCTGTTCCTGTACGGTCCACTCCGCGGCGCCGGAGGGGCCGGGCGGCACATCGCGCCACCAGCGGATCTCGTCGCTGGGCACGGCGAGACCGACGAGCACCTCACGCGCGGAGGGAGCCGCGCTGCGGGCGAGCGCCGTGAGGGCCTCGGCGAGCAGGTCCTCGCAGTCGGGGAAGGCACGGCTCTCGGGGACGAGCAGGCTCGTCCCGCGCGCGCCCGGCCCCGGTGGGGTCCAGCGGGCATAGCGCCCGGGGGCGCCACCGCGCCGCCGCCAGCCGTGCCGGGCGAGCAGGGCGCCGAGGACGGCGGGGTCGGTCCTGGTGGGGTCCGGTTCCGAAGCCGTTCCCCCGTTCCAGGAGTGGCCCCCGGCCAAGGGCTCCGGCTCCGGCATCTCGGTCGGCGACGAGTGGGAACGTACTGGCTCGTCGGACGGCCACCCCATCACGGTCTCCCTCCCGACCCGACACGGGTCATGATCTCGCAGAGCGCCCGGTCGTCGAAGATCCGCGCGGTGGGCACCCGCACCGTGGTGCGGTACCGGCCGGTCACCGGGTGGCCGGCCAGATTGATCCAGTAGCAGCAGTGTCTGAGGTCGAGCCGGTCGTGGCTGGCGCGCAGCCATTCGTCCTGGGTCCTGGGCACGAGCATCACGACCAGGATCTTGTGCACGGAGACCGGGGTGCGGGCGAGCTTCACGAGATGGGCGTTGTCGAGGGTGAAGGAGAAGGCGGGCCCCGCCGGGTGCGGGGCGATCTGGTAGGTGCATTTGAGCTGGACCTTGATGGTGACCTCGTCGTCGACGAGATGTCCTGGCGCGCTGTGGCTCACGTGCCAGTCGATGCCGTTGTCGGGAAAGGGCTGGCTGAGTGAGCAGCCCGCCGCGGCGGCGACCGCGTGGAGGTAGCCCACCTGGAGTGTCTCCATGCAGGCGGTGGTGGCGAGCGCTCCGCGCAGCGGTGCCATCCGCTCGGGCAGCAGCCCACCCGGTTCGGGCTTGGCGAGCGCCATGGCTCAGGGTGCCTTCCGGGCCGTACCGGTCAGTTGGAGCGACGGGACGTCAACTCACGTGCCCGACACCTGTGTTGTCACCGAACGGAGCCCCCCGTAAACGGCGCGTACCGAACGACCTGTCCGGGTATCACCGATTCGGGCAGTGGCTGGACGCCATCTGCCGCTCAGGCGCGAGGAGTTCGGGGATGACGCGTTGGTATGAGGGACCGTTGGCAGCGTTCGACACCGAGACGACGGGGGTCGATGTCGAGGAGGACCGTATCGTTTCGGCCGCTCTCGTCGTCCAGGACCTGGCGGGCGGCAGGCCGCGGGTGACCCGCTGGCTGATAGATCCGGGTGTGCCGGTGCCCCCGGCGGCCACCGCGGTGCACGGTCTGACGGACGACTTCCTGCACCGCAACGGCCGCTGGCCGGCCCCGGCGATCGAGGAGATGGGCAGGGCGCTGGCCGAGCAGTGCGCGGCGGGCCGTCCGCTGGTGGTGATGAACGCGCCGTTCGATCTGACCCTGCTGGACCGTGAGTTGAGGCGTCACCGGGCGTCGTCCCTGGCGCGCTGTCTGGAGAACGTCCCGCTCTGTGTGCTGGATCCACGTGTCCTGGACAAACATCTGGACCGTTACCGCAAGGGCCGGCGCACCCTGACCGATCTCTGTGCCCACTACGAGGTGGAGCTGGAGGGGGCCCATGACGCGGCCGTCGACGCGGTGGCGGCGCTGGAGGTGGTCCGGGCGGTCGGCCGCCGGTTCGCGGCGCGGATGGAGCGGCTGAGCGCGGCGGAGCTGCATACGCTCCAGGCGGTCTGGCACGCGGCGCAGGCGCGGGGTCTCCAGGCGTGGTTCTCCCGTAACGGTACGGAGGAGTCGGTGGATCCGGCCTGGCCGCTGCGGCCCGAGCTGCCCGCCGCCGCTTGATCACCGGCGCTCGTCCTGATCACCGGCGTCCGGAACACGGATGTCCACGGCGTTCACCGGTGCGTCCGGAACAGGGTGCGTCCGGAACGCGCGAAGGCCGGTCCGTCGCTGACGGACCGGCCTCTCCCGGTGGGCGATACTGGGTTCGAACCAGTGACCTCTTCGGTGTGAACGAAGCGCTCTCCCACTGAGCTAATCGCCCGGGAACGCACTGAACCATACAGGTCCCCTCGGGTCTCCTTCAAACCGAATGCCGGGTACTCACCCCCGAATCTGAGTACGGGAGCCCATGGCACGGCGTGTGGCGCGGACCACACTCGCCGGTATGACGAATGTGCCGCCGCCCGCACAGGAGCTGGCGATCATCGACCAGGAGCTGGTCCGACTCGACGCGCGCAGAGGCCAGTTGCTCACGCGCAAGGCGTATCTGCTGAACCTGCGCGAGCGGCAGGCGCCGCCCTTGGCGCAACCCGTCGCGCGGTCCTTCGCGCCTCCGGCCGGGACCTCCTCGCCCGGTGCGCAGAATGTGCTGCTCATGCTCGGCGGACTGCTGCTGGCGGTCGCGGCGATCGCCTTCACCCTGGTGAGCTGGGGCCATCTGGGGATCGGCGGCCGAGCGGCGGTACTGACCGGGGTGACCGTCCTGACGCTCGCGGTGCCCGTGCCGCTGCTGCGCCGGGGCCTGCGCTCGACCGCGGAGGCGGTGGCCGCGCTGGGTCTGGTGCTGACGGTCCTCGACGCGTACGCGCTGTACCGGGTGGCGCTGCCGGGGACGGACGGTCTCGGTTACACGGCGGCGGCCACCGCCGTGCTCGCCATGCTCTGGGGCGGGTACGGGACGGCTCTGGGCGGTCTGCGCGGTCCGCTGCCCGCGGCCGTGCTGACGGCCCAACTCCCCCTGACGCTCTGGGCGCTGGCCACCGGCTCCACCCCTCTGACGGTGTCCTGGGCACTGCTGGTGACGGCGGCGCTGGACACCGCGCTCGCGTCGCGTACGGGATCCCGTACGGTACGGGGCTTCGCGGGCGTCGCCGCCGGGGTGACGGCGGCCGGGGCGCTGCTGGTGGCCGGGGAGCTGTCCCTGTCTGCGGTGACCCCTTCGGCGGCGCTGCGGCCGGGCGCGCTGCTGCTCGCGGCGGCGGCGCTGGGTCTCTTCGCGGCCCGCCGCGCGGGCGCGGCCGGTCCTGTCTGCGCGGCGGTGGCGGGACTGGCGAGCATCGCGGCGGTCGGCGCGGTGGTGCGTACGGCCGTACCGGACGGCTGGACCGCTCCGGGGTATCTGCTCTGCGCCGTCGCGCTGTCGACGGTGGTACGGACCCGGCTGCCGCGGCCGGTCGTCCGGGGACTCGCGGGGGCCGCGGGGCTGGTGGCCGCCCTGTCGGTGCTGTGGGCGCTGCCGGCGGTCGCCGTCGCGCTGCTGGGCGGCGTGGCCGCGATCCCGGAGATCTGGACGGGCGTGCCCGCCGCGCCATGGCCGGGCCCGCCGAAGGCGCCGGTGGTCCTGCTGACGGCGGCCGGGGCACTCGCGGCGTCGGTGTACGGCCCCTACCCGGGCGCACGGCACACGGGGGCCGGATCCCGAGCCGGAGCCGAAGACAGAGCCGGAGACGGATCCCGAGGCGGAGTCAGCGCGGTCGCGCGTACGCTCGCGCTCTGCGGCTCCCTGGCGCTCGGCTGGGCAGGCGTCCTGGTGCTGCCGCTCGCCCTGGACGCGGCCTACCCGGTCAGGGTGGCGGTGCCGGCGCTGCTGACGGCAGGGGCGCTCGCGGTGGTCGTGGGCCCGCGTGTCCCCGGGGGCTGGCCGGTGCGGGTCACCGCGCTGGTCTGCGCCCTGGCGGGCTCGGCCGGTGGCTCGCTGATCTCGCTCGGCGGTCGGGCCGCGACGGTGACCACGCTCGCCGTGCTGTCGGCGCTGTTCGCCGGGGCCGCCGCGGCCCGGGTGACCGCCCATGCCGCGGAGACCGCGGAGACCGCGGAGACCGCGGAGACCACCGGGACCACGGGGATTACGGGGACCACGAAGGCCACATGGACCGTCCGTATCCGCGCGGTCCTGGCCTGTACGGCCGTCGGGTACACGACCGCGCTGGTGGCAGCCGCGTGCGCGGCGGCCGGACTGTCCGTCGGGACCACGGCCGTGGCCGTTCTCGTGGTTCCCGCGGCGGTGGCAGTGCTCGCCGCCCTGCCGGCCACGCGCCCGCTCGCGGCCCCGATCGAGATCACCGCCGCCGGCGCCGGTCTCCTCGCCGTCGCGCTGGCCTCGGACCGGGCGTCCGTACTGGCGCTGGTACTCGCGCTGTGCGGGGTGATCGCGGCGGGCACCGCGGTCCGCGCCGAGCGCAGAACGGTGGCCGGGTACACCGCCACGGCGCTGTTCGTCCTCGCCACCTGGGTCCGGCTGGCCGCCTCCGACGTGCCGGTGCCCGAGGCGTACACACTGCCCGTGACGCTCTCCGCGCTCGCCGTGGGGCTGCTGCGGCGCCGCCGCGATCCGGGGGCCTCGTCATGGACGGCGTACGGTCCGGGACTCGCGGCGACCCTGCTGCCGAGCCTGCTGGCGGCATGGGGCGACACCCACTGGTCCCGGCCGCTGCTGCTGGGAGTCGTGGCCCTGGCCATCACGCTCATGGGCGCCCGGCTGGGCCTCCAGGCGCCGCTGGTCCTGGGCGGTACGGTCCTTGGCCTGGTCGCGCTGCACGAGCTGGCCCCGTATGTCGTGCAGGCCGTGGGCGCGCTGCCGCGCTGGCTGCCGCCGGCCCTCGCGGGAGTGCTGCTGCTCGCGGTGGGCGCCACGTACGAGCGGCGTCTGAAGGACGCCCGCAGGGTGCGCCGGAGCCTGGGCCGGATGCGCTGAGCGGCAGGGCGAGAACGGGCGACAGCAGGGGCGACAGCAGGGGCGACAGCAGGAAACGAGCGGAGGAAACGAGCGGAGGAAACAGCGAGGCCCCGGAGACCTGTCGGTCTCCGGGGCCTCGATTCCGGGTGGGCGATACTGGGTTCGAACCAGTGACCTCTTCGGTGTGAACGAAGCGCTCTCCCACTGAGCTAATCGCCCCGGCGCACCGCATACATTACCCCATGTCAGCGGCGCCCCACGACGCGTACCGGATCACTCGTCGATCTTCCAGGGCATGACGATCCCGAACCGCCAGACATAGATCCCGACCAGCACGGCGATGATCACCAGACCGATGGTCGTCAGGATCACGTTCCGCCGCCGGACCTTGGGATCGAGCGCCTTCTGGGCCGCCTCCGTCACCTTGCGCCGGGTCCAGCGCAGCACCAGCTGGGCCCAGACGAACTCGGTCGCCCAGATCGCCATCCCGCCGAAGATCACCAGCCAGCCGGGACCCGGCAGCACGAGCATGGCGGCGCCCGCCCCGACCACCGCGAGACCGACCACGAAGACGCCGACCTGCCAGCTCAGATGGAGCGTCCGCGACGCCCGGATGAAGCCCGGCGCGCGCGAGCCGAGCTCACGCTCCGGCGCGGTCCCAGGGCCTTCCGTCACATCCCCCGCGGCGGGCTCCGGGGTCGCCGGAACGACGACCTGCCCCCGCTCGTCACTCTCCGCATGCATGAGCCCAACGTACCCGAATCGCTCACGTCACCGGAATGGCCGTATGACCCGAAGTCACACACCGCTGTACGAGGTACCTGAAGGCGCACAAAAGAGACAGAGGGGTTTACAACGGCACCATAGGTGGCATGTCGAATTCGCCGACGTGCGAATCCCCGAGCGCACACTGAGCGAAAGGCCCTGGCGCTTATGAACACCACGGTCAGCTGCGAGCTGCACCTGCGCCTCGTTGTATCGAGCGAGTCCTCACTGCCTGTACCTGCGGGCCTGCGGTATGACACGGCCGATCCTTATGCCGTGCACGCCACCTTCCACACCGGAGCCGAGGAGACGGTCGAGTGGGTTTTCGCCCGCGACCTTCTCGCCGAGGGGCTGCACAGGCCCACCGGCACGGGCGACGTCCGGGTCTGGCCGTCCCGCAGTCACGGTCAGGGCGTCGTCTGCATTGCTCTGAGCTCCCCGGAGGGAGAAGCGTTGCTCGAGGCCCCGGCGCGGGCCCTGGAGTCGTTCCTCAAAAGGACCGACGCCGCGGTGCCGCCGGGCACCGAGCATCGTCACTTCGACCTCGATACGGAGCTCTCACACATCCTGGCCGAGAGCTGAGCCAGGCAGAGGGCTGCTCGGCGCCGTCCGACTCGGGGAGACGGCGCCGTGCGGACAATCGCATGACAATCGCATACAGGGAGGACACCGGCGCCGACGCCGCGGAACCCACCGCGACGCCGGCGCCGGTGCGTTTCCGCCGTCGAGGGGCGCTCCCGCCGATGAGGTGTTCACCGCCGGTTTCCGTCGCGGGCGTGTTCCACCGGCCTCACGTTCCCCGCCCGGCCGCTCCGGGCAGCGGCTAAAGTCAGCGGGATTCGGCGGGCACCGGCCCGCGGCAGGCCAGGGAGCGGATCGTGCTGATTCCCCACGACACCCGGATCGCCCTCGACACCGTGGTCGATCTGGTGAACACCGCGCCGGAGGACGGTACGGGCGGCGCCCGGAACGGCACACCCGACGGCCTCGCGGACATCGAGGCGCTGTACGGCTTCGTACAGAGCCACAGCCTCAGTGGGGTGGGTGACCTCGGCCGGCGCGATCTGCGGGCCGTGCTGGAGGTGCGGACGCGTTTCGCGGAGGTGTTCGCGGCACCGGACGCGCGCGCCGCGGCCGATCTGATCAACCGGCTGGTCGCCGCCGCGGGGACGACACCGCAGCTCACCGATCACGACGGCTACGACTGGCATGTGCACTACTTCGCGCCGGGGGCCTCGGTCGCCGATCATCTCGCCGCCGACTGCGGGATGGCGCTGGCGTTCATGGTCGTGGCCGGTGAGCAGGAACGGCTGCGCCGCTGCGAGGCCCCGGACTGCGGGCACGCGTTCGTCGACCTGTCGCGGAACCGTTCGCGCCGCTACTGCGACAGCCGCACCTGCGGCAACCGGCTGCATGTCGCCGCGTACCGGGCTCGCCGCAAGGAAGCGGCCGGCTGAGCCTCACAGCAGGAACAGATCGTGCACCGCTGCCATCAGCAGCAGCGAGCCGATCACCGTCAGAAAGATCATCAACGGTGGCTGGGACAGCGCGAAAAGGCAACCGCGCTGCTCATCGGTGGGTACGGGGGTTTCACCCCGGGAGGTATCGAGCATCTCGGGGCGATCATGACGTACCCCGGAGCACGCCAATGACCAACACGCGTTTTCGGCGCGGGAGTTCATCATATTCCGTGGACAAATCACTGGAACCGCTGCCGGAACGGCGCTCACCTGCGATCCTGCCGCGAATACCCCGGGGACGCCCCTCCGCCGCCCGTCGTCAGATGCCGTGCTTCTTGAGGATGGCCTCGATGTCACTGAAGTCGTCACCCGGCTGTGCGGCGCGCTCCTTGGCCTCCGGCCGCGCGGCCGGCCCGCTTCCCGGACCGAGCGAGGGCACCGACGCGGCGGGTTCCACCGCTCCCCGTCGTGCCGCCTTGGCGGCCTCCCTGCGCTGCTTACGGGTCCGGCCGCCGCGCCGCTCCACCGCGCGTGTCGTCATGAAGAGCAGCCACGCCACCGCGAGCACACCGAAGCCGAGCCAGGCCGTCGGGCTGAAGGCGGTGTCGGCGGCCCACTTCACGATGCCCGTCATCACCAGGGCCACCGGGACCAGCGCGTACGCCAGGATCCTGGCCGCGGCGAGGAACCGCTTGCGGTAGGCCGTGATCGCGGCGATGCCCACGCCCGCCGCTGACACCGCAGAGCAAATGGTCTCGGCAATCATCAGGTCCTCCAGGCAGAGCGCGTCGGGGCCGAACACCTTCCCGCACTCCATCCTGCACCTGACCGCCCGCTCGGGGCCACGGTAGGGAAGGGCGTCCCGCGGATCTCGGGGAGAACTGGGGGACGTCGTCCTCCCCAGGTCCCGGTCGCGGCTCCCACCGGACCCGGTTTGGGCCGGGGCGCCGTCTCCGGGAGACTGGCCCCCATGAGCGACTTCACCACCGCCGGGCCCAGCGCACCCGTCGTCCTCGACATCTGGTTCGATCTCCAGTGCCCGGACTGCCACACCGCCGTGGCGGACCTGAGCGCGCTGCGCGCCCGCTACGGCGACCGGCTGGAGACGCGGCTGCGGCACTTCCCCCTGGAGAGGCACAAGCACGCGTACGCCGCCGCCCAGGCCGCGGAGGAGGCCGCCGAGCAGGGCAAGGGATGGCCGTACGCGGAAGCCCTTCTCGCCAGGACGGCGGAGCTGACCGCCGGGGGCGAGCCCGTACTGCTGGAGATCGCCCGGGAGCTGGGTCTGGACGCCGAGGAGTTCGACACCGCTCTGATCGACGGCCGGCATCTGCTGGCCGTCGACGCCGACCAGGCCGAGGGCAAGGCGATCGGGGTGACCGGCACACCGACGTATGTCATCGGCGAGGAGCGCCTCGACGGCGGCGGGAGCCAGGAGGGTCTGCGCGTCCGGATCGAGGAGATCGCCGACCGGCTGCTCGCGCCGAAGAGCGTCTGACCGGGCCGCGGCCCGGTCAGGACCCGGCGGAGGCGGACCTCGGAGCGGCGGCCCTCGGCGGACCTCAGAGGAGCGGCTTGAAGAAGTTGCGGTGCGTCGCCGCGTACCCGAGCGATTCGTAGAGCCGGATCGCCGGGGTGTTGCCCGCGAAGACATGGAGCCCGAGCAGTTCGGAACCGGCTTCCAGGGCGATCCCCTCGGCGTGCAGCATCAGCGCCCTGCCGTACCCCTTGCCGCGCAGGCCCTCCGTCACGGCCACGTCGTAGACATACGATCCGGGCCTGCCCGGCCGTACCTCGCGGGGCGCGACCCAGACATGGCCGACGACGCTTCCGTCGTGGACCAGGACATGCAGGGCGGCGCCGGGGGTGGCGAATCCGTCGGGCAGCAGTTCCCGGTGGCTGGCCTCCGCCTTGGCGCGGGCCTGCTCGGGCGGGGTGCCGCGGTCGATCCAGCTCCCCGCGTAGGTCTCGACGGCCCGCGCCTCCCAGGCCTCGTACTCCGGCTCGTTCATGGGACGGCCCGCCACGTCCCGGGGCAGGGCGGGTGGTTCCGGCGGGAGTTCCTTGTCCATGTTGCGGCTGCGTTCGACATAGCCGAGGGACTCCAGCATGCGCAGCGCGGCCACGGCGTCGGCCGGTACGGACGCCGTCACCTGGCCGCAGCCCCAGCCGCGCAGCACCTCTTCGGCCGCGAGCGCGGCGACGGTGGCACGGCCGCGCCGGCGGTCGGGCTCGTCGATGCGGAGCGCGCGGACGGTCCCGGCCGTATGGCCGAAGCCGGGATCCGTGGCGATCTCGATCGTCCCGACGGGGCGGCTGTTCACGCAGACCTCGTAGGAGCGTGACTTTCCGCCGTCGTCGGTCTGCTGGAGCGGCCCGGTCGGCCGCAGGGTGGTGGTCATCAGGGGAGTTGTACCCGTCGCGCGCGGTGGAGTCATCCGGTTTACGGACCGGAGATCCGGTTTACGGACCGAAGTCGCCGGTGGCCGGCCGGGCGGCCGGCCATCGCCGTCCCACCGGGCCGAGGCCGGGTCCGGTCGGCTCCGGGCTCAGGGGTCCAGGTCCGCCCCGGCGCGCTCCTCGAAGAGGCGCATCGCCTTGCTGGTCACCGGGCCCGGGGCGGTGGTGAGTTGACGGTCGTCGACACGGTGGACGGCCTGTACGTCACGCAGGGTCGAGGTCAGGAAGATCTCGTCCGCGCGCTCCAGGACGTCCAGCGGGAGATCGGTCTCACGCGCGCCCGCCCACTCGGCGGTCAGGGCGCGGGTGATACCGGCGAGACAGCCGGAGGCGAGGGGCGGGGTGTGCAGCTCGCCGTCGAGTACGACGAAGACATTGGAGCCCGTGCCCTCGCAGAGCGCCCCGACGGTGTTGGCGAAGAGCGCCTCGGAGGCGCCTCGTTCGTGCGCGCGGGCGAGCGCGACGACATTCTCGGCGTACGAGGTGGTCTTGAGCCCGGTCACCGCGCCGCGTTCGTTCCGTGTCCAGGGGACGGTGACGACGGCGGTGGTGTCGGGACGGCGCTCCGCCGCGCTCGCCGCGACGACCAGGGTGGGGCCCTCGTCGCCCCGGTCGGAGCCGAGCGGGGCGAGTCCGCCGGTGTAGGTGATCCTGAGCCGTCCCAGTTCCATGGGGTTGGCGTCGAGAACGGCCGTACAGGCGTGACGTACCTCGTCCGGATCGGGCTCGGCCAGCCCGAGACCGCGGGCCGAGCGGGCCAGCCGGTCCAGATGGCGGGTGAGGGCGAAGGGCCTGCCCTGGACGGCCTTGACCGTCTCGAAGACTCCGTCGCCCACGGTCAGTCCATGATCGAACACGGACACCCTGGCGGTTTCGGCCCTCAGCAGTCCGCCGTTGACCCAGATCCTCATCACGCGGTCCCTCCGGTCGCCTCGTACGCGCCCGACGCTATCGCGAGCAGTCTGGACGCCTTCAGTTCGGTCTCCTCCCACTCCCCCTCGGGGTCCGAGCCCCAGGTGATCCCGGCGCCCGCGCCGAAGCGCAGCACGGGTCCCGGTGCGGTGGCGCGGTCGATCCAGAACGTACGTATCCCCACGGCCAGGGCGCCGGTGCCGCGGTCCGCGTCGACCCAGCCGATCCCCCCGCAGTAGGGACCGCGCGGCGCCGTCTCCAGCTCCTCGATGATCTTCAGGGCGCTGGACTTGGGGGCGCCGGTGACCGAGCCGGGCGGGAAGGTGGCGGGGAGCAGATCCGGCCAGCCGGCCTTCTCCGCGAGTTCACCGCTCACGGTTGAGACGAGATGGACCAGTCCGGGGTGGGGCTCCACCGCGCAGAGGGCCGGAACGGTGACGGAGCCGGTGGCGCAGACACGGCCGAGGTCATTGCGGACGAGGTCCACGATCATCACGTTCTCGGCGTAGTCCTTCTCCAGCAGATCGGCGGCGGTGCGGCCGGTGCCCTTGATCGGGCCCGACTCGACGGTGCCGCCGTCGCGGCGCAGAAACAGCTCGGGCGAGGCGGTGGCGATCTCCACGCCATGGGCGGGCAGCCGGATCGTCCCGGCGTACGGGGCCGGGTTGTCGCGCGCGAGCAGCGACGTCAGCGCGTCGACATCGGAGGCCTCCGGATCGGGCAGCGGCGCGGAGAGAACACGGCAGAGGTTGACCTGATAGACGTCACCGGCCGCGATGTGCTCGCGGATACGCCGCACACCCCGGGTGTACGCGGTGTGATCGAGGGAGGACGTCCAGTCACCGGGGCGAGGCCCTAGCCACCGGCCCGGTACGGGGACGGGCACCGGTTCGGCCCGTACGTCGGCGAATCTGGCACAGGTGAGCCGGCCCTCGAAGTCCGCGGCGACGGCCCAGAAACCGGCGGATTCGAGCGCCTCCGGATCATGGGTGACATCCCGCAGACCAGTGGCGACGAGGGCGCCGAAGCGGGCCAGAGGAGCGAGGTCGTGCACGGTTGCGAGTCTAGAACAGGCTCCGTTGGACCGCTCGGGCCTGAACGCACGGCGAACGCACCGCAGCACGCTGCGGAAACGCGTTTTTGTGCTGGCCCCGGAATCCGCTAGAGTTCAACACGTCGCCGAGCCGTGCAGAGGGGCCCGGGAAACGACAGGCGGACGTGGCTCAGTTGGTAGAGCATCACCTTGCCAAGGTGAGGGTCGCGAGTTCGAATCTCGTCGTCCGCTCGATATGGGGGATTTACCCTTAGTCCCCATGCTCCTGGTGGAGTGGCCGAGAGGCGAGGCAACGGCCTGCAAAGCCGTCTACACGGGTTCAAATCCCGTCTCCACCTCCAAGGACGATTAGCTCAGCGGGAGAGCGCTTCCCTGACACGGAAGAGGTCACTGGTTCAATCCCAGTATCGTCCACTGGATCCTTTTGGATTCCCGCGCGATTAGCTCAGCGGGAGAGCGCTTCCCTGACACGGAAGAGGTCACTGGTTCAATCCCAGTATCGCGCACGCAGTTCGCACATGGCGGGATCGCATGATCGCGGCAGTGCGGCTGAGATGCGGAAAACGCAGGTTGACCTGCGCGATTAGCTCAGCGGGAGAGCGCTTCCCTGACACGGAAGAGGTCACTGGTTCAATCCCAGTATCGCGCACCACTCGGAGCCCCCGGTCGTCACGACGACCGGGGGCTCTGTCATGGTGCCTCCGGGTCTCAGGAGGAGAAGAGCATCCGTCCGAAGCTCTTCTGGCGGTGGTGACCGCCATGGTGACCGCCGTGGTGCGGGGCGCCCCAGGCGGGCGCGGGGGCGGCCGGATAGGCCTGCGGGGCCGGCGGCACGGGCGGGGCGGGCTGGGTCCACTGGGACTCCAGACGGGTCAGGGACTCCAGCTCGCCGTAGTCGAGGAAGATCCCCCGGCAGCCGCTGCACTGCTCTATCTGAACACCGTTGCGGTTGTAGGTATGCATCGCTGCATGGCACTTGGGACACTGCATCGTCGGCTCAGCTCCTCGCCGTTCGTCCGGCATCGCCGGAACACATGCCCGGCGACGGTCGGTTCAGCCTACGACGAGCGCGGGGGCTCCAACTCGGGAAGGAGCGAGGCGATCCGGCCACAGGCGTCGATCATCAGATGCTCGACCTCGTCGAGATCCCGCTCCTCCGCCACGGACTTGGCGATCGCGAGGGCGGCGGTCTGGACGGTGAGGGCGCGGGCGGGGACATCGAGCCGGGGCCACGGGTCGGGGTACGCGGCGGGGGCCGGGCCGGGATCCAGGCCGGGATCCGGATCGGCCGTGGCGGGTACGGCGGCCGTGGTGGGTACGGCGGCCGTGGTGGGTACGGCGGCCGTGGTGGGTACGGCGGGGCCGCGCGCGGCGCGGTAGGCGCCGAGGAAGCGCTGCCAGATCTCCGGCGGCAGCAGCCCGGCGGCGTACCAGGCGGCGGGGCGGGCCAAGTCCCAGGCGGGGTCGCCGATTCCGAGATCGTCCACGTCGATGAGCAGCCAGGGGCCGTCGGGTGCGGGGTGGCGTACGAGCTGGCCGAGATGGAGATCGCCGTGGCAGAGGGTGCCAGGCCCCGGCGAGGGTGCCTCGTCGCGCGCCCAGGCGGGAAGCCGCTCCCAGGCGCGCAGGACGAGACCGGCGGCGGGATGCGGTCCCGCGGCCCGCAGCCGCGCGACGGCGCGGGCGGCCTTGGCGGGCCCGCGCATGGGTGGCAGTGCGCCGGTCGTCCGGACGGCCGCCCTGATGGTCTCCAGCGGTACGGAGTGCAGCCGGGCGACAAGGCCGCCCGCCTGCTCCCAGGGCGCGGCGTCGGGGTCGGCCGGATCGACCGGGCTTCCGTAGGGCCACGCGGTGACGGGACGCCCCCGTACCGTCCCGGTATCCGCGGGCAACGGGGGCAATGGGGGCAGCAGGATGCCGGTGAGCCGTGGATGCGCGGCGACGGCGAGTCTGACGCGGTGGTCCGCGGGGTCCGTACCGTCCGCGTGTGCCTTGGCGACGGCTTTTCCGTGCCGTACGACAACCCCTTCGCCACGCTCGGCGAGCACGGCCTCCGTATGCCCGCAGGCGCGGCAGCGCGAGGGGTCCGACGCGGGACCCGCCACCGCGCCCGCCACCGGATCCGTCGTCGGATCCGTCGTCAGGTCCACCTCGGGATCCACCTCGGGATCCACCTCGGGATCCGCCGCGTGGGCGGCCCGGCGGGCGACGAGCCCGAGCGCTCGGACGACGGATACGGTCATGGCCCCCCTTTGCGATGAATTCCCCCGATGCGACGAATTCCCGCGAGAACCTTACGATCCGCGCCCGCCCGCCGAAAACGCCCCCGGGCCGCGGGCGGACTGCCTCGGGGCGTCGGCGCGGGTACGGGAAGGGGGCCGCGCGGGAAGGGCTGACGCGGCGCGCGTGGTGGGCGTACCGTAGCCCGGACAGCGCGATGGCCGGTCAGCTCCCCAGCTGACCGGCCAAACGCTGCCGTCCGCCGCACCCCCGTCCCCACGGGGTTGTTGGCCGGATGTCCCCGACCCGGGCCGCTCTCCCGGGTCCGGGGCGCCGCTCAGCGCCCCAGCATCACGCCCACGGACGACGCTTGTGCGACCACCGCGTCCCAGCCGCCGAAGACGACCACGAGCAGTGTCGCCAGAGGAAGGACCATGGCCGTCGCCACCAGGGGGTGGCGCGGGCCGGACCGGCTTCCGCCGAACGCGGCGAACGCCCTGCGTCCCTGCGCGCGGATCATTGCCCGCGGTGCCGTGCCCGCCATGGTCCCTCTCCTGTCTGTTCCGACAGCGGCGGGTGGCGACCTCGGGGGACGAGTGCCGCACCCACCGCTTGATCTCAACAGTAGGGAAGCGCCGGGCCCCGGTCGTCATGCCCGCGTACCCATTAGCGGGCCTCCCGGAGGATGAGCCTCCTGCCGCTGGAGTACTCCCCTGGGTGGAGAGGAGGCCTCAGGACTGGGGGTCTTCCCGGAGAGCGCGCTCCGAGGAGTCCTGCCGCGGCACCGGCTGCTCGACCAGCGCGAGCACCCGTGTGGCCATGAAACGGGCCGTCCGCACCACCGACCCGTTCCGGGTGACTTCGCTCACTTCCACCACGCCCCGGCGCACCGCCGTCTCCACCCGGCGGCCCGCCCTGCTCGCCACCACTTCATACGTACGAGTCGTGTCGCCCGCGTCCACGACTATCTCCACCCGGTCACCCTTCACGATCCAATCCCCCTTCTGCGACGGACCTTTGAGATCTCGCACGGGCCAGGAGGACTTGGGATCCGCCGTCCCCTGACCACTTCTCAAGTTTCCCACCCCGCACTGACAATCGGTCGGTCCACGAGGGCGCGGCCTATGAGCGCGCCGGGGCGCGGGTACGTAAGCTGTGCCACGTCACACGGACGACCGGGCAGCGGGGATGGACATGGCGATGATGCGGCTCCGGCGCGAGGACCCGCGTGTCGTCGGTTCGTTCCGGCTCCACCGGCGGCTGGGCGCCGGCGGGATGGGCGTTGTCTATCTGGGTTCCGACCGGCGCGGCCAGCGGGTCGCGCTGAAGGTGATCCGGCCGGACCTGGCGGAGGATCAGGAGTTCCGGTCGCGGTTCGCCCGCGAGGTCTCCGCGGCACGCCGGATCCGCGGCGGCTGTACGGCCCGGCTGGTGGCCGCGGACCTGGAGGCGGAACGGCCCTGGTTCGCCACCCAGTACGTGCCGGGCCCCTCCCTGCACGACAAGGTCGCCGAGGAGGGTCCGCTGCCGGCCGCCGAGGTGGCCTCCGTCGGCGCCGCCCTCTCCGAGGGCCTGGTGGCCGTGCACGAGGCCGGGGTCGTCCACCGTGACCTCAAGCCCTCGAACATCCTGCTCTCGCCCAAGGGCCCCCGCATCATCGACTTCGGTATCGCCTGGGCCACCGGCGCGAGCACGCTGACGCATGTCGGTACGGCGGTGGGTTCGCCCGGGTTCCTCGCGCCGGAACAGGTGCGGGGCGCCACGGTGACCCCGGCGACGGACGTGTTCTCGCTGGGGGCGACTCTCGCGTACGCCTCGACCGCCGACTCACCCTTCGGACACGGCAGTTCCGAGGTCATGCTCTACCGGGTGGTCCATGAGGAGGCGCATCTCCACGGGGTGCCCGACGCGCTCGCGCCGCTGCTGCGCGCCTGTCTCGCCAAGGACCCGGACGAGCGTCCCAGTACGCTCCAACTGTCGATGCGGCTCAAGGAGATCGCGGCCAGGGAGGCCCAGGGGCTCTCGGACAGCCGGCCGCCCACCCAGCGGGTGCGTGAGCGCGACGCGCAGGAGCTGCCGACGGGCCGGCTGACCGAGCGGTACACGGAGCGTCTGGTCGAACGGGGCTCCATGGGTGAACGCGGCTCCCAGAGCCGTACGGCGGGTGGCTCCGGTTCAGGCTCCGGCTCCGGCTCGTCCGTGTCCCGTTCCGGATCCCCGAGGTCCACGGGCTCGTCGCCGCGTACGGGGGGCTCCACGGGAGGCTCGTCGCCGCGTTCCGGAGGCCCTTCGGCCCGTAACGGCGGTTCCTCGTCACGTACCGGTGGTTCTTCGGCGCGTACGGGGGGCTCGCGCCCGCCGCAGCCGCGTGGCACCGGGCGTACGGGCGGCGGCCGTCAGCCGGCCGGCGGGCGCACCACCTCGGCCGGGCGGCGGCCCGCCAATCCGCGTCTGCTGCGGCAGCGGCTGATCGTCTTCGTCGTCGTGACGCTGATCGTCGCCCTCGGGATCGCGGCGGCGCAGCAGCTCTGATCCGGGTCAGGGTCCGGGCCGGGTCCGGGCTCGGGCGCGCGCCCGCTGTCCGGTCAGTTCCCCGGCCGGCCCGTCGTCACCGCGTAGAACGCGACCGCCGCGGCGGCGCCGACGTTCAGCGAGTCCACACCGTGCGCCATCGGGATACGGACCCACTCGTCGGCGGTGTCGAGCGCCCGCGCGGAGAGTCCTTCGCCCTCCGCGCCGAGCAGCAGCGCGACGCGCTCCAGCCGGTGCGGCGCGGCCTCGTCCATCGCGGACGCCCGCTCGTCGGGGGTGAGCGCCAGCACTCTGAAGCCCGCTTCCCGTACGGTGTCCAGCGACCGGGGCCAGCCGTCGAGCCGGGCGTACGGTACGGAGAACACCGCCCCCATGGAGACCTTCACCGAGCGCCGGTAGAGCGGATCGGCGCAGTCCGGGGAGAGCAGTACGGCGTCCATGCCGAGGGCCGCGGCGCTGCGGAAGATCGCACCGATGTTGGTGTGGTCGTTGACCGCCTCCATAACGGCGACGCGGCGGGCCGTACGGAGGACCTCGGCCACGGCGGGCAGCGGCTTGCGCGCCATGGAGGCGAGGGCGCCGCGGTGGACGTGGTAGCCGGTGACGCGCTCGGCGAGGCCGGGGCTCACCGTGTACACCGGGGCCGTGGCCGGGTCGATGACATCCCGCATGGTGTCGAGCCACTTGGCCGACAGCAGCATCGACCGCATCGTGTATCCGGCCTGCCCGGCCCGGCGGATGACCTTCTCGCCCTCGGCGATGAAGAGGCCTTCGGCGGGCTCGCGTCTGCGGCGCAGTTCGACATCGGTGAGATCCGTGTAGTCGCGCAGGCGCGGGTCGTCGGGATCGTCGATGGTGATGGGTTCAGCCACGGGGTGACACTGCCTTGTCCGATCGGGTTCGAGGGGTCGCGGGGATGGCGGGGCGCCGGAGGCGGCCGGCGACCGGCCGGGGCGCGGGAGGCGATCCGCGGGGGCGCGGGCCGGGTGGAGCGGCGTCGGAGAACGTCAGCGGCCGTCGCCGAGGGCCACGACCTCGCCGATGACGATGACGGCGGGAGGCCGTACCTCCTCGGTCCGTACGGTGTCCGCCACGGTCGCGAGCGTCGCGTCGACCCGTCGCTGGGACGCCGTGGTGCCCTCCTGGATCAGGGCGACGGGGGTGTCGGGTGCCTTGCCGTACGCGACGAGCGCCTCGGCGATGGCGCCGATCTTGTCGACGGCCATCAGCAGTACGAGCGTGCCGTGGAGCCGGGCGAGCGCGGCCCAGTCGACCAGTGAGCGGCCGTCGTCGGGGGCGACATGGCCGCTGACGACGGTGAACTCATGGGCGACGCCCCGATGGGTGACGGGGATGCCGACGGCGCCCGGCACGCTGATGGAGCTGGAGATCCCCGGCACGACCGTGCAGGCGATGCCCGCCTCGGCGAGCGCCTGGACCTCCTCCATGCCACGGCCGAAGACGAACGGGTCGCCGCCCTTGAGCCGGACCACGGCCTTGCCCGCCTTGGCGTGCTCGATCAGCGCGTCGTTGATGGCCTCCTGGGCCATGGCACGGCCGTACGGGATCTTCGCCGCGTCTATCACCTCGACGTGCGGGGGGAGTTCGTTCAGCAGGTCGCGGGGACCGAGGCGGTCGGCGATGACGACGTCCGCCTCGGCGAGCAGCCTGCGACCGCGCACGGTGATCAGATCGGGGTCTCCCGGGCCGCCGCCGACGAGGGCGACACCCGGGGTACGGGTGCGGTGGTGCGGGGCGGCGAGGGTGCCGTCGCGCAGGCCCTCGACGATGGCATCCCGTACGGCGGCGGAGCGGCGAGGGTCCCGTCCGGTCAGCACGGCGACGGTGACGCCCTCGCTGCGGCCGGTGGCGGGGGTCCAGGCGGTGGCGGCCTCCGCGTCGTCGCTGCGCACGCACCAGACGCGGTTGCGTTCGGCCTCGGCGGAGGCGGTGCGGTTGGCGACGGGGTCGCTGGAGGCGATGAGGGCGTACCAGGCGTCGGTGAGGTCGCCCTCCTCGTAGCGGCGGCGCTCCCAGCGGATCTCGCCAGCCTCCGCCATGGCCTCGACCGACGCCTTGGCGGAGGGCGAGACGAGCACGATGTCGGCGCCGGCCGCGATGAGCGCGGGCAGCCTGCGCTGCGCGACCTGTCCGCCGCCGACGACAACGACGCGCCGCCCGGACAGGCGGAGTCCGACGGGGTAGGCGGGGTGCTCGGCGTGCGGCGCGTGCTCGGCCATGTCGGTAGGGACTCCTCGGGGCGGGCGGGGCGGTGCGGTACCGCCACGGTGGCGGTGAAGCGGCTGGTGGGACGGGGTGCGGTCCCGGCGACCACCTTACGGGGAGGGGGCGTGGGGGTCACGGTCGGAGCGGGGTCCGTGGCCGGGGTCCTGTCTCCCGGCCCGCCTCCGGAGTGCGGGGCGGCACCGGATCCCGGGAGGCGGGGTGCGGTGCGGGCGGCTCCGGGCCGAACGGCTGGAGCCGCCCGGAAGGCCCGTACGGGCCGTACAGGCCTTGACGGGACATACCGGCGGATGCCGCCGCCATGCGCCGGAACGTACGGCTTGGCGCCGGAACGTATGGCCCCGGAGCCCGGTCGGGGCCGCCGGAGCCCGTCGGGACCCACTGCACCGTGCTGCCGGCCTTCCGGACGCGCGGAAGGGCGATACGGGTGCGCGGGACATGCGCGCGGGACGGGCGCGCGGGAGGAAAATCCCGCGCGCCCCGGCCGTCCGGCCCGGTCCCTGGCCGACTCGGTGCCGGGGACCGCCGGGGCGGGGCTCGCGCGCCTGTCCCGGTCCTACTTCTCCGTCACTCCCGCCGAGTCGAACGTCGCCACCTCGTGCATCGCTCGGGCCGCGCTCTGTACCACCGGGAGCGCCAGAAGGGCGCCCGTGCCCTCGCCGAGGCGCAGATCCAGGTCGACCAGGGGACGCAGGCCCAGTTTGTTGAGAGCCGCCACATGGCCCGGTTCGGCGCTGCGGTGGCCGGCGATGCAGGCGGCCAGGGCCTCCGGGGCGATCGCGCGGGCGACCAGGGCCGCCGCGCCCGCGCTGACACCGTCGAGGATCACCGGGGTGCGCAAGGACGCGCCGCCGAGGAGGAACCCGACCAGGGCCGCGTGCTCCAGACCGCCCACGGCGGCGAGGACGCCGACCGGGTCGGCCGGGTCCGGCTGGTGGAGTTCGAGGCCCCGGCGGACGACATCGACCTTGCGGGCGTGCATCTCGTCGTTGATGCCCGTACCCCGCCCGGTGACCTCCATCGGGTCCTGGCCGGTGTAGACACAGATCAGCGCGGCGGACACCGTCGTGTTGGCGATGCCCATCTCTCCGGTGAGCAGCCCCTTGTTGCCCGCCGCCACCAGATCACGCGCCGTCTCGATGCCGACCTCGATCGCGGCGAGCACATCCTCACGGCTCAGCGCGGGACCCGTCGTGAAGTCCGCCGTACCGGCCCGGACCTTACGGGGCAACAGCCCCGGCGTCGCCGGGAGTTCACCCGCGACGCCCACGTCGATCACACACACCTCCGCGCCCACCTGGTTGGCGAACGCGTTGCACACCGCGCCGCCGCCCAGGAAGTTGGCCACCATCTGGCCGGTGACCTCCTGGGGCCAGGGGGTCACGCCCTGCGCGTGCACTCCGTGGTCCCCCGCGAAGATCGCCACCGCCGCCGGCTCCGGGATCGGCGGCGGGCACAGCCGCGACAGACCGCTGAGCTGGGCCGAGATGATCTCCAGCATGCCGAGCGCGCCCGCGGGCTTCGTCATCCGCTTCTGCCGCTCCCACGCCTCCCCCAGCGCCTTGGCGTCCAGCGGGCGGATGCTCGCGATGGTCTCCTGGAGAAGATCGTGCGGCTCCTCGCCGGGCAGCGCCCTGCGGCCGTAGGTCTCCTCGTGGACGACCCAGGACAGCGGCCGGCGCTTGGACCAGCCCGCCTGCATCAGCTCGGGCTCCTCGGGAAACTCGTCGACGTATCCCACGCAGAGATACGCCACGACTTCGAGATGCTCGGGCAGACCCAGCGCGCGGACCATCTCGCGCTCGTCGAAGAAGCTGACCCAGCCGACGCCGAGCCCTTCCGCGCGGGCGGCGAGCCAGAGGTTCTCGACGGCGAGCGCCGAGGAGTACGGGGCCATCTGCGGCTGGGTGTGCCTGCCGAGGGTGTGCCGGCCGCCGCGCGTCGGGTCGGCGGTGACGACGATGTTCACCGGGGTGTCGAGGATGGCCTCGATCTTCAGTTCCTTGAACTGCTTCGCCCGGCCCTTGGGCAGCGACTTGGCGTACGCGTCACGCTGACGCTGCGCCAGCTCGTGCATGGAGCGCCGGGTCTCGGCGGAGCGGATGACGACGAAGTCCCAGGGCTGCGAGTGGCCGACGCTGGGCGCGGTGTGCGCGGCTTCCAGGACGCGGAGCAGCACCTCGTGCGGGACGGGGTCGGAGCGGAAGCCGTTCCTGATGTCGCGCCGTTCGCGCATCACCCGGAGCACGGCCTCGCGCTCGGCGTCGTCGAAGCCGGAGGCGGCGGCGGTGCCCTCCCGCGGGACGGGAACGGCTTCGGGCACGGCCTCGGCCTCGGGCACCGGCACGGCCTCCGCCTCAGGCGCCGGCTCGACTTCGGGCGCGGGTACGGGAGCGGGCACGACGGGCGCGGGTGCGGGCGCGGGTACAGCGACGACCGGTACGGGTGCGGGCGCGGCTTCGGCCTCTGGCGCGTATACGACCTCGGGCACGGCCACGGGCACGGGCTCCGGCTGGGGCTCGGGCTGGGGGTTCACCTCGGTCCCGACCTCGGACGCCTGGACGAAGTCGGGCTCGGGCTCCGGTGCGGTCTCGGGTACGGCCACGGGCTCCACCGCGGCCGACGGCTCTTCCGGTGCCTCAACCGTCCGCTGGACATGGACCGGCTCGTCGACCGTCTGCGGCTCCGCCATCACCGGCGCCAGCTCCGGCTCGGACACGGGCTCGGGCACGGCAGCGGGCTCCGGGGCCGGCTCGGCGGCGACAGCCTCGACCTCGACCTGAACCTCGGCTTCGGCCGTGGCCGGGACCTCGGCCGTGGCCGGCTCGGGTTCCGGCGCGGACCGCGGCTCGCTCGCCTGTTCCGCCACGGGCTCCTGTTCCGGTCGCGCCGGGGCCTCCGGCACGACCGTTTCTGCGCGCGCCTCGGGTACCGCCGGTACCGCCGCCGGTTCGGGACCCCACGGCGCCCCGGGCTGCGGCGGAATCTCGCCGAGCTGGGGCCCCGGCAGTACGGCCGGCTCCTCGCGCGGTACGTCCAGATACTCCGGACCCGTGGTGGGCGGTCCCTGGGTCTGGGCCCGGACGCGGACGGACTGGGTGGGCGTACCCGCCGGGCCCCGGTCCGCGAGCGAGCGCACGACACCGCCCGTCGGGTCGGGCACGGGCGGGCCCATGTGCAACGGACGGCGCGGCGGAGTCGGGGCCGCTACGGGCGGGGCGGTCGCCATGGGCGGCGGAATCCGTACCCCGCTGAGGTCCACCGAACCGGAATCCCGGCCACCGGCCTCATGCGCGCCCGGCTGGTGCAGATTCCGTCCCCGCCCGATGGAACCCTGCTGCGACTCCTGTGCCGACTCCCGCTGTGACGGCTCCTCCTCCGCTTCCCGGGGCGCCGACCGCGCCACGGCAACCGCCTCCGGATCTCCGGGAAGGACGGCGGGAACCTCCTGGACCGGCATGACGAACTCACCCGAGGCCGAGGAGGAGACAGCGGACGGGACAGAGTCAGCAGCAGAGGAAGCGGCATCAGCGGAAGCCTCGGCCACCGCGACCGGGCCCTTCGGCTGGTAGGCGTCCGGCGCCGGCACAGGCTGCTCCGCGGGCTCCGCCGGCGCCTCGGTCCGCACCGGCGCCTCCGTCCGCATCTGCGTCTGCACCTGAGCCTGTGCCTCCGTCTGGACCGGGGGCTGTGCCGGAACCCCGGCCTGGACCTGTGACACCGGCTCCGCCATCGGTGCCGGCCGTTCTATGGGAGGCGCCTGCTGCTGGACCGGCATCGGCTCGGGAACGGCATACCCCTGCGGACCGGCGAACTGCGCCGGACCGAATCCCTCGGCCATCCCGGGCACCGCGGGCACCGCGGGCACGGCGAACCCCGGGTGCCCGGTGAACCCCTCGTGCCCGGCGAACCCCTCAGGTCCGGGATATCCCATGGGCGCGGCGTACCCGTCCGGCGCGGCATAGACGGCGGGCGCCTCCGCCGGTACCACCTGGGGATCGCTCCACCCCCCCTGCGCGCTCGGCATCAGCAGCAGATCTTCTTCCTCGGTGACGGGCTCGGAGGGGTCCAGGTAGGTGTACGCGCCGGGAGCGGGGATGCCCGGCTGCTCCACCATGCCTGCGTTCTCCGGCAGTCCCTCGCCCAGGACCTGGCCGGTGTCAGTCATGCGTACCCCTCGCCCATAGGTTGTGCTCCTTCGGCCCTGCACCCGGGGCGCCCGATCCGCGGCGCTCCGGCACCCGTCAGGAACAACGAGCGTGAGCGCCGCGCGGCACGAACGGCGCGCGGTCACCCCGAAGTCTCGCGGCTTCGCGCGGCCTTTCGCAGCCGTGGCGGTGGATCCGCCCCGGCCCGCTGTGGACAGCGCCACGTCGCGCGTCCCCCCAGTGTCGCTGTACCACATGAGGGTCCAAAACGGGCCCCTTTTCCGGACATTGACTAACGAAGTGACGAACGCCCGGCTGCGGTACAACGATCGGCCAGCCTACCGCGCGCGGCGCCGGAACAGGGTCAGGGGGCGCTGTCCGGACGCTGTCCGGAGACCAGGAAAACCACGGAGCGCTCCCGCTCCGTCCACGCGCCCGTGTCGAGGTCGACGGACTGGAGGAGCACGCACTCGACCTCATATCCGCCCCCCGCGAGGGCAGTTCCCACGGCCTCGGCCTCGTCGCGGGTGGCCGCGTGGGTGACGATGCGCTCCGGCCTGCGGTCGGCGCACGCGGTGACCACATCGATACCGCCGCCGCCGATCCGTACGACATCGGGCTCCGGCAGCCGTTCGAGCACCTGGGGCGCCCGGCCCTGGACGACCTGCATCTGAACGCCCGCGCGACGGGCCGCCGCCGCCGTACTGGCACAGGCTCCCGGCTCGTCGTCGACGGCGATCACGGCCGCGCCGAAGCGGGCGGCCTCGGCGGCGAGCGCTCCGCTGCCGGAGCCGATGTCCCAGATCAGATCACCGGTACGGGCGCCCAGCCGGGCCAGTTGGGCGGCGCGCAGCCAGGTCGACTCGCCCTCGTCCAGTTCGATGCCGTACTCCGCGGTGGGCAGGGCCCAGCCGCGGCCGGCCGGCGGATAGCCGGGGTCGCGTCCGGCGATCCAGCCGCCGGTCGGCGCGACCGCGGTGCCGACCCCGCCGATGACGATCACCACATTGGGGTCGCGCCAGACATGGTCGGCGGCCTTGTCCGAGGTGAGGACGCTCACCTGCTCCCGGTCGGTGCCCAGTTCCTCGCAGATGACGAAGGTGCGGTGGACGCCGTCGAGGAGCAGGGCCAGTTCGGCCGGCCCCGCGCCCGGGGAGGTGAGGACGGCGACCTTGGTGTGCGCCCGGCAGACATTGACGGCGCGGCGGAGCGTACGGCGGTGGGCGACGACGATCTGGGCGTCGTCCCAGGCCATCCCGGCGCGTGCGAAGGCACCGGCCACGGAGGAGACCGCGGGGACGACTTCGACCTCCAGACCGTGTTCGGGCGCGCGGAGCGTCCGTACGACACCGAAGAAGCCCGGATCCCCGTCGGCGAGGACCACGGCGCTGCCGCGGTGCCCGGCGATCCTGCGGGCCGCGAGATCCATGGAGCCGAGCCGGATGCGTTCGGCGTCGGGCGGCACCTCGGGGAGAGCGAGATGGTGGGCGGCTCCGGCCACCAGTGTGGCGGCCGAGAGGGCGGCCCCGGCAGCAGCGGTGAGCGGCGAGCCGTCCCAGCCGATCACCGTGACGCGGTCGGCCATCGTCGTCAGTCTCCCCGGAGTCGTCGCTTGGTCGAGTGGTCGCGTGGTCGTGCGTGGAGCGGATGGACCGATACGGGCACTTCGGCCGCCCGTGGCCATGGGCACCACGAGGCACGGTGAGAGTACCTGGCCAGGAAGGAAGACCGCCGGGCGGTGGGCCGGAACATCCGGGGGGCCGGGCGCCGCCGCCGTGAGTCCCCGCCGCCACAAGTCCCCGCCGCTGTGCGTCCCCCGCCGCCGTCAGTTCCAGTCGATGAAGGAGGCGTAGCCGCCCGCGTCGGCCATCTGCTCGGCCACGCCTTCGAGATCCTCGGGCAGCAGACCCCAGACGATCAGATCGGTACGGATATCGGTCCAGCCGCCGTCCTCGGTCTGGGTACGCGCTATCCAGGCATTGCGCAGCACACCCTCGCTGATGCAGCCGATCTTCTGCGCGACCTGCTGCGAGGCGGTGTTGTCGGCGGGGGTCCGCACCTCGATGCGCTCGAACTTCTGGTCCCGGAAGAGCCACTGCGCGACCGCGAGCGCCGATTCCGTGGCGTATCCCTCACCGCGGGCCCAGGGGGCGGTCACATAGGCCATCTCGGTGGAGAGCGCGTGCCAATTGGTTCTGCGCAGCCGCACGATGCCGACGAGCCGCTGCGTGAGGAACTCGGTGACGGCGAAGGCGATTCCGCGCCCCGCCACGCGTTCGGCGGGGGCGATACTGGCGACCCACTGGTCGGCGTCCTCGCGCGTATACGGATGAGGCACGGGCGTCCACGCCGTGATCAGTTCGTCGTTCATCATTTCGATGTGGGCCGGGATGTCCGCCGCCTCGAAGGCGCGCAGCACCAACCGCTCCGTGCTGATGGAAACGTCCGGAAAGGTGGTAGTCATGCGCAGCTCCATGCCTCAGTCCGTCGTAAATGCACAGCATGCAGCATCGGATGGGGATGCGCATGGCCGGGTCCGGGTGGATGCGTGGGCCCCGCGTACGTAAGGCGTACGCGGGGCCCGCACCGAAGGACTCGGAGACAAGAACGTTACTGCTCCGGCCACTTGGGCGGCACACCGACCGCCCGGAAGCCGCCGGGGACTACTGGACGGCGCCGAAGGCGGGCACGACCGAGCCGTCGTAGGTGTCCTCGATGAACTTCTTGACCTCGGGCGTGTTCAGGAGCTCCGCGAGCTTCTGCACCCGGGGGTCCTTCTCGTTGCCGCGCTTGACGGCGAGGAAGTTGGCGTACGGGTTGCCCTCGGACTTCTCCAGGGCGAGCGCGTCCTGAGCGGGCTTGAGGTCGGCCTCAAGGGCGTAGTTGCCGTTGATGACGGCGGCGTCGACATCATTGAGGGCGCGGGGCAGGGTGGCGGCCTCCAGTTCCTTGAACTCGATGCCCTTGGCGTCCTTGATGTCCGAGAGATTGGCGTCGATTCCCGCGCCGTCCTTGAGCGTGATCACACCGTTGTCCGCGAGCAGCTTCAGCGAGCGGCCCTCATTGGTGGTGTCATTCGGAATGGCGATGCTCTGACCGGACTTGATGCCCTTGAGATCGTCGATCTTGTTGGAGTAGAGACCGAGCGGTTCCAGATGGACATTGACGACGGGCACGATGTCGGTGCCGTTCTTCTTGTTGAAGTCGTCCAGATAGGGCTTGTGCTGGAAGAAGTTGGCGTCGACCTCGCCGCTCTGGGTCGCGGTGTTCGGCAGGACGTAGTCCGTGAACTCCTTGACCTCCAGCTTGAGGCCCGCCTTCGCCGCCAGATTGTCCTTGATGAAGTTCAGGATGTCGGCGTGCGGTACGGGGGACGCGGCGACGAGCAGCGCCTTGGACGTGTCGGCCGAGGCACCGGAGCCGGCCTTGTCCGAGGAGCCCGGGTCGGAGGAGGTGCCGCAGGCGCTGAGGCCCAGGGCGAGGACGGCGGTGACGGCGGCTGCCGCGGTGAACTTGGCGGTGGTACGCACGAAGAGTGCCTCTTTCCGTGATACGGGTGTCGGTGTCGGGGCCCGGACAAGGAGTACGGGCCATGAGCGGTCGCTCCGGGAAAAAACTCAGGGGGCTCGGGTCGGACTTCGGGCCCGAGCACAGGTGCGTGAGTGGGTGCGGGTGCGGGGTGCGGGTACGAGGGTGCGGGTGCGGGGTGCGGGGTGCGGCGGCTCAGGAGGCCGTACGGCCCCGGCGCGCCAGCAGCCGTACGACGCCGTCGCCGAGGAGCTGTACGGCGGTGACGATCACGATCAGGACCACGACCGTGGCCACCATGAAGCCGTTCTCGAAGCGCTGGAATCCGTAGGTGACGGCCTTGGATCCCAGGCCCTCGCCACCGACCGCGCCGGCCATGGCCGAGTAGCCGATGAGGGCGATGACGGTGGTGGTGACGCCGGCGACCAGCGAGGGCAGGGCCTGCGGCAGCAGCACCTTGCGGACGATGGTCGGCACGGAGCCGCCCATCGCCTGGACGGCCTCGACCAGTCCGTGGTCGACCTCACGGATGGCGGTCTCCACGAGGCGCGCGAAGAACGGGATGGCACCGATCGCGAGCGGCACGATCATCGCGGTGGGCCCGATGAAGGTGCCGATGACCAGCGTGGTGAACGGGATCAGCGCGATCAGCAGGATGATGAACGGCAGTGAGCGGCCTATGTTCACGATCACGCCGACGGTCTTGTTCACCGGGGCGTTCTGGAGCAGTCCGCCCTTGTCGGTGAGGACGAGCAGAACACCGAGGGGCAGTCCGCCGACGACGGTGACGAGCGCGGACCAGAGCACCATGTAGAGGGTGTCGAGGGACCCCTGGATGAGCAGCGGCTGCATCTCCGACCAGGTCACTTGACATCTTCTTTCACCAGTGCGGGCGTCTCGCCCTCGGGGGACTGTTCGTCGGTGGTCTGTTCGTCGGTGGTCTGTTCGCCGGGAGACTGTTCGCCGGGGGCCTGGCCCTCAGGGGCCTGTTCGCCGGCCGGGCGTGCTTCGGTCGGCTCCTCGGCGACGGGACCTTCCGGGGGCCCTTCGGCGGCGGGCTCGTCGTCCACCACCTCGGCCTGGAGTCCCTGCTCCCGCAGAAAGCCGATCGGCACGACGTTCTCCTCGTAACCGCCGGGCAGTTCGATCCGCATCCGGCCGATCTGCCGGCCCGCGACGGTGTCCATCGCGGCGCCCAGGATCGAGATGTCGATGTTGTACATACGGGAGAGCCGCGAGATCACCGGCCGGGCGGCGGCCTCGCCCTGGAAGGTGACGTCGATGACCGTACGGCCGGGGCCCGACGGCGCTCCGCCCACCGGGAACAGCTCCCGCGCGAGCTGCGAGCCGGGGGTGGCCAGCAGCTCGCCGACCGTGCCCGACTCGACGATCCTCCCCCTCTGCATCAGCGCGGCCGAGTCGCAGATCGTCTTGACGACCTCCATCTCGTGCGTGATGAGCAGCACGGTCAGTCCGAGCTGCTGATTGAGATCGCGCAGCAACTGGAGGATCGAGCGGGTGGTCTCGGGGTCGAGGGCGCTGGTCGCCTCGTCGGAGAGCAGCACCTTGGGGTCGCCGGCCAGGGCGCGGGCGATACCGACGCGCTGCTTCTGGCCGCCGGAGAGCTGGGCGGGGTACGAGGCGGCCTTGTCGCCCAGTCCCACCAGGTCCAGCAGTTCCAGGGCGCGGCGGGCGCGCTCCTGGCGGGTGACGCCGAGGATCTCCAGCGGCAGTTCGACATTGTCCTTGACCGTGCGCGAGGACAGCAGATTGAAGTGCTGGAACACCATGCCGATCGAACTGCGGGCCCGCCGCAGCTCCTTGCCCGCCCGCCGGCCGCGGCCCGCGAGCGCGGTGAGGTCCTGGCCGTTGACGATCACCCGGCCCGCGGTGGGGCGTTCGAGGAGATTGACACAGCGGATGAGCGAGGACTTGCCGGCGCCGCTCTGTCCGACGACGCCGAAGACCTCGCCCTCGCGGACATGGAGGTCCACTTGGTCGAGAGCGGTGACTTCGCGGCCTCGTGACGTGGCGGACCGGTAGATCTTCGTCAGGCCCGTAGTAGTGATCACAGGGGTATCCATCACTGTCGAGTGCGCGGCGAGGTGGCCGCCGGCACGGGGCATTCGTCATTCGGACGCTTCACGCCGAGACGGTGGGTGAACCGGGGGGAGGCGCGTGCGGAACAGACCTACCCGCTCACCGGCGGTCCGGACCCTGGCGCATGTGGCGGCGCATGGCGTACGGAACCGGCGTGGCGGCGCGGCCGTCCGGTCTCGCTTCGGGGCGCGAGACTCAGGCAGGGGCCCTCAGTTGGCGCACATTCGACACAGACAACGAGCACCGGGCGTCGTGATCGCCTCGGTCGCGGGGGCGCGGTAGCTCATCGTGGTCATGCGGTAAGTAAAGCAGACATCAAGACAGCTCCGGGGGGCTCGTCCGTATATCGGACGTCTCCGTCTCACCGTTCACACGAGGCAACAATCACCCCGCTCGCCGCCCCGACCTGCCCGGATATCGGTGAGCGCCCCAGGGCGGGCGCGTCCCCGGCCGGCCGGAACGGGTCAGGCGCTGTGGCCAAGGCCACGGTCTCCCCCGCTCCTCGCGGGCACGGCGCCGCCACGGGGGTGCGGGGGCGCTCGCGGGATGCCTTTTGGGCCGTAATACGCTCGGTCCATGCTCGTCGCCCTGACGGTCGCGCTCTCCGTGGCCGCGCTCGCTCTCGCCGCCTGGTGCGGTTTCGCCGCCTTTCGCGACCAGCCCACCAAGGACTGGCACTTCATCGGCATGGGCGTGGTGGCCGCGCTGGCGCTCGTCCAGCTCGTGATCGGGATCACGCAGCTCGCCCGCGGGGAGAAGGCCGACCAGGGCTCGGTGATCTTCGTCTCGTATCTGATCGGCGCGCTGCTGGCGGTGCCGGCGGCCGGCTTCCTGTCGCTGGCCGAGCGGACACGATGGGGTTCGACGACGGTGGCCGCGGGAGCGGTCGTCCTGGCCGTACTGGAAGTGCGGCTCCATGACATCTGGGGAGGCTGACGATGGGCGAGCCCACCACCGGCGCGAAGACGGGACGGAAGACGACGGGCCGGAGCACGGCCGGCGAGCAGGGCGAGCAAGCCGGGCAGCGGACCGGGGAGAACACAGGGGAGAGCGCGGACCGGACGGGCGGGCCGGAGCCGGTGGGCGGGGAGTCCGCGACCCAGCTGGTGCGCGGGCCCGGCCTGCTGCTGGTCTGGCTGTACGGAGTGATGTCCGTCGGTGCCGTCTCCCGGTCCGTCTACCAGATCGCGACCGAGTTCGAGCACGCGCCGCTCGCCTACACGCTCTCCGCCGTGGCCGCCGTGGTCTACGCGTTCATCACCTACACGCTCGTACGCGGCGGGGAGACGGCGCGGAAGGCGGCGCTGGTGTGCTGCGCCGCCGAGCTCGCGGGGGTACTGACCGTCGGGACCTGGACGCTGGCCGACCCCTCGGCCTTCCCGGACGCCACGGTCTGGTCGGACTACGGCATGGGCTATCTCTTCATTCCGGTACTGCTGCCGGTCACCGGCATCCTGTGGCTGCGGAAGGCCCGCCGCTGATCGCGGCGGACGGGCTCCGCGTCAGGCACTGGCCGCGTAGGCGGCGGCGCCGGCCGGCTTCTCCAGCGTGACGAGCGTCAGACGGGGGCCTATCTGTTCCGTCGACACGGGCGCGTAGCCCCGGCTGCGGTAGAGCCGCAGATTGCCCTCGCTGCGGTGGCCGGTGAAGAGCTGGAAGCGCTTGGCCGCCGGCTCCGCCGTGAAGTGGTTCTCTATGGCGTCGAGCAGCCGTCCACCGAGGCCGTGGTGGCGCAGCCGGGGGTGGACGATGAGCTTGGCGATCCGGGCGGTGCCCGTCTCCTCGACACTTCCTCTTACGGACGCGACCACTTCGTCACCGAGACGCGCTACCAGGCAGTGTCCGCGGTCGAGTTCCGCCCTGAGATCGTCGAGCGTCTGGGTCAGCGGCTCGATGGTGTAGTCGCCGTACAGCTCGGCCTCGTTCTGGTAACACAAGTACTGCAGCTTCAGAATGTGCTCCGCGTCCTGCGCGCTCGCCGCTGAGATGGTCACGCTCATGCCCATGTGTGCATGCCTCCCGCTCACCTGATCCGCCGGTTGTTTACCGCTCCCTTCCCCGCGGTTCAGGAGCGGCAACCTCCGTAACGAGCATTCTGCGCAGGCATCCCAGACATCTCGACCGCAAGGGGCCCAAACTTCCCTGTGACATACCCAACTCGCCCGCGATTTCGCGATAGGTGGGGTCCTTCGGCGACAGCATCGCGGTCAGCAGCCGGGGACAGTGCCCCGGGGTACGGCCGACGGCCGCGCGGAGCGTGCGCCTCCGGTCGGTGCGCAGCGCGGCACGCTCGGGATCGGATTCGGGACCGGTGGGCGGTTCGTCCCGGGACGGGTAGGCGGCGACGGCGGTACGGCGGGCGCGGTGCGCTTCCTCCCGTACGGCGTCCCGTACCCAGTACGCGAGGTCCGCGGGCGGGCCTTCGCCGTCGAGCCGCTCCAACAGCCGTACCCAGATGCTCTGTTCGAGGTCGCCCGCGTCGAGACCGGTCCCCGGTGCCTCGGCGGCGGCCTCCGCGCTCACCAGCGGGAGCAGCGCGCGGACGAGATCCGGCGCGGGAGGCGGGGACGGGCGGCGGGGGGTGACGGCGGGACGGAGTGAGGTGCCGGGGCCGGGTGCGCCGGCTCGCGGGGGCGTCATGCCCGGCATGACGCCCGCGTGGTGACGGACGGTTGCTCCCCGGCCGGGCGGTCACCCGACCGGGGAACGCGCGGTCAGCGGCTGACGAAGTCCGCCCGCGCCAGCAGGCCGGTGTCGGGGTTGTCGGTGAAGATCCCGTCGATCCCGGTCGCGAAGTAGGCCCGGAAGGCGCCGAAGGCGTCGCCGTACGCGTTGGGGTCCGTGCCGCGGCGGAAATCGGCGGGCAGGAAGGAGTTCTCGTTGCGCATCGTGTACGGGTGGAGGACGAGCCCCTTGGCGTGCGCGTCCCGTACCAGCGTGGTGGGCTTGGTGAGCCTGCCCGCGGAGTCCTTCGGGATGATCAGGTCGAGCGTCGGGCCGAGGCCCTGCGCGAAGGACGCGATCCACTTCAGGCCCTCGGGCTTGACCAGGTCGTCGACCTTGCGCGGGTCGCCCGTCACCTCGAAGTCCCACGGGCGGGTGCCGGCGCCGGAGAGCAGGACCACACGCGGCGAGTCGACCAGCTTGGCCAGCCGCTGCATGCTGGTGGGCTCGAAGGACTGGAGGAAGATCGCGGAGTCCTTGCGGTCACGCCCGTAGCGGCGGAGCAGCTTCGCGAGGCGCTCCTCCAGGCCGAGGCCGATGCCGCGGAAGTAGGTGGGGTGCTTGGTCTCGGTGTAGAGCCAGATCCGGCGGCCGAGCTTGCGGCCCTGCTCGTCCGCCCAGCGGAGCACCTCTTCGAAGGTGGGGATCTCCCAGCGGCCGTCGTAGACGGTGTTGTGCTGGCGGGTGCCCGGGATGCGCTCCTTGGCACGCAGGGTCTTCAGCTCGGCGAGCGTGAAGTCCTCGGTGAACCAGCCCGTGAGGCTGACGCCGTCGACCGACTTGGTGGTCTTGCGGCTCGCGAACTCCGGGTGGTCCGCGACATCCGTGGTGCCGGTGATGTCGTTCTCGTGACGGCACACGAGATGTCCGTCCTTGGTGGGCACCAGGTCCTGCTCGATCACATGGGCGCCGAGGTCCAGCGCGTGCTGGTAGGAACCGAGGGTGTGCTCGGGGCGGTAGCCGCTGGCCCCGCGGTGACCGACGATCGTGGGCACGGGCAGCTCGGGGCGGGACGGGTGGTGGCCGCCGCCCCGTCCGCGCTCGGTGGCCTGCGCCGCGGCGGGCAGTGCCACGGCGGCGGCCGAGCCGAGCACCGCCGCTCCCAGTACGGTCCGCCGGCCTGGCGTGTTGCGCGCACCCTGTGTCATGAACGCTCCTTGATGTGGTGTTCTGTGCCTGTCAAGCGAGGCTGAGCGTAGGCGGCGCCGTCTTCCCCGTGGGGGACCTTGGACGAACGTGACGGAAACACACGTCAACACTGGGTATCCAGCCCGTGAACCCGATGTGCGAACCCCGTGAGCCGCGAGTAACGTGCTCACCTGCGGAGATGTTCGCCTCCGTCCACCACCGTCCCTCGCCACCGGAGGAACCGTTGTCCCGCTTCGCGCTCATCAAGGCAGCGCTCGGACCGATCATGCGCCTGATGTTCCGCATCCGTGTGGAGGGCGCCGAGAACATTCCGGGGAGCGGGCCGGTGATCCTCGCCGGCAACCATCTGACCTTCATCGACTCAATGATCCTGCCGCTGGTCTGCGACCGCCAGGTCTTCTTCATCGGCAAGGACGAGTACGTCACGGGCAAGGGGCTCAAGGGCCGGATGATGGCCTGGTTCTTCACCGGCGTGGGCATGATCCCGGTGGACCGCGACGGTGGCCGCGGCGGTGTGGCGGCGCTGATGACGGGCCGTCGGGTGCTGGAGGAGGGCAATGTCTTCGGTATCTACCCGGAGGGCACCCGCTCCCCCGACGGCAGGCTCTACCGGGGCCGTACGGGCATCGCGCGGCTCACGCTGATGACGGGCGCGCCGGTGGTGCCCTTCGCGATGATCGGTACGGACAAGCTCCAGCCGAACGGTACGGGCATGCCGCGCACGGGCAAGGTGACGGTGCGCTTCGGCAAGCCGATGGAGTTCTCGCGGTACGAGGGCATGGACCGCGACCGCTATGTGCTCCGGGCGGTGACGGACTCGGTGATGACCGAGGTCATGGAGCTGTCGGGGCAGGAGTACGTGGACATCTACGCCACCAAGGCGAAGGCGGCCTAGCGACCGCGACGCGGTGCCGGAAAATCACTGGGCGAACCGGGTGTCCACGCCGCAGGATGACTCCATGAACAACCGGCACGACGACGTCCCCGGCGCCCCTGCGGCGGACCGGGCGACGGACTGGATCAGCATTCCCCTCACCGCGGACCTCCTGCGCGGCGCGCTCGATCTGGAGCGCACCGAGCACGGGATACTGCCGCACCGGCTGCCCGCTCGGGCCCGTGCGCAGTGTGCCGACGGACAGCTCGCGATGGCGGAGGCCCAGCCGTCGGGCGTACGGCTCGCCTTCCGCACGCGGGCCACCGCCGTAGAACTGGACACGCTCCCGACCAAGATGGTCTATCAGGGCGCACCGCCGCGCCCCGACGGCGTGTACGACCTGCTCGTCGACGGCCGGGCGGCCGGGCAGGCCACGGTGACCGGCGGTGAAGTCCTGACCGTGGACATGACCACCGGCTCGACCGAGACCCGGCCGGGACCGGTTGGCACCGCCCGGTTCACGAGCCTCCCGGACCGCGTCAAGGACATCGAGATCTGGCTGCCGCACAACGAGATCACCCAGCTGGTCGCCCTGCGTACCGACGCCCCCGTCGAGCCCGTACCGGCCGGCGGCCGCAAGGTGTGGCTGCACCACGGCAGTTCGATCAGCCAGGGCTCCAATGCCGCGAGCCCCAGCACGACCTGGCCCGCGCTGGCCGCCTCCCTCGGCGGTGTGGAACTGATCAACCTGGGTCTGGGCGGCAGCGCCCTGCTCGATCCGTTCACGGCCCGCGCTCTGCGCGACACCCCCGCCGATATGATCAGCGTCAAGATCGGTATCAATCTGGTCAACACCGATCTGATGCGCCTGCGTGCCTTCGGCCCCGCCGTGCACGGCTTCCTCGACACCATCCGCGAGGGCCACCCCACCGCTCCGCTGCTTGTCGTTTCCCCCGTCCTCTGCCCCATCCACGAGGACACCCCGGGCCCCAGCGCCCCGGACTTCAGCGACCTCAGCGCGGGACAGCTCCGGTTCCGGGCCGCGGGCGACCCCGCGGAACGGGCCGCCGGGAAGCTGACGCTCAATGTCATCCGGGACGAGCTGGCCCGCCTCGTGAGCCGGCGGGCGGCCGACGACCCGAACCTGCACTACCTCGACGGCCGCGAGCTCTACGGTGAGGCGGACTCCGCCGAGCTGCCGCTGCCCGACCGGCTCCACCCGGACGCCGCCACTCACCGCCGCATCGGAGAACGCTTCGCCGCCCTGGCCTTCGCCGCCGACGGACCGTTCACCGCCGAGCGCGCCTGAGGCGCCCGCTCCCCGGCGGCGGGTCCGGTCAGTCCCCGGCGGCGGGTCCTCGCCCGGGACGCCCCGCTCCCGGCCGCGGGTCCGGTCAGTGTCCGGCGGACTCCTCCAGCTTCTGGCCGCGCAGCAGGAACCAGGCCGCCACCGCGGTCGCCAGCAGGACCGCCGCGCCCACGCCCGTCGCGAGGCGGAAGCCGTCGACGAACGCGTCCTGCGCCACGGTGACCAGGGCCTGACCCGGGCGCCCCGGCAGACCCGCCGCCGCCTCCACCGCGCCGCCCAGTGACTCATGGGCGGCCGAGACCGCGTCCGCGGGAACCCCGGCGGGAGCGGGGAAGCCGCGGTACACACCGGTGACGACGGACCCCAGCAGCGCGATACCGAGCGCCGCGCCCAGCTCGTACGCCGTCTCCGAGACCGCGGAGGCGGAACCGGCCTGCTCCTTCGGGACACTGGAGAGGATCACATCGGCCGTGACGGTGAACGAGAACCCCGCGCCGATCCCGACGATCAGCAGGACCGCGCCCAGCAGCGGATAGCCGGTCGACCGGCTGAGGACGGTGAGCACCGCCAGCGCCAGCCCGATGGCGCCCAGACCGCCCGCCACCACCGCCCGTACGGAGTACCGGCGCGCGACCGTCCCCGCGATCAGCCCCGCCGTCACCGCGCCGACCGCCGCGGGCAGTTCCGCGAGACCCGCCTCCAGGGGTCCGCGCCCCTGGACCAGTTGGAGGAACTGCGACAGGAAGAAGACCAGTCCCGACAGACCGAGGATGGTCAGCAGATCGGCCAGTACCGCGCCGGAGAAGCCGCGGTGGTGGAAGAGCCGCATGTCCAGCAGCGGCGCGGGCAGGGTGAGCTGACGCCGTACGAACCGGTGGAGGGCCACCGCGCCGGCCGCTCCCGCCGCCAGGACGTCCCAGCCGGGCCCGTGCGCCGCCGCCTCCTTCACGGCGTACACGACGCCGACGACACCGACGAGGGACAGCAGCACGCTGGTCATGTCCCACGGCCCCGGCGCCGGGTTCCTCGACTCGGGCAGCGTCTTCACGCCGACGAGCACCAGCACCGCCATCACGGGCAGATTGATCAGGAAGACCGAGCCCCACCAGAAGTGCTCCAGCAGGAAGCCGCCGACGACAGGGCCGACCGCCGCGCCCGCCGAGGCCATCGCTCCCCAGATACCGATGGCGAGGCTGCGCTCCTTGGGGTCGTGGAAGATATTGCGGATCAGGGCGAGCGTGGCGGGCATCAGGGTGGCGCCCGCGACCCCGAGCAGCGCCCTGGCCAGGATCATCATCCCGGGGCTGGACGCGTAGGCGTTCAGTACGGAGACCGCGCCGAACGCGACCGCGCCCCACAGCAGCAGCCTCTTGCGCCCGATACGGTCACCGAGGCTGCCCATGGAGACCAGCAGCCCGGCGATGACGAAGGAGTAGATGTCGCCGATCCAGAGGAGCTGGGTACCGGTCGGCCTGAGATCCTCGCTGAGGAACGGGGTGGCCAGTCCGAGCACGGTCGCGTCGACGGCCACCAGCAGTACGGCCAGGACGAGCACGGCGAGCGCCAGCCACCGCCCCGGACGGGGTACGGGCCTCGTCTCCGTCGCCGTCCCGTGGATGGTGGTCATGTCCTCACGCTCCGTTGTGCGCCGCCGAGCAGCAACTCGGCGATCATGTACTGGAAGTCCTTGGTGGCGACCCGGCCGTCCTGGGTGACCCAGGCGCCGGCGCTGAGCAGTCCGTAGAGCGCCTCGGTCAGCCAGACATGGCTGAGGTCGATCCGGAACTCGCCCTGCTCCTGGCCGCGCCGGAAGAGCGCCGAGCAGCGGGCGTCGATCCGTGCCCAGCCGTCGGAGACCTCGCCCTCGAAGAGCTGGTTCTCGGTGAGCAGGAAGGCGAGGAGCCCGGCCGAGGGTTCGATACGGGCGACAAGCCTGCGCAGCGCGTCGGCCGCCGTGCCCTCGTCCAGCCGGGCGGCGTCGAGCGCCGTCTCCATCTCCTGGATACCGAGCTGCTCCAGCGCCTTGACCAGCGCGTCACGCCCGGCGAAGTGCCGGTGAAGGGTCGCCCGCCCGATCCCCGAGGCCCTGGCGACCTCGTCCATGGTGGCGGTCGCCTTACGGGTGAGAAGGGCGGCGGCGGTGCGCAGCACCTGGTCACGATCGACTGTCATGAGCCAAAGATAACCCACATGAGACACGAAGGTCTCATTCAATACATGACCGCATCGAATCACGCCCACCCAGGGCGGGAAGGAACACCTGTATGAATCCCTCGCGGAAGCCGCTCCTGCTGATCGACGTCGACGGTCCGCTCAATCCGTATGGCGCCCTTGCGGCGCCCGGGGCTCCGGACGGATACGAGAAACACCTGATGCGGCCCTCGCTCTGGGCACGGACGCAGCCGGGCCCGCTTCCCGTGCTGCTCAACCCCGGACACGGCGCGGAACTGCTGGCGCTCACCGGGCTCTACGAGCTGGTCTGGGCCACCACCTGGGAGGACGACGCCAACGAGTGGATAGGGCCGCTGCTCGGGCTGCCGGAGCTGCCGTACATCGCATGGCCCGAGACACACGGATGGGCCCCTCGCGGGACCCTGTGGAAGACGCGGTACGTGCTGGAGTACGCGGCCGGGCGGCCGTTCGCCTGGGTCGACGACGAGATCACGTCGTACGACCGCGAGTGGGTGGACCGGGAGCACCTCGCCGCCGCCCTGCTGCTGTACGTCGATCCCGGGACCGGACTGACCCGGCCGGACTTCGACGCGCTCGCGGAGTGGGCGGCGGCGCTGTGACGACGGCGGTGTGACGACGGCGGTGTGACGACGGCGGTGTGACGACGGCCGCCCGCTGTGAGGACGACCGTTCCCGCCGCTTCTTCTACTTCTTCGCGTCGGCCCAGGCGTGCTGTATCACCAGATCGGCCTTGACCTCGGAGAGCTGGACCGCCACGGCGGACGGCGCCGTACCGCCCCTGCCGTTACGGGACGCCAGCGCGCCCGGCACATTGAGCACCGAGCGCACCTCGGGGGTGAGATGCGGGGAGATCTTCGCGAACTGCTCGTCCGTCAGCCCGTCCAGCTCGATGCCCAGCGCCTCGCACTCCTTGACGCACTCCCCCGCGACCTCGTGCGCCACCCGGAACGGCACCCCCTGCCGGACCAGCCACTCGGCGATGTCCGTGGCGAGCGAGAAACCGGCCGGGGCCAGTTCCTCCATCCGCGCGCGGTTGACGGTCAGCGTCGCCATCATCCCGGTGAAGGCCGGCAGCAGGACCTCCAACTGGTCGCAGGAGTCGAAGACGGGCTCCTTGTCCTCCTGGAGATCGCGGTTGTACGCGAGCGGCAGGCCCTTCAGCGTGGCGAGCAGACCGGTGAGATTGCCGATGAGCCGGCCCGACTTCCCGCGCGCCAGCTCCGCGATGTCCGGGTTCTTCTTCTGCGGCATGATCGACGAACCGGTAGAGAAGGCGTCGTGGAGGGTGACGAAGGAGAACTCCTTCGTGTTCCAGAGGATGACCTCCTCGGCGATCCGCGACAGATTGACACCGGTCATCGCGGTGATGAAGGCGAACTCGGCGACGAAGTCGCGCGAGGCCGTGCCGTCGATGGAGTTGCCGACGGAGCCGCGCTCGAAGCCGAGGTCCGCGGCGACCGCCTCGGGGTCGAGCCCGAGCGAGGATCCGGCCAGAGCGCCCGAGCCGTACGGTGAGACGGCCGTGCGCTTGTCCCACTGCCGCAGCCGCTCCGCGTCCCGGGACAGCGACTGCACATGGGCCAGCACATGATGGGCGAAGAGCACGGGCTGGGCGTGCTGGAGGTGCGTACGGCCCGGCATCGCGACGGCGGGGTGCGCCTCGGCGAGTCCGACCAGCGCGTCCTGGAGATCGGCGATCAGCCCGCCGATGATCCGGGCGTGGTCGCGGAGGTACATCCGGAAGAGCGTGGCGACCTGGTCGTTGCGGGACCGTCCGGCGCGCAGCTTGCCGCCGAGGTCGGGGCCGAGGCGCTCCAGCAGCCCGCGCTCCAGGGCGGTGTGGACGTCCTCGTCTGCGATGGTGCCGGTGAACGAGCCGTCGGCGACATCGGCTTCGAGCCGGTCGAGTCCGTCGAGCATCCGGGTCAGTTCGTCAGCGGTGAGCAGCCCGGCCTGGTGGAGGACACGGGCATGGGCACGGGAGCCGGCGATGTCGTAGGGCGCGAGCCGCCAGTCGAAGTGGACCGACGCGGAGAGCTTGGCCAGGGCCTCGGCGGGTCCGTCGGCGAAACGGCCGCCCCAGAGCCGGACATCACCGTTGTTGCTGCTCACTGCTGCTCCTTGGAGGGATCGGGAAGTACGACCGCCTCCCCGCCGCGGAGGAACGGGGAGGCGGATGGTCGGGCGGGAGGACGCCCCGGGAGGCGCCGGCGCCCAGGAAGCGACACCGCTCGGCGGGTGACGTCGCTCGGCGGGCGACGCCGCCCGGGGCCGCCCGGGACGAGCGGGTTACGCCTGGAGGTCGCGCCGCGCGGCGATCTTCGACGAGAGGCCGAAGATCTCGATGAAGCCCTGCGCCTTGGACTGGTCGAAGGTGTCGCCCGAGTCGTAGGTGGCGAGGTTGAAGTCGTAGAGCGACTCCTCCGACCTGCGCCCGGTCACCACGGCCCGGCCGCCGTGCAGGGTCATCCGGACATCGCCGGTGACATGCTGGTTCGCCTCGTTGATGAAACCGTCCAGGGCGCGCTTGAGCGGGGAGAACCACAGGCCGTCGTAGACCAGCTCGCCCCAGCGCTGCTCGACCTGCCGCTTGTAGCGGGCCAGCTCACGCTCGACGGTGACACTCTCCAGCTCCTGGTGCGCGGTGATCAGCGCGATCGCGCCGGGGGCCTCGTACACCTCACGGGACTTGATGCCCACGAGCCGGTCCTCGACCATGTCGATCCGGCCGATGCCCTGGGCGCCGGCCCGCTCGTTGAGCTGCTGGATCGCCTGGAGGACGGTGACGGGCCTGCCGTCGACGGCGACCGGCACACCCTCCTTGAAGGAGATGGTGACCTCGTCGGCCTCGCGGGCGACGGCGGGGTTCTGGGTGTACTCGTAGATGTCCTCGATCGGCGCGTTCCAGATGTCCTCCAGGAAGCCCGTCTCGACGGCCCGTCCGAAGACGTTCTGGTCGATGGAGTACGGCGACTTCTTGGTGGTCGCGATCGGGAGGTCCTTCTCCTCGCAGAAGGCGATCGCCTTGTCCCGGGTCATGGCGTAGTCGCGGACCGGCGCGATGCACTTCAGATCGGGGCCGAGAGCGGTGATGCCCGCCTCGAAACGCACCTGGTCGTTGCCCTTGCCGGTGCAGCCGTGGGCGACCGTACCGGCGCCGTGCTTCTGCGCGGCGGCGACGAGGTGCTTGACGATCGTCGGCCGGGAGAGGGCGGAGACGAGGGGGTAGCGGTCCATGTAGAGGGCGTTGGCCTTGATCGCCGGGAGGCAGTACTCCTCGGCGAACTCGTCCTTGGCGTCCGCGACCTCGGCCTCGACGGCACCGCAGGCGAGCGCGCGCTTGCGGATGACATCCATGTCCTCGCCGCCCTGGCCGACATCCACGGCGACGGCGATGACCTCGGCGCCCGTCTCCTCGGCGATCCATCCGATGGCGACGGAGGTGTCCAGGCCGCCCGAGTAGGCGAGTACGACGCGCTCGGTCACGGGTATCTCCTTACGGTGCATTCACTGATGGGTATAACTATGCGCTGCACCGTATTGTTTTGTCAACGCGCTCCCCGGCCGCCTCAGCGGTGTCCTCCTCGTTCCCGGGGTGTCGGGTGTCCGTTCCCGGGGTGGCTCCTTCAGTGGCCCTCGGCGGTGGGCTCCTCCCGGCGTACCTCCGCCGCCAGCAGCGGCGCGTGGCTGTACCGCAGGTCCTTGGTGGCGGTGAGCAGGGTGAGGGTGTCCTCGGCGGCCAGCTCGCGGAGCCGGTCGAGCGCCTCCGCGTGGTCCGGTGCGGCCAGCTCCGCGCCGTACCGCCCGGCGAACTCCTCGAACCGCCCGGGATCGTGCCCGTACCAGGTGCGCAGTTCCGCCGAGGGCGCGGCGGCCTTCAGCCACTCGTCCAGCGCGGCGGCCTCCTTCGCCAGGCCGCGCGGCCAGAGCCGGTCGACCAGGACGCGGGTCCCGTCCGCCGGTTCCGGTGCCTCGTAGACCCTGCGCACCCGGACCTCGTGGTCCCGCCTCACGTCGTGTTCCCGCTTCTTCGTCATCGCTCCATGGTCGGTCCGGCGCGGCCGTCCCACGAGCCGAAACCCCCTCCCCGTCCGAGCGCGGAGGCGGATAATCGACGGCATGGGAAAGCGCTACGAACGGATCGACGGCCGGATACGCACTTTCATCGAGGAACAGCCAGTCTTCTTCACCGCCACCGCGCCCCTGGCGGACGACGGCCATATCAATCTCTCGCCCAAGGGGCGGGCCGGCACCCTCGTCGTGATCGACGAGCTGACGCTGGCGTATCTCGACTTCGGCGGCAGCGGCGCCGAGACCATCGCGCATCTCCGGGAGAACGGGCGTATCACGCTGATGTGGTGCGCGTTCACCGGACCGCCCAAGGTGCTGCGGGTGCACGGCCGGGGCGAGCCGGTCTTCCGTGACGACCCGCGCTGGGCCGAGTACATCACGTACTTCAAGGAAGCCGACGGGCCCGCCGCCCGCGCGATCATCGTGATCCACGCCGTACGCATCGGTGACGCGTGCGGTTTCGCGGTGCCTTTCATGGACTACCGGGAGGAGCGGACGCAGCACGCCGAGCACTTCGGCCGGAAGTCCGACGAGGAGTTCGCCGCGTACTGCGCCAAGAAGGACCATGTCGCGGTGAGCCTGGACGGACTGCCCGCGCTGCCGCTGCCCCTGCCCGCGCGGACGGACTGAGACCGCGTCGCGGCACCGCCGTACGGAGTGACACCGCCGTACGGGGGACACGGCCGTACGGAGTAACACGGCGGCGGCCCGGGAGGCCGCGCCACGACGGGCGGCATACGGTCCGAACCATGCGTACCGCTCTTGTGCCCGCCGCCGCACTGCTCGCCGCCGTCGTCTCCGCCCCCGCCGCCGCTCCGGCCTCCGCGTCCGTCCCGGGCTCCGTCCCGGCCTCGTACGCCTCCGCCGGGCTGACGCTCCCCGAACGGATGACGGACACCGGCGGCGGCAGCCAGCTCATCACCGCGCAGGCTCCCCGTACCGGAGCGACCGAGGGCCGGGTGACCTGGTGGGACCGGCGTCATGGGCGCTGGGTGAAGGCCGGGTCCGCCGCCGCGCGCTTCGGGGCCGGCGGTCTGGTGGACGGCGGCAAGCGGAAACAGGGCACGTCGACCACCCCGACCGGGCTCTACGACCTGCCGTACGCGTTCGGGACCTCCCCGGCGCCCAGGGGGACGAGGACGGGGTACCGCCGGGTGACCAGCGCCTCCTGGTGGTGCCAGGACAATGACTCGCGTGCCTACAACCGCTGGGTGGAGGGGCTGCCCTCGGACTGCCGGGCGGACGAGTCCGAGCGGATGGCCTCCTATCGGAAGCAGTACGGCCACGGCCTGGTGATCGGTTACAACTACGACCGGCCGGTGCGCGGCCGGGGCGCCGGGATCTTCCTCCACGTCAACGGCAAGGGCCCGACGGCGGGCTGTGTGTCCGTACCGTCCGGGGCGATGAGGCGCATCCTGGTCTGGGCGGATCCGCGCCGCGCGCCGCATATCGCGATCGGCACCCGGTCCGGCCCGACCGCCATCACCGCCGTGACCCCGTAGCCGGTAGCCGGTAGGCCCTTGTAGCCCGGAGTCCGGAGCCCGTGGGGCCTCGTAACCCGTAGGTTCTCCGTACGTCCGTGGGCCTTTTGGGCCCTTGGGTCCGGTCCGGCCGAAGGCCCACGACCGAACTCGCCACCGTCTCACGCCACTTCGTTGAACCCTCCGTCGCTCAAATCCGTATCGGCGGGCACAACGGTAGGTGAGGAGCAGTCCCGTGGCGATGATGCACAACGGCCGGGCCGCCAGACGGCAGACCATGCGGGCGATCCGCCCGCGGCGGTCGGGCGCGCTGCCGCTGCTCGTGCTGTGCTGGGCGGGCGCGGCGGCGGTCATGGCGCTGTGGTGGCAGAACACCCCGGTCGTCCATGTGGACCTGGCCGAGTGGCTGCTCGGGGCGGGCCGGCTGACCGGGCTGCTCGGCGGTTACGCGATCGCGCTCGTGGTGGTGCTGATGGCGCGGGTTCCCGCGCTGGAGCGGCGGGTGGGATCCGACCGGGTGACACGCTGGCACTCGATGGGCGGACGGTACGCGGTCGGTCTGGTGATCGCCCATGTCCCGCTGACCGTCGGGGGCTACGCGGTCCAGGCGGACTCCGGAGCGGTGGCCCAGGCGGTCACGATCGTCACCGAGTTCCCCCGGATGATCGAGGCGGCGGCGGGCACCGTGCTCCTGCTGGTGATCGGCTTCGTCTCGGCCGGGGCGGTGCGGCGCAGAACGCGCTACGAGACCTGGTACTACCTGCATCTGCTCACCTACCTCGCGGTCTATCTCTCCTTCTGGCATCAACTCGCCACCGGCGCCGAGTTCGTCGGCGACCCGGCGGCCCGCACCGCCTGGTACACGCTGTACGGCGCGGCCGGCGCCCTGCTCGTCCGGTACCGCGTACTGGATCCGATCCTGCTCAACAGGCGCCATCGGATGCGGGTCGAGAGGACCGTGTACGAGGCGCCCGGTGTCGTCTCCGTACTGATCACCGGGCGGCGGCTGCACCGGCTGGGCGCCCAGCCCGGCCAGTTCTTCCGCTGGCGGTTCCTCACCGACGGGCTGCGCTGGAGCTCCAATCCGTACTCGCTGTCCGCCCCGCCGCGACCGGATCTGCTGCGGATCACCGTGAAGGCGAACGGCGAGCACAGCGAGGCCCTCGCCCGGCTGGAACCGGGCACCCGGGTCTGGGCGGAGGGTCCGTACGGCGCGCTGACGGCGGCCCGGCGCAGCCAGGAGAAGGTGCTGATGATCGCCGGTGGCGCCGGGATCACACCGATGCGGGCCCTGTTCGAGACGCTGCCCGGCGGGCCGGGCGATCTGACCCTGCTCTACCGGGCGAGCAAGACCGAGGATCTGGCGCTCTGGGCGGAGTTGCGGGCGATCGCGTCCGCGCGCGGCGCCCGCCTGCTGTACGCGGTCAACGGGCCGGACGGCGTCCGGCCCGAGATCACCCCGCGGCGGCTGCGGGAGCTGCTTCCCGACATCGACGACCACGATGTCTTTGTCTGCGGACCGGCCGGACTGGCCCGTCAGTCGTACGAGGCACTGCGCGAGGCGGGCGTCCCCACCCGTCGTATCCATCACGAGTCCTTCGAAATGTGAGGCGAGGCAGCCGGTGAAGAGGAAACATCCGCTCCGGCGGATCATGATCGGTGTCGCGGCGACCGCGTCGGGTGTTGTTCTGCTGCTCGCGCTGAAGCAGCCGGGCGGCTCGTCGGTGGCGGGTACGACGGCCCCGGTCAGGGCCGGGGGTGGCGTGTCCGCCTCGGCGGGCGCGACCGGGACGCCGGGCGCGGACGCGGCGCCGGGAGCGGACGCGGATGCGCAGGCGCCAGCGGGGACGGGGACGGGCGCGGATTCCGGTACGGGCGCCGGTACGGGAGGTGCCGGCTCGGGATCGGGCGCGGGCGCGGCGGCGCGGACCGTGCTCGGGGACGCTGTGGACACCCAGTACGGCCCGGTCCAGGTACAGATCACCCTCAGCGGCGACAGGATCACCAAGGCCGAGGCGGTCCAGAGCCCCGGCGGATCCATTTCCGCGAACGCCGTGCCCCGCCTCAACGAAGCCGCCGTCGCCGCGCGCGACGGACGGATCGACGCCGTGTCCGGGGCCAGTTACACCAGCCAGGGGTACCAGGACTCGCTTCAGAGCGCCCTCGACAAGGCGGGTGTCTGATGCGGTCGGAGGGCGGACGGCTGCGCCATGTCGAGGAGTCGATGGGCACGGTCTTCTCGTTCGACATCCGCGGGGTGCGGGACGGGGACGAGGAAGCCGTCCAGGCCGGGCTGCGGGCGGCCGTGGCCTCGCTCCACCGCGTCGACGAGATCTTCTCGACATTCCGCGCGGACAGTCAGATCAGCCGGCTGGGCCGTGGGGAGCTGGCGCTGTCCGAGTGCGCGGGCGAGGTCCGCGAGGTGCTGGAGCTGTGCGCGCAGGCGGAGCGGGAGAGCGGGGGGTGGTTCACGGCGCGGTACGCCGGCGGTCTCGATCCCACGGGGCTGGTGAAGGGCTGGGCGGTGGAGCGGGCGGCCCGGATGCTCGTCTCGGCCGGCGCCTCCGCCGTATGCCTCAACGGCGGCGGCGACATCCAGCTGGTCGGCGGCCCCTGGCGGCTGGGGATCACCGACCCGCTGCGGCCCGGCGGACTGGCCACGGTGATCGAGTGCCGGGGCACCCTGGGTGTGGCCACCTCGGGACCGGCGGAGCGCGGCTGCCATGTGCTCGATCCCCGTACGGGCCGGCCGCCGGTGCACGGACCCGCCTCGGTCACCGTGGTCTGCCCCGGAGGACTGACCGTGGCCGACAGCCGGGCGACGGCCGCGTACGCCATGGGCAGACGGGCGCGGGACTGGCTGGAGGAACTGGCGAACACCGAGGGCTTTGGTGTCACGGCCGACGGTGGCCGGTGGATGACCAGCGGCTTCCACCGTTACATCGACTCGGCCGCCGAGGTGAATGCCTGACCCGGCGCGGGCCGGGGCCGAGGCCGGGGCCCCGCTTCCCGGCGCCGAACCGCCCCGCCCTCAGCGGTCGTTCTGGGCCAGCTTCAGCAGATGGTCCGCCAGTGCCTGGCCCCCCGCCGGATCGCGGCTGATCAGCATCAGGGTGTCGTCGCCCGCGATGGTGCCGAGGATGTCGCTCAACTCGGCCTGGTCGATGGCCGAGGCCAGGAACTGGGCCGCGCCCGGAGGTGTGCGCAGGACGACGAGATTGGCCGAGGCCTCGGCGGAGATGAGGAGTTCACCGGCGAGCCGGCGCATCCGTTCCTCCTTCGCCGACTCGCCGAGCGGGGCGTGCGGGGTGCGGAAGCCGCCCTCGCTGGGGACCGCGTAGATCAGTTCGCCACCGGTGTTGCGGATCTTCACGGCGCCCAGTTCGTCCAGGTCGCGGGAGAGCGTCGCCTGTGTGACGCTCAGCCCGTCGTCCCCGAGCAGTTTCGCCAACTGGCTCTGGGAGCGCACCGGCTGCCGGTTCAGGATGTCAATGATCCGGCGGTGGCGGGCGGTTCTGGTCTGCGGCACGGACTGCCCGCCGTGCTCGGTCCCCTGGGCCTCGGTCATCGTCGTCTCATTCTCCGGATCGTCCGTCCCCGTAAGCGCTGTCGAGGATGCCGGGCAGCGCCCGCAGGAACATGTCCACCTCGGCGTCGCCGATGATCAGCGGGGGCATCAGCCGTACGACATCGGGGGCGGGCACGTTCACCAGGAATCCGGCATCCTGAGCCGCCTGCCGCGCCCGGGGCGCGTGCGGCTCGGTGAGCACGATACCCAGGAGCAGTCCGGAGCCACGGACGTGGGAGACCAGCGGATGGCCGAGCGACTCGATTCCGTTGCGCAGCTTCTCGCCCAGCCGCTTCACCTCGTCGAGGAGACCGTCGGCCGCGAGTGTGTCCAGCACGGCGAGTCCGGCGGCGCAGGCGACCGGATTGCCACCGAACGTCGTGCCGTGGTGGCCCGGCTTGAGCAGGTCGGCCGCGGCGCCGAAGGCGATCGTCGCGCCGAGCGGCAGACCTCCGCCGAGTCCCTTGGCGAGGGTGACGACATCGGGTTCGACGCCCTGGTGGGCCTGGTACTCGAACCAGTGGCCCGTCCGGCCCACACCCGTCTGCACCTCGTCCAGGACGAGCAGTGTGCCGGTGGCGCGGGTGATCTCGCGGGCCGCCTCCAGATAGCCCTTCGGCGGGACGACCACACCGTTCTCGCCCTGGATCGGCTCGATGATCACGAACGCCGTCTCCTCGGTGACCGCGGCGCGGAGCGCGTCGACGTCTCCGTAGGGAACGTGTGTCACCTCACCGGGCAGCGGCAGGAAGGGCCGCTGCTTGGGGGGCTGACCGGTGAGGGCCAGCGCACCCATGGTGCGGCCGTGGAAGCCGCCGTCGGTGGCGACCATGTGCTGACGGCCCGTCAGCCGACCGATCTTGAAGGCCGCTTCGTTCGCCTCGGCGCCGGAGTTGCAGAAGAACACCCGGCCGGGGCGGCCGAAGAGCTGGACCAGCCGCTCGGCGAGGGCCACGGGCTGCTCGGCGACGAAGAGGTTGGAGACATGGCCGAGGGAGGCGATCTGACGGGAGACGGCCTCGACGACGGCGGGATGCGCGTGGCCCAGCGCGTTGACGGCGATACCGCCGACGAAGTCGGTGTACCCGGTGCCGTCGGCGTCCCAGACGCGGGCCCCCTCACCTCGTACGAGAGACAGCTTCGGCGTGCCGTAGTTGTCCGTCATGACGCTCTGCCAGCGCTGTGAAAGCTCCTGGTTGCCGGTCACTTCGCTCCCTCTTCCCTTCCGTTGACTGCGCTTTCGCCGACCGCGCTTCCGTCGACCGCGCTCGCGTTGCCCGCGCTTCCGTCGGGTGCGTCGGGTGCGTCGGGCACGACCATCGTGCCGATGCCCGAGTCGGTGAAGATCTCCAGCAGGATCGAGTGCGGGACCCGGCCGTCGAGCACCCGCGCGGTCCTGACACCGTTGCGTACGGCGTACAGACAGCCCTCCATCTTCGGCACCATGCCGCTGGACAGCTCGGGCAGCAGCTTCTCCAGCTCGGTGGCGGTGAGCCGGCTGATCACGTCGTCGCTGTTGGGCCAGTCCTCGTACAGTCCCTCGACATCGGTGAGGACCATCAGCGTCTCGGCGCCCAGCGCGGCCGCGAGCGCGGCGGCGGCGGTGTCGGCGTTGACGTTGTAGACATGTCCGTCGTCGACGCTGCGCGCGATGGAGGAGATGACCGGGATCCGGCCGTCGCCGAGCAGAGCCTCGATGGCTCCGGTGTCGATCGCGGTGATCTCGCCGACGCGGCCGATGTCGACCAGTTCGCCGTCGATCCGCGGCCGGTGGCGGGTCGCGGAGATGGTGTGCGCGTCCTCGCCGGTCATACCGACGGCGAGCGGGCCGTGCTGGTTGAGCAGTCCGACCAGTTCGCGCTGGACCTGTCCGGCCAGCACCATCCGTACGACGTCCATCGCCTCCGGTGTGGTGACCCGCAGACCCGCCTTGAACTCGCTGACCAGGCCGTGCCGGTCGAGCTGGGCGCTGATCTGGGGGCCGCCGCCGTGCACGACGACGGGCTTGAGGCCCGCCTGCCGCAGGAAGACGACGTCCTGGGCGAAGGCGGCCTTGAGATCCTCGTCGACCATGGCGTTGCCGCCGAACTTGATGACGACGGTCCTGCCGTTGTGGCGGGTGAGCCAGGGCAGCGCCTCGATCAGGATCTGCGCCTTGGGCAGCACGGTGTGCTTACGGGCGGTCACGAGCTGTACGCGCTGTTCTCGTGGACGTACTCGGCGGTGAGGTCGTTGGCCCAGATGACCGCGGAGTCCGCGCCGGCGGCGAGATCGGCGGTGATCCGTACCTCGCGGTAGCGCATGTCGACCAGATCGCGGTCCTGGCCGACGGCGCCGTTGCGGCAGACCCACACACCGTTGATGGCGACATTGAGCTCGTCGGGCTCGAAGGCGGCGCCGGTGGTGCCGATGGCGGAGAGGACCCGGCCCCAGTTGGGGTCCTCGCCGTGGATGGCGCACTTGAGGAGGTTGTTACGGGCGATGGAGCGGCCCACCTCGACGGCGTCGTCCTCGGTCGCGGCGTTGATGACCTCGATCCGGATGTCCTTGGAGGCGCCCTCGGCATCCCCGATGAGCTGGCGGGCCAGATCGGCGCAGACCGTACGGACGGCCTCGGCGAACTCCTCGTACGCGGGGGCCACGGCGGACGCGCCCGACGCGAGCAGCAGCACGGTGTCGTTGGTGGACATGCAGCCGTCGGAGTCGACGCGGTCGAAGGTGGTGCGGGTGGCCGCGCGCAGGGCGGTGTCCAGGGCGGGTGCCTCGACATCGGCGTCGGTGGTGAGGACGACGAGCATGGTGGCGAGACCGGGTGCGAGCATGCCCGCGCCCTTGGCCATGCCGCCCACGGTCCAGCCGTCGCCGCCCACGACGGCGGTCTTGTGGATGGTGTCGGTGGTCTTGATGGCGATGGCGGCCTTCTCGCCGCCGTGCTCGGACAGCTCGGCGGCGGCCTTCTCGATCCCGGGCAGCAGCTTGTCCATGGGGAGCGGCAGACCGATGAGACCGGTGGAGGCGACGGCGATCTCTCCGGCGCTGTGGTCGCTGTGGTCCCCGTGGCCGTCGCGGTCCCCGTGGTCGGTACGGTCGCTTCCGCCGGGCGTGCCGGGCGTGCCGGGCGCCCCGATCCGGCTCAGCCCGTTGAGGACCTCGGCGGCCTTCTCCGCGGTGGCGTGGGTGTCCTGGAACCCCTTCGGTCCCGTACAGGCGTTGGCGCCGCCGGAGTTGAGGACGACGGCGCCGACCTCGCCGCCCTTGAGGACCTGCTCCGACCAGAGGACGGGGGCGGCCTTGACGCGGTTGGAGGTGAAGACACCCGCGGCGGCGCGGCGCGGACCGTTGTTGACCACGAGGGCCAGGTCCGGATTGCCGTTCTCCTTGATCCCGGCGGCGATGCCCGCCGCCGTGAATCCCTTCGCTGCGGTGACGCTCAAGGTGCCACTCCGATCGTGGAAAGTCCGGTGTCCTCGGGGAGTCCGAGGGCGATGTTCATGCTCTGCACCGCGCCACCGGCGGTGCCCTTGGTGAGGTTGTCGATGGCGCTGATCGCGATGATGCGGCCCGCGGATTCGTCGTGGGCGACCTGGATCTGTACGGCGTTGGAACCGTAGACGGACGCCGTGGCCGGCCACTGCCCCTCGGGGAGCAGATGGACGAAGGGCTCGTCGGCGAAGGCCTTCTCGTAGGCGTCCCGTACGTCCTGGGGCGTCGTGCCCGGCTTCGCCTTGACGGAGCAGGTGGCGAGGATGCCGCGGGGCATCGGGGCGAGGGTGGGGGTGAAGGAGACGGTGACCCGCTCCCCTGCGGCCTCGCTGAGGTTCTGGATCATCTCGGGGGTGTGCCGGTGCCCGCCGCCGACACCGTACGGGCTCATGGAGCCCATCACCTCGGAGCCGATCAGATGGGGCTTGGCCGTACGGCCGGCGCCGGAGGTGCCGGAGGCGGCGGTGATCACGGCCTCGGGCTCGGCCAGACCCGCCGTATACGCGGGGAAGAGCGCGAGCGAGACGGCGGTGGGATAGCAGCCGGGCACCGCGACACGCCTGGACCCCTCCAGCGCGGCGCGGGCGCCCGGCAGTTCGGGAAGCCCGTAGGGCCAGGTCCCGGCGTGGGCGGAACCGTAGAACCGCTCCCAGTCGGCGGCGTCCTTCAACCGGAAGTCGGCGCCCATGTCGATGACGAGGACCTCGTCACCGAGCTGCTCGGCGACAGCGGCCGACTGCCCGTGCGGCAGCGCGAGAAACACGACGTCGTGCCCGGCGAGCACCTCGGCGGAGGTCGCCTCCAGCACCCGGTCCCCGAGCGGCACCAGATGCGGCTGAAGCCCCCCGAGCCGCTGTCCCGCATTGGAGTTCCCGGTGAGGGCCCCGATCTCCACCCCGGGGTGACCGAGCAGCAGCCGCAGCAGTTCCCCGCCCGCGTATCCACTCGCTCCCGCCACTGCCGCGCGTACAGCCATCGAAAATCCTCCTCAGCGATGGCATGACTATACGTTCCTCCGCAGCCTTATGCAATGACGTGTACTCCGCGACCGCTCAGTCGGTATGACTGAGCGCTTCAGGTGGCGGGTGAGCGCTTGAGTTGGCGGGGTTGTGCATCGGAGCTGGCGGACAGGATAGCGATGGTCGCCCCGAGCTGGGCCTTTCGCCTGTCCGAGGCTCTCGGTACAGATGTCGCCGATTACCTCGGTTACGGTGTCCGGCCATGACCATCACGCAGCCCGACCCCGCGCCGTACGGGATCGAGTCCATACGGATCGTCGCCGCGCACGAGGGTGGCTTCGCACAGGTCGCCCACCTCTCCTGGGCGCAACCACCGAAGAGTCGTGAGGACGACGCCAGCCTCTACATCCGGCCCTTCGTCGGCGACGGCTGGACCGCGTACGGATCAGTCGACTACGGCGTGGCCCCAAACAGCACCACAGAGGTGCAGGCCGACCGGCACCGGAACGCGAAGTTCGACGAGTTGAAGATGTCCCTGCACGGCAGCGGGCAGACCCACGTTTACGTCGGCCCACACCACCGCAAGTACCGGCTGCCTCCCGTGACGGGCCGTGAACTCCATGACCCGGCGGGCGGGCACATTGCCACGATCACCTCCTTTGACCTGACCGGACTGCCGCTTCTCGCTCGCCCGCTGAGCGCGACCCCGCCGGACATCGATTTTGTCGTCCCTGGCCCGGGAGAAGGCACTGCCCACCTCAAGGTGGTCTTGTACGTCGGCACTGACGAGAGCGCTATGCGCAAGCGATTCCCGTTCCTGGTAAACGCTCCTCTGATCAGGTTCGATCGGCCCGGCCTGCCCGCCCCTGTGTTTTTCGGTATGCATTGCCCCCACGTTCCTGGGCCGAGAAAGAACACCCCTGGCGTCAACGTTGTGGGCGGCTGGGGCCCAGGCGCCGAGCAGGATCAGCCGATCTCTGTCGTTTCGATCTGGACGACCCCCGATGAGGGCACAACCTGACTGATCCCTGGTGGGTGCTCTACAGCCCTCTGGCCGGGATCTGTTCCCCGTCGACGACCGATGGCTTCGGATTCCGCCACAGAGATCACAGGTCGCGCGGATGGGCGATGAAACTGAGCGCTTCAGGGGGCGGGTGAGCGGGTAAGCGGCCGAGTTGGCGGGGCCGAGTGTGCCAATTGGCGGGAAGCGCGTCGGCGTCGATTTTCTCTGCCAGGCTGTCGGCGTACTCGCCGAGGAGTCGCCGGAGGGTCGCGTAGTGCGGGCCGGGGTCTGATCGGCCGGCGAGCTGGTGCCAGGTGGTGGGGCGGCGTGCGGCCCAGGCCCGCCGGATGTGCTGAGGCTGGTCATGTTCGAGGGGGCGGGGAGCAAAGAGGTGTTCGCCGCCGGTGACACGGGTCCAGATGAAGATGGATGCGACCTGGCGCTTACGGTCGTCGAGGACGGGCTGTTTGCCGATGGTCCGGGGGAGCTGGGCGGTCACTTCCCGCCAGTCATTTTGAGGAAGGACCCAGTTGCGCAGGGAGTCCCGCCGCCGTTGGTAGTCGGGCAGCCGGTAGCGATGCTCGCCTACGTGCAGGCCGAGTTCGGTCATGGCGATGCGGAAGTCGGTGGGGGCGTCCCTGGCGCCGATCCAGAAGCGCTCGTCGTCGATGCCAGCGGGGATTTTGTCAATGGGGATGCCCAGGAGGAGGGCTGCCTCGTGGGTGTCGCAGTGGGCGGCCCGGCGAACGAGTTGGATGGCCGCGTAACGGCGGACGAGCCGTTGATCAAGGGGGATGCCAGCGGGCCGGATGAAGCGGTCGTGCCAGTCCTGTTCCAGGAACGCCGGAATGTGGTGGGGTGCGAACCCTGGGCCGCGAGGGACGAACCGGTCAACAGTGGCCGGAGTGGCGTTAACCAGCGGCTTCAGGATCTCGCGCAGCTGCTGCGAGCAGGTGCCTTGGTGTCGGGCGAAGAAGCGGAACCAGGACATGCGGCTGTCGTGGGTGTCGAAGGAGACCTCGAACAGACTCATGATCCGCTGCTCGGAGTTCGTGGCGAACAGCAGAGAGTCGGCAACGCCGATCAGTGCCCCGCAGACCGCGGCGTCTGCTGGTGCCGTGTTCATCAGGCTCACCCGGTTGTGCCTGTCGGCGGGAGAGTTCTTGCCCGCCCGGAAGTACGCGTTCACGGAGTCCAGAAGGTCGGACTCCAGCAAGTAGCGGGACCGGGGCCATGAGGCGGCGATGAAGCCCATGACCATCCGCAGGTCGGTCAGGCTCTCGGTGGTGGATGCTCCGGGCAGAGCGGGGTCGAGTGTGCCCAGGAGGTCGCGCTGGAGGGCAAGGAGTTTCCGGCTGGGCCGCATCGGTGCCCCGGTGAGGTCGAGCCGGGTTCCGCAGGCTTTTCCCTGCGGTCCGCGTCCCGAGTCAGGGGCGGGGAAGCGGCATTGGGTGGGGTGCAGACGGCGAGCGCCGGGCCGGATCAGCAGCGGCCCGCCTGCGGGCCGTCTGTCGGGGCGGCGGCAGGTGGGGCACTGGTGTTCCAGGAAGCACTCGTGCTCAAGGCAGGCGAAGACGACCGCGAGGTGCCATTCCTTCTTCCAGGGGCCGCCGTGGGCCTGCTGGATAACCGATCCGTCTCCGGCCAGGCATTGCGGGCAGTAACGGGGAGCGCCGGTGAAGAGCCAGTGGTCGGGGCGCCGGTATCCGGCGCCGCGGGGTGGTCCGAGACTGAGAGCCAGGGGTGGGTAGTGCTCGCGCAGGCCGGAAAGCGTGGGTGCGGCGGCTTCTTCGTGGCTGAGCCGGGTCGCGGCGGCGAATCCGGCGAGGGTGTCCGGGGCTGGGTTGATCAAGAGCCGGTGGCTGAGGCTGACCAGACCCTGGCCGTCCGTCGGCAGCAGGCCGGTGCGCCGGGCCACGTCAGAGGGTGCAAGGTCGAGCCTGTGGGCGAGCCGTAGCACGTAGCCGGGCAGGGACTCCCCCGGCAGCGGGGCAAGGCTCCGGGGCAGGGGACGCATCCTCAGCTCCCGGTCCCTGCGGCCGGGCCCTGGTCGTCAAGGACGGTGTTCCTCGGGCGGGTCCGGCTGCTGCTCTTGGTCGACGCCTTCAGTCCGGGGATGTCGGGGATCTCCCCGGCGCCCAGGTCGCGGCCGTCGGCGGAACCTAGGTGGACGGGGATGCCGTCCAGGAGAGACTCGGCCAGGTATTCGGCGCCGGAGCCGATGGCTTCCTGGCAGCCGTCCTCGACCAGCCTCTCAAGGAGGCCGACCACCCCGGCAGTGCGCTCGTAGAGGTACTCGGGCATGGTGCCAGAAGTGAGCATGCCCGGCTCGCCTTTGAGCAGGCTAAGGTGGCCCTCGACGCTGGCGAGGTGATCGGTCCAGGCCATGATCTGGGCGTCGGTGTCGTAGCGGAAGCGGTCGAGTTCGACCACGTCGAAGCGTCGCTCGGTCTGCGTGGCCTCCTCCCCGTGTACCAGCTTGTGCCGGGAGGGCTGGAAGGCGACCTGGCCGGTGCGCGGATCGGAGCGGCCTTCGCGCAGCAGGCCAGCGCCGTGGATGTTGACTCCGACCAGGACCAGGGTGACGTTCATGCTCATGAACGCCCGGATCAGATCGAGGGTGTCCTGGTAATCTGCGCGGTGCATGCGGAGCCTGGTGATGTCGTCCAGCAGCAGGGCTTTCGTTCCGTGTTCGCGCAAGGACAGTGCGACCTGACGGATCAGATCGGGCAGGTCCATGCGCTGATTCACTTCGGCGCCGTAGAAGTGAAGGATGGCCTTGCAGAGGCTCTTGGGCTTCGCAGTCACCGGTGTCTGCACGTAGGCGACGGGAACGTGGAGGTCCCGGGCGCCTGGGACCGCCTGGGGGTTGAGGTAGCGGTGCAGGGCCAGCCAGTCCTCCTCGAACGTGGCCAGGCACTCGCAGGCCGTCTCGGTCTTCCCCTGATAGCCGCCGCCGGTGATGATCAGGCCGGACAAGGTGGTTGGCTTCTGCCTGACCGCGTTGCTCTGGACGCGGCCCCGCAGCCGTTTGGTGACGGCCAGGCTCATCGGGGTCTGTAACAGCGGCAGGTTGGCGTGGGTGACCGCGCGGTGCAAATCGTGCAGCGCCTTGTCTCTAGGGCTCAGGTGCCTCCACCCAGCGAGCGTCAGCTACGGCGCGGGCACGAAGGTGGTCCGGGTGGCCACCCAGTTCTGCCAGCGCGCGACGGTGTCCCGCACCGGAGGCGGCCCGAAACGAAGAAGCTCCGGCGGCCCCGTCGTATTCATGCCGGCTTCGGGCCCGGCTCGTCCGGCTGGTCGTCCTGGTCGCCGGGCAACAGGAAGAAGCTGCGTTCCCGCAGCGCCTCGCCCAGCAAGGGCGGGGGGGTCGGCGGCCTGGAGGCCAGCGCCGCCTGACGGCGCCGCTGCCGGTCGGCGGTGACGGCCCCGCGGATGGAGACGGCCAGCTCGGACGGCCGGGCCGGGTCGGGAAGAACGGTGACCTTGGCGGGTGGCCGGTCGGCTGCGGCTGACCGTGCCCTGGCCAGTTCACGGGCCCGCTCGGCCTTCTGCGCTGCCGTCATCTGGGTCGGCCACTGGTTCACCGGAGTCCGCGTGGCTAGTAGCTTCAGCAGCACCGGCAGCAGTTCCCGGTCATCGAGCGGCCTCAGACCGGCGCAGGCGGCCTGGCGAGAAGTTCACCCACCCGTGCATTTGAGAAGGCCATAACATCGCCTCCAGGCGGCAGGCCGTTCCAGTCCAGGGCGTGCCAGCAGCCCCGCCGAGCGGGATCTTCGAAGAAGACCTGACGGCAGTCGCGCGGATCGCGGTGGACCGCCCACTTGCCCGCGTGCCGTCCACTGCGTCCGGAGCGCCTGTCGCGACAGGGATCAAGCACCGGGTCGGTGCCGCCGTACCAAAGTCCATCGATCTTCACCCCGCGCCGGGCGTCGATCTTCACGAAGTGGGCGGGCAGCAGCTCGTAGTACAACTCCGGTTCCGGGATCTCCAGACTGATCCCGTCGCGGGCCGCGGCAGCGGCAGCGGCAGCGGCAGCGGCGAACAACGTGTTCGGGCTGTGCCGCCCACCCGGGTCCCACGCCGGCGCACACTGGTCCAGCCTGCGGTTTTGCCACACGGAGACAATCCAGGTTGCCAGCAGGTGCTTCATTTGCGACAGCGTTCAGACCGCATCGCCCTCCGGGTCGGCGCCGCGGTCGGCGACGTCGACACCGCGGTAGCCGAGCAGCGGCTCCAGCAGCAGCGACTGGATTCCTGCGAACGCACGCTCGCAGGCAGCCTTGTCCGTGGGACGCATCGCGCGGGCCGGCAGCAGATCGGTCCCCAGCCGGCGGGCGACAGAAACGACGTGATGGTTCTTGTAGACACTCCCGTGATCGGCCGTCACCGTCTCCGGCGCGAAGAACGGCAGCCCCGCCACCGAGTGCCCGGCGAACTCCGCAACCAAGGCAGCCGGAACCCCGAGGTAGGACCATTCCGTCTCCTCGCCCCAGTCCGGGCGCATCGGCAGCGGCAGCAGCACATCCCGCAGCAGCATCGCCACCTCCACCGACGACTCCGACACCGGCGTGAGCCGGAAAGCGACCAGCGAATGCGAGTAGGCATCGAGAGCCAGCGTGAGATGGACAGTGATGGGGGCGCCGAACACGTCGTCGAGAACCTTCACCGGCAGCGGCGTGGTGTCCAGCGCGACTACCTGCCCCGGCCGGGTGACCACGACCTTCGCCTTGCCCGTCTCCACCGCCGCGGCCGAGCGGACATAGCGCTGGCGAGCTCCCTGCGGACCGAACCACTCCTTCCAGATCTTCGCGAGCGTCGTGTAATGCGGGATCTTCTCCTCCGCCGCCAGGCCGAACTTCTCGCGCACATACTGGTGGATCAGCCGCTCCTTGGTCTTCATGCTCACCCTGGAGCGGTGCTCGCACTCAGCGTGGACGACCCGGATCGCTTCGGCGACCTGATCGGTGACCGTCCGCCGGCCCCGCAGCGGCGGTGTCCACCGTCCGTCCGCCAACCCCATCAGGCCGCGCTCGGCGTACTGTGCGGCCATCCGCTCCAGTGTGCGCTGGCCGATCCACTCCAGCCCCAACTGCTTGGCCTCCCGCCGGTCCAACGCCTTCAGCTCGGCCGCCTTCGCCTGGCGCCGCTCGGTCAGCATGGTGCGCTCCGGGTCGTACTCGGGCCTCGGCTCTCCCGGAAGCGCCCAATACCGGCTGCCACTGCGGTAACCGGTCTGCGCCTCCAGCAGATGCGCCGCCCGGATCTGTGCCCGCGTCAGGTCATGGCCATGCAGGTCCTCGGCCCGCTGCGGCCGGCGCTCCTCACCCATCACGGCCTCCCACCGGATAGACCCACGCAGCATCACTCAGTGGCTGGGCAAGATCCACTGCCAGCCGCCGGTGCCAGAGCAGATGAAGAGCGTGCGCGCGGGCGACCGCCAGCAGCGACGTCTCCTCCATCAGTTCACCGAACCGTCGAGGACGTTCGGCGACCAGACCCAGCAGTTCACCGTGCAGCCCGAGACGGTCGGCCATCGGCCGCCACCGAGCCGACAGCGCGTCCAGGCCGGTGGCCACGTGACGGCGCCAGCCGGTCACCACCAAGTACCGCCACCCCGCCGCTGCCGCCGCCCGCTCGGTCGCGGCGAACTTCACCAAGTCCTTCTCCTTGATCAGATGGCCGGGCCGGACGTCGACCAGCACCGCTGTCCCGGGCAGCAGGGCCAGGAAATCCGGAGTGTGGTCCTCAGCGCCGTCGACGGTGGTGAACTTCAGCCTGAACGGCTGAGACAGCACCTCCTCGGCGCTGCCCAGAAAATCCAGGGCCAGCAGCAGGCGACGCTCAGCCAGGCTCTCAAAACCGTGCATCCGGCCCGTGGTCACCATGTAGGCCAGTCCCGGCCGATGCCGCTGACGAGCCCGCCACGTGAATCCGCGTACCGACACCGAGGCCAACGCCGGGAAAACGGCCAGGTCCTGGACCGGGCAGATCACCTCCGCCCGGGACGCTCGCCACACCGCCTTCCACCGGCGCGTCCACCCCGGCCCCGACTCCAGACACGCACCTGCCGACGGCTCAAGGACATACGACCCGACGAGATCATCCATGGTGCAGCTGTGCGACCACACCGACCCCGCCTCGACGGCCGGCGTACAAACCGAAGACTCCATGTGCCCAGCACACCCCGCCCAAGCCGCTTCTCGTACAGCTTCCCGGGAAAGCCCCGCAGGTGCGAGGCGAGTCAAGTACCCTGCCCGCCAACTGGAGGGCTCCGGGCTGGGTCTGTGCATTTCAGACGATCGCAATTGGCAGGGAGTGGTGATACACACCCACAGAGTGGAGACGAAAGGGAGGCAGGGTGGCACAGGAACCAACGGGCGGGCAGGCCGATACTCACACGCGCGCCTTGAACGTGCCGCCTTCGGGGCCATGTGCCACGCGTCGCCCACCTTGCAGAGAGACACGCAGTTTGGGCAGTGCGTACACGCAGATCGCATCTATGCTATCGACACGGGTACGTACCGATCCTATCTAGCCATTCTCCAGGGGGCGGCATGTATGTAGAACGAGTGGCTCTGAGGAATATCAAGGGGTTCACGGAGGCGGAACTAGACTTTTCAGGAAACGATGGGAAGCATGCAGGTTGGGCCGTAATAACCGGCGATAACGGCTCAGGAAAAACTGCCTTTCTAAAATCCCTCTGCATGGCCCTTCTCGGGCCTGACGATTCTCGCGTTCTAATTCCCGACCTGCGCGGATGGGTTACGGAAGGGCAAGATAACGGCTCAATTTCGGTCGAAGTAAAACCGCACCACGACTTCGACCGGACGGCCAAGGGAGGGTTTCGCGTCCAGAACACATTCTGGGCAGAGATCGAATTCAAGCGGGAGAGTGGCTCTTGGGCCATTTCCTCTGCCGACGTCTACCGAAACAAGAAGAAAGGGGCTTTCAATGGACCATGGTCGGTCGGAACTCCCGGATGGTTTTCGCTAGGGTACGGCCCGTTTCGACGCCTATACGGAAGTTCCCCCGACGCCCAGCGCCTTATGGTAATCCCTGGCCGCGTTCCAAGGTTTGCGACTCTATTCAAGGAAGACGCGACGCTCGGCGAGTGCGAGCAGTGGGTGAAGCAGCTCAACTACAAGAAACTTGAACAGCAAGAGTCAGAAAAGATTGCCCTCGATAGCCTACTTGAGATCCTAAACGATGACTTCTTGCGCCAAGGGGTTTCCGTCCGAGGCGTCAACTCCGAGGGGATTTGGTTGACCGACTCAGCTGGACGGGACATGCCCCTAGCCGACATGAGTGAAGGCTACAGGTCAGCTCTGGCGATGCTCATCGACATCTTCCGGCACATGGTAGATGTGTATGGAGCCGTGGACCTAACAGCGAAGAGTGAAGACGGTTCTTCTTATGTAAACCGTCCCGGTGTTGTAGTTATCGACGAAGTCGACTCACATCTTCATCCAGCCTGGCAGAGGGAAATCGGGTTCTGGCTGAAAAAGCATTTCCCGCTGGTTCAGTTCATCGTCACTACCCACAGCCCACTGGTCTGCCAGGCCGCGGATCGCGGCCGCATTTACCACATGGCTCAGCCTGGATCGGGCGAGATCCCTTTCCGACTCGACGAAAACGACTTCAACCGAGTCATCGCGGGAAAGCCCGACCAGATCCTTATTTCACCAGCGTTCGGCATGCCTCATACCAGGTCACCAAGGGCAGTGATGGCAAACCGACAACACTCTCGCCTTCGCGCGAAGCAGCTCTCTGGAAGGCTCAGTAAAAACGAAGAGCAAGAGCTGGATCAGCTCTCACTCTTCGCCGATTAACCAGAGAGGGGGGTTAAATTGCGGAGGATCGAGAGAGGGGAAATCCCTCTCCAAGCGCGCCAAGAACTCTACAAGCGTCAGATACTAGCGACCTCTCAAGAAAAGGCTAGGGAGGAGTGGAATAAGTACCGAAGGTCGGTGAAGAGTAAGGTTGTAGTCGACGCACTCAAAAGTGCCGTAGGTATCCGTCAAAGATGCCTCTACTGTTGCGACTCACGTTCAGCCGATGTTGATCATTTCGTCCCAATTGGCATCGACTTCACAAAGGCATTCAAGTGGGTCAACTTCATCTGGGTGTGCCCAGAGTGCAACAGGCGGAAGGGTAAGCGATTCCCGCTTGATTCAACGGGTGCGCCACTTATCATCGACCCGACCCGAGTTGACCCATGGGATCATCTAATCCTGGACACGGCTACAGGATACTTGGCTCCACGGTTTCTAGATGATGACTTCGACCCTAAGGGTGAGGCAACGTTAGACGTGCTCTCCTGTATAAACTTCGAGGCTGTCACTGAAGGACGGAAACGCGTTATTCGCCGCTACTACGAAGCTATCGACCGGATACTTGAAGCCAGCGACTCCTCCACACAATTTGCAGGTCTGGCACGTGAAGTCAGAGAAGATGAGTACGGCGTATCAGGATGGTTCGCGCTGCGAGAAGGCGCGACAGAGGAAAAATTTCTGCAACTGAGGAAGAATTCTCCGCACTGTTGGCGCAAGTTCGTGAGACTTGCCCTACGAAACTAGATCCTGTCCATATACACTGCGGCATCCTTCCACTCACGCATTGTCCGGCGCAGGCGGCGGGGCAGCGAGATTCGTCCAGGTCGCCCGGGATTACCTCAACGACACCCGCTCAAAGATCACTTGAGCCCTCCAGTGCGGCGGAGCCCCCGGCGGTCGCAGAGACGAGGACCAGAGCCTCGACCAGGCCAGGAACATCCGAACGGAAACAGGCGCCAAGCCGCCCGCCCACCGGGACAAGACCCATCTCAGTGCCAACAGTTGTATCGAGCGCCAAGGACAAGCAGGCAAGACACGGACATGACTCTTACTGAGATCGCGGCGCTGTCCACAGTCGCCATCAGCGCGGTGGGCATTCCGGCTATCTATTGGCAGGTGCGCATCGCCACGCAGGCCGCTCGCAGCCCCGTCGACGCTGCAAGCGTGACCGCTCGCGCACAGCACGCTCAGGATCGCCGGACCGTCCAGCGTGCTGCCTTCCTTGAACTGCTCACTGCGGTACGGACCCTTCGAGACGCTGACGACCGGGCTCGCGACGCTGCACTGTTCTGTCACCTTGTCAGGAACCGGGACGACGAAAGCGCCGCCCGCCGAGAGGAGGCCGAAGAGGAACGGTCCCAGGCCATCGACGCGGTCGCAGAGGCGTACGACGTGCTGCGCAAGGCCGCGGCTCTGGTCACCCTCGAAGGCCCCGACGAGCTACTCGACTTCCTCAACTCGTTGACCAGGATCGGACGGGCCTTCGTCTACGTCTGCCAGATCGTCCCGCTGGACAGCGAGACCGAGCGGGTCTTGGTGGCGGGAAATCAGGCGGTGTTCCCGACCCGGGTCCGGGAGACGTACGCCGAGGCCGAGCGCGAGTTCGTCGCCGCCGCACACCGCTACCTGAACGGCGACCTACCTGGCTTGTCCTGATATTGGCGAGGCTACCCCGCTATGGCGGAGGATTCTCATGATGCCAAGGCCCTCTACGGTTCAAGATCAAGTACTTAGCGTTAGTGGCTGTACCGATGGCCCCCACGGCGCATCTCTGCCTCACGGTGCAAGCGGTCAGCTGTCCTCTGGCTAACGATCCTGGGAGTTCGCGGTCTCTCTGCCCCTGAGCCGCTCGCCGCCAGGGCCCTTGACGTGAGCGGACACCGGTCGGCGCTCGCGTTCGCAGTCGCCAGCGGCATGGCCGCGGGGGTTGAGGCAGGTGTTGCGCTCGTACTCGTCTACGAGCCACGCTGCGAGGGCTAGGCCGATGGCGGCCGGGCTGGGGTGGTCGTCAGTATGGACTTCGCAGGAGTCGTTGGTGTCGTCGTAGCTGTCGCGCCCGGGGCCGGGGCCGGTCGCGGCCGCGCGGGTGTTGGAAAGGGCGAAGAAGCCTCCGACCACCGCAGCGGCCACACCGCCGATCACACCCACTTTGCCAGCGACCCCGAGACCGTTCCACCTGTCAGCGATGCGCCGACGCGAGGGCCTTCCCCCATCGCTGCCTTCTGGCGGCGGGTCGGAAGGGTGAGGATCACCACTCGGAGGGCGGGATGTCGTATCGTCCGGCGCTGCCATCTGACAAGGCGTCCTCTCTGTTCTGGGAACCGGAAGTCTAGATGCCTGCCGGGCCTCGGCCCACAGGCAATGGTGTTCCGGCGGAACAGAGGGCCGACGCAACTTTGCACCGTGGGCCAGAGATAGGAGACCGGGGTATCGCACACACAGCCCGCCACCGGGCTTCCGCACAAGGCCCCACGATCGTGCGTCTCGACCTGTCACACAACCAAAATCAATCTCACCGATACTGGCTGTTCCGTTGGTGCCCAAGGCCGAAGTCCTCGCCGTCTGGCCGGCTTAGCGTGTGCACGCGAATGAGACTCCTCAGTACTCACGCACTTCAGTTGGCGAAGTCCGCCATCTACGGCGCTCAGTCACAGTCGGTGTGACCGCTCAGGTGAGGTGACCAAGTGTTTCAGTCGGCGGCGGGGCGATCAGCGCTGGGGCACCAGGTCCTTCATCACGGCAAGCGGCAGCGAGGGGTTGGCGGCCGGGGCTTCCGCCACCTGCCCGTCGGCGTCGCTGAGCAGCGCCACGATGACCGGCGGCGGGAGCGCGGACATCCCGCCGGTTCACAGGGGGCATCCTGCCGCGCGCCGTGACCGGATGGCTCGTGGATTTCGACGATGGGGTCGATCGGCACGAACGTCACCGGGTTCGCGGTCGGGGACGGGGCCGCGGCCGCCGTGCGTCAGCTCGTAGAGGCATCTCCGCCTCAGCCCCACGTCCCGTATCCGCCGAACGCTGTGCTCGCCCCGCCTCGGCGCCTGGATCCGGAGCCATCTGGGCATCTGGGCATCTGGGCTTCCGGCCGGGGCGGCGAGCACGTACGCCGGATGCCGGAGGCCGGATGCCGCGACGGGGCGAGCACAGCCGGGAGGTCAGTGCTTGAAGGAACGGATCTGGTAGTTGCCCTGAAGGCTGCCGCCCTGTCCGGCAGGGGTGGAGCCGACCCGCGCGTTGTAGTTGGTCTGCGTGTAGTACGTGACCTTGCCGCCGGTTCCGTTCCACACCGAGCGGACATTCTGCCCATCCCGGATGAAGGGGCAGCCGTCGGCGGTGTTCGAGATCTTGTCGGCCGTCCAGGAACAGCTCCTTCCGCTGCCGTTCCAGCCGCTGTAGATACAGAATCTCCCGGTGCAGTTGTAGGCGGCGCTCGGGCTGGTGGCGGCTGGGACGTGGACGCCCGCGGCTGCGGTCGCGGTCGCGGTGGAGCCGACGCCGAGGGCACCCGTCAGGAGAATCGAGGCGGCGGCGAACGCGGTGAAGCGGTTCATTGGAAAGCTCCCTTTGCCGGTGATGTGTGGGGGCGGGCCACGATCCGAATCCCGAGGCCCGACGCACTGGTCATCAGCAGCCTGGCAGGACCGCGGCACGCGTGGGCAGAGGCGGAAAGAGGGGCGTCCGAAGCTCGCTCCAGCTCCCACGACGCGCCTCTGCCCCTGGCACGGCCCGCGCGCCGCTTCCATATGGGTGACCATGGGTCACCATGGGTGACCGCGAGTGGGACCAGTTCGTCCCACGCTCGCGTACGTCACTGGACCACCTCGCCGGCCCGGCCGGCCGTGATGACACCACGCCAGGAGAACGCGACGAGCAGTGCGATCGCGACAAGGAGTCCGCTTGCCCAGAGCGGCCCGAGGTCCCCGGCCGCGGTACCGAGGGTGGCCGCGGCGACGAGCGGTCCGACGGCCGCGCCGGCATTGAGCGCGGCGGTCGCGTAGGAGCCGGCCATGGTGGGGGCTCCCGCCGCCTCGTACAGGACCCGCGTGATCAGCGTGCCGCCGAGCGCGAACGACAACGCGCCCTGCACGAACACGAGGGTGAGCAGAGGAACCGGCCGGTCGGCCAGCGCTGCCAGGGCCGGCCAGCCGACGAGGAGCAGCGGACCACCGGCTGCGACGACCAGCCCGGGGCGCTGGTCGGCAAGCCGTCCCGCGACGGTGACGCCGACGAGGGAACCGGCGCCGAAGAGCACGAGAGCTACGGGGATCCACAGTTCGCCCAGCCCGGCGGTGCCGGTCACGACGGGGGCGAGGAAGGTGAAGCTCGCGAAGGTCGCCGCGTTCACCAGCGCGCCAAGCAGCATGACCAGGAGCAGCCGCGGATTTCTCAGCTGTGCGAGCTCTGATCGCATGGCCGGTGTATGGGTGGCTTCGATCGCGGGCCGCGCCGGGATTCCCTTGAGGATGCCGATGGCCGCGGGCAGACAGAGCACGGCGACGGCCCAGAAGGTGGCCCGCCAGCCGAGCAGTGTGCCGAGTAGCGATCCCCCTGGGACACCGGCGACCGTGGCCACCGTGGTGCCCGACAGCAGCACGGCGAGCGCGCGTCCCTTCTTGCCGGGAGGGACCAGCGCGACGGCGGTCGTCAGGGCTACGGCGAGGAACCCCGCGTTCGCGAGCGCCGCGACCACCCGGGTCGCGAACAGGACCGGGAAGGCCGAGGTGGCGGCGCCCACGGCGTGGGCGGCCGAGAACACGAGGACGAACCCGAGCAGGCTGGACCGTCCGGGCCGGTCGCGGGCGAGTCCGGCCATGAGCGGCGCGCCGACCGTCATTCCGATCGCGAAGGCCGAGGTGAGCATGCCCGCTGTCCCGACTGTCACGTCGAGGTCGGAGGCGATGTCCGGCAGGAGGCCGGCGAGCATGAATTCCGAGGTGCCCATGGCGAAGACCGCCATGGCGAGCAGGTACAGCGGAAGAGGCATCGAGTGGCTCCGAGGTGAGGAGAAGCACGAGAAGGTCATCTCGTCACCGCGGTCAGCACCCCGGGGCACACTCGTCCGGCCGCGGAACGCGGCGGGACGGCAGGGCTACGAACTCAGTGGTTCAGGGGGCTGACGGCGTGACCGAAAGCCCCCACCGTGTCCGACTCGGGGCTCGACATGGCCCGCACGCTACCCGACCGGCACCCCCGAGGCACCTCACTTCCCCCGAGGCACGTCGATACCCCCGAAGCGCGTCGATACCCCCGAAGCACCTCACTTCCTCAGGCACCGGCCCATGGATGGTGGAAAAAAACTTGGAGGAATTTCCGGGGAGCTGTCGATCCGGCCGGTGCCCGTTCGACGCAGGGTTGAGAGGCGGGGAGAGTCCCCGCCCTCGCGACCGAGGAGTCACCATGCCGCGTTTTCTGACGTTGGTCCGCATCGACGAGCGGAACGCCCCCACCGATACGCCGGGCCCCGAGTTCGACGAGCGGATGGGCGCGCTGTTCGAGGAGATCAGCAAGGCCGGGGTCATGCTGGACACGGCCGGGCTCGCGCCGACCGCCGAGGGCACCCGGATCACCTGGTCCGGGGGCAAGCTCAGCTACACCGACGGGCCCTTCACCGAGAGCAAGGAAGTCATCGGGGGGTACTCCATCTCCCGGTGCGAGGACAAGGCCGAGGCGCTGGAGTGGGCCAAGCGGTTCCTGGAGATCCACCCGGAGCACTGGGACGTCACCGTCGAGGTCCGCGAGATCGCCGAAGGCTGATGGGGCCGCGTTTGCTCCGCCACCGCACGGCTGTTCTGATGGGTGGTTGTGACGGCAGCAAGCGCGACCGAGACGGTCGAAGCGGTATTCAGGATCGAGTCCGCGCGAATCATCGCTGGTGTCGCCCGCATCGTGCGGGACGTGGGCATCGCCGAGGAACTCGCGCAGGACGCTCTGGTCGCCGCGCTGGAGCGGTGGCCGGAGTCGGGCGTCCCGGACAGACCGGGCGCCTGGCTCATGGCCACCGCCAAGCACCGCGCCATCGATCTCGTACGCCGCAAGGAGACCTACGCGCGCAAGCTCGCCGAGGTCGGACGGACCCTGGAGGACGTGCCCCCGCCCGAACCGGACGACTCCGACGGCATCGACGGCATCGACGACGACCTGCTGCGGCTGATCTTCACCGCGTGCCACCCCGTGCTGTCGACGGAGGCCCGGATCGCGCTCACGCTGCGGTTGCTGGGCGGGCTGACCACCGAGGAGATCGCCCGCGCGTTCCTGGCCTCGGAGCCGACCGTCGCACAGCGCATCGTCCGCGCGAAACGGACGCTCGCCAAGGCCGGGGTGCCCTTCGAGGTCCCGTACGGCTCCGACCGCGCCGCCCGGCTCTCGTCGGTCCTCGAAGTCATCTACCTCGTCTTCAACGAGGGCTACTCCGCGACGGCCGGTGACGATCTCGTACGCCCCGCCCTGTGCGAGGACGCGCTGCGCCTGGCCCGTGTCCTGGCGGCTCTGATGCCCATGGAACCCGAGGTCCACGGCCTGGCGGCGCTGCTGGAGTTCCAGGCATCCCGTATCGGGGCCCGCACGGGCCCCGACGGCCGGCCGGTGCTGCTCGCCGACCAGAACCGCTCCAAGTGGAACCGGCTGTTCATCCGCCGTGGCATCGAGGCCCTGCACCGGGCGGGCGACGGTCCGTACTCCGTCCAGGCCGCGATCGCCGCGTGCCACGCGCGGACGATCCGTTACGAGGACACCGACTGGACGGCGATCGCCGTGCTGTACGGGCGGCTGATGGCCCTGATCCCCTCCCCCGTGGTGGCGCTGAACCGCGCGGTCGCCGTCTCGATGGCGCAGGGCCCGGCCGCCGGCCTGAAGCTGGTGGACGCCCTCACCGGGGAACCGGCTCTGAAGGGCTACCACCTGCTGCCGAGCGTCCGGGGAGATCTGCTGGAGCGCCTCGGCCGCACGGAGGAGGCGCGCGCCGAATTCGAACGGGCCGCGTCACTGACCCGCAACGCGCGCGAGCGTGAACTCCTCCTGGAGCGGGCCTCGCGCCGCCCCACCACCCCCACGGCCGGTCACTAGATCACGCCCGGCCGGTCACCAGATCCCGCCGGGACCGCGCGGCCATCCGCTCAGTAACCGGCCGGCCGCACCAGCCCCGACTCGTACGCGAAGACCGCGACCTGCGTACGGTCACGCAGGCCCAGCTTGACCAGGATCCGGCCCACATGGGTCTTGACGGTCTGCTCCGCCACCACCAGGGACACGGCGATCTCCGCGTTCGACAGGCCCTGTGCGATCAGGGACAGCACCTCCGTCTCACGTTCCGTCAGATCGCCTACGCGCTCCTTGAGCGGGGCGCGGGGCGCCGCGGTCATACGTGAGAACTCGGCGATCAGCCGCTTGGTGATGTTCGGGGCGAGCAGGGCGTCGCCGGCCGCCACCACCCGTACCGCCTGGGCCAGTTCGGCGGCCGACGCGTCCTTCAGCAGAAAGCCGGACGCGCCCGCGCGCAGCGCCTCGTACACATACTCGTCGAGATCGAAGGTGGTCAGTACGAGCACCTTGACGGTGGCGCCGTCCGGGCCGGTGATACGGCGCGTCGCCTCGATACCGCCGACTCCCGGCATCCGTATGTCCATCAGCACCACGTCGGGGGTGAGGTCGGCGACCTTGGCGATCGCGTCGAGGCCGTCCACGGCCTGGCCGACGACCTCGATACCGGGCTCGGCGTTGAGCAGCACGGTGAGGCCCTGACGGACCATCATCTGATCGTCGGCGATCAGCACGCGGATGGGCGTGCTCGTCATGGTCATACGGTGTCCTCGATTTCGTCGATGTCCTCAAGACGCCGGGCGGAAGCGGCGGGTCCGGCGGATCCGGCGGATCCAGTGCGTCCGGCAGGGTCGGCGGGTCCGGAGGAGTGGTTCGTGGGCAGCAGCGCGGTCACTTCCCAGCCGCCGTCGGGTGTGGCCCCGGTCGCCAGTTCGCCGCCCAGCATCGCGGTGCGTTCGCGCATACCGAGCAGGCCATGGCCGGCTCCCGGCGAGGAGGACGGGGACGGGGAGGGGGACGGGGACGGGGAGGCGGAAGCGGAGGAGGACGGTGAGGCGGAGGAGGCGGAAGCAGAGGGTGCGGAGGGTGAAGGCGGAGCGGTCGGGTCCGGGGCGGTGTTCGTGACCCGGACCGTGACCCCTGTCGGGTGATAGCCGGTCTCCACCCGTACCTCCGCCCCCGGCGCGTGCCGCATCACATTGCTGAGCGCCTCCTGCACGATACGGAACGCCGACAGCCCGACGCCCGGCGGCAGCGGACGCGGTTCCCCGACCGTACGCGTGGTGATAGCGACCCCGGCGGCGCGCACATTGCCGACGAGTTCGTCCAGCCGGTCGAGACTGGGCTGCGGAGCGTGCCGCGCGCCCTCGGCGAGGGCGTCCTCGGAGCGCAGTACGCCGAGCACCCGGCGCAGTTCGGTGAGTGCCTCGACCGCGTTCTCCCGGATGCCCGCGAGATTCTCCCGCAGCTCCTCGGACGGGTTCTCGGCCAGATGCGGGGCGGCCTGGGCCTGGATGGAGATCACCGACATATGGTGGGCGACCACATCGTGCAGCTCGCGCGCGATCCGGTTGCGCTCCTCCAGGAGGGTGCGCCTGGCCCGTTCCTCGGCGGTGATCTCCTCCTGTACGACCAGTTCCGTACGGGCCACCTGACGGCCGCGCAGCGCGGCCCCGAGCACGACCGCGATCACCAGGATCGCGCCCACGGAGCCGACACCGCTCTGGAGCCCCGACGCGAGCGCGCCGCCGAGCATGACCGCCAGAACACTGATCACCAGCACCTCGGCGGCGATCCGGGGGCGGACCCGCAGCGCGACCAGGAACACCGCCAGGACCTGGACGGCGAATCCGCTGTCGATCCAGGACATCGAGTGGCCGAGAGCGGGCCGCGCGAGCGCCGTGACCACGACCATGGCGAGCGTCGAGGCCCACCACGCCAGTACCGGCAGGAACGGCGCGGTGACCAGCGACGCCGACTGGATCGTGGCGAGCAGGACGGCGACGGGCACACCGATCCGGTAGTCGAAGGCGTACTGATTCGTGTTGAGCAGGAGCAGGAGCGGCGCGAGCACCGCGAGCGGCGACACCAGCGCGGGCCGCCACTCCAGCCAGCGGGACCGGCCCACGCGCGGTGGCGGAACGGTGGCTGTCGTCCAGAGGTCCGCGCGCAGCGTGCCGGCCGTGGCCTGTGCGGTCCGCGCCAGCCGCTCCCGGCCGTACCACTTCTTCCCGCTCTTCGTGTTCTTCGCGTTCTTCGCGTTCTTCGCGGAATTCCCCGCAGGGTTCACCACGGGATTCACCCTAGGCACGCCGCACCTCCGCCTCCGCTTCCGGGGCGGGACGCCCCTCGCTCACGACCCGGCAGGACTGCCTCGGCCGTCCTTGTTCGTACGGCCGCGGCCGTCCCTGCTCGTACGTACGGAACGCCGCCCAGCACACGAGCAGCGCCATCGCGAACAGCGGCAGCCAGCAGATCCGGGCGAGCACCCAGCCGGTCCCGTCCGGCACGGTGTGCAGTCCGGGCAGGACGCCGGCCGCCCACAGTCCGAGGGCGGTGACCGCGATCATCGCGGTCTGGTGCCAGACGAAGACCGTCATCGCGGACAGATTCAGCAGCGCCACCGCCGCCCAGGCTCCCGGCCGTACCAGCCGGCGGCGCAGCGGGCCGAGCAGCAGAAGCGCGGCGCCGCACTGGGCCAGACCGAAGGCTACGGCCGCCAGGGTCGGGGGGTCGAGGTTGGAGATCCCGGCGCCGGGCACACCGACCATCGACGCCGGGTAGCCGGCGAACAGGATCAGCACGGCCGTCGCGGCGCCGCCGCCGACCAGCAGCGCCCATCCCGTGGTCCGCCCCGGTATACCGCGCCGTGCCCAGAGCGCGCCGAGGCAGTACGGCACGAGCCAGCCTGCGCCGACATTGAGCCAGCCCAGCAGGCCCAGCCAGTCCGGGCGGTCGATGCCGCCGATGCCACCGGAGCCGCCAGAGCCGCCCAAGCCACCGGAGCCGCCGGAGCCGCCGGAGCCGGTCAGACCGAACCGGAACAGGTCGACGTACAGCACGACGGCAAGCGGCCACAGCGGGTGCAACCGCGTGACCAGCGGGGTCGCCGCGGTCAGGGCCGCGAAGACCAGCAGAAACCAGAGGGGCGAGAGAATCAGCCGGTAAAGGGTCTGTACGGTCTCGAAGCCGACCCCGGAGGCCAGCATCGCGCCCGCCGCCACCGCCCACACCGCCATCACGGCGGCGACCGGTCTGAACAGCCGCGCCATCCGGGCGCCGAGCCACTCCCCGTATGCCGTACCCCGGGCGCGGGCCGAGGCGTAACTCCTGGCACCCATCTGCCCGCCGACCAGGAAGAAGACGGCAAGGGTCTGGAACACCCAGGATATCGGCGCCAGTTGGGGCATGTAACGGAGCGGGCTGCTGCCGCGTACGGTGCCGCTGTCGGCGACCAGGGCGGTCACCAGCCAGTGTCCGAGCACCACGCCGAGGATGGCGAAGGCACGCAGCGCGTCGACGGCACGGTCACGGTCGGGCGGGGTGGCGGACTCGATCCGCCGGACGACTTCACGCATGACGGCCCGAGACGATCAGGGCGAGGTTCCGCAGTGATACGGACCCGGGCTTGAGGTAGTCGCTGTGCCCTCCCGCCCCCGCGTCGAAGATATGGGCGCCGAACGCCTTCGACACCGGATCGGGCCCGAACCCAAGGGTGGCGAAGGGCAGTTGGAGCCGGGCATGCGGTATGCCGGCGATCCAGTCATGGGCGCCACGGCCCGCCCAGACGGTGGCGGTGGTGTGCAGGTCCCCGACGCTGTCGGCACCGGTGCCGGGGCTGCCGTACAGGACGATGCCGGCCGTCCGCGCCGCCGGGGCGGCCAGCGCGCAGACCACCGAGCCGTAGGAGTGACAGAGCAGCGTGGTCCGGGCCGCGGGCTTGGCCACGCTCAACTCACCCAGAAAATCGCGGAGTCGAGGAGCGGCGTCATGGGCACGTCCTGGGGTCAGGGCCTCGGGGCTCACCGTGCCGGGCGTCTTGTAGCCGAGCCAGGCGATGACCGCGGCCCCGCCGCCCAGCTTCCGTCGCAGCGCGAGGGCTCCGGCGCGGAAGCGCTCGTACCGGTCGAGACCGGTGTCCGAACCGGGCACCAGTACGGCGATCCGCTCGGCGTCCGCCAGATCGCCGAAGACCTCGGCGGTGCGTCCGCCGTCGCGGCCGTCGAAGGAGAGGAAGTGGCGTCCCGCGTCGGCCATGGTGTGCAACGCGGCGGCCCTTCTTCGGTCGCCGTGGCCCGCGGCCATCCGTTCGGCCGCGCGGATGCCGACGCGGTTGGCGGCGTACCGCGCGTCGAGAGCGGCGGCGAGGACGGCGGGTGCCGAGGCCCCCGCCGGCAGCGGGGCGAGCTGGGCCGCGGCCGGAACCGGCGCCGGTACGGCCGCGGGACGGGCGGCGCCGGACACCGGCACCGCCAGTGACGCGGTGACGAGCGCGGCGAGCAGGGCGCGGCGTGAGCGACCGGCGCGAGGGCGACTGCCGAGGGAGCCGCTGCCACGCGGACGACTGCTGCGCGCACGGCTGCTACGCGGACGGGGCGCCATAGGGGGGTCCTTCCGTACCGGATGTTCTTCGTGCTTCCGGTACGGACGGTATGGATCGCGCCCTGTGGTCGGCGTCCCGCCGGGGAGCTCATCTCGCGCCTGGCTCTGAGGTACTACGGGTAGGGGGTGGCACCCGGCGGGCCCGGCAGCGCCCGTGGACCAGGCCCGTCCCGAAGCCGAAGGGGGTCCGGAAGGGGGGTCTGGCAGACCCCCGGCAGAGTCGGACCCCTCTGGCACCCCGTCGGGGGCACTCGGCCGGTGTTGGCTGGAGGGGTACCGCCCGAGGCATCGGATCCGGCCGGCAGGGCTTTGCCGCCGGCCGTCCGAAATACGGCGGAAGCCACCGGTACACCGGAAGCGACCCGATACGACGGGAAGCCCCGGAAGCCACCGGAAGCCACCGCGAGTACTACCCCGGAACACCGCGCAGAGAGGCAGTCCCATGACGGAACCGGCGCTCATCACCACCCCCTTCGACGCCCGGTCCACCGCCGCCGAAGTGGTGGCCGGTATCGATCTCACCGGCCGCCGCGCCGTCGTGACCGGCGCGGCCTCCGGTATCGGTGTCGAGACCGCACGGGCGCTCGTCGGCGCGGGCGCGGAAGTGACCCTGGCCGTACGGAACACCGAGGCCGGTGACAAGGTCGCCGAGGACATCAGGGCGACCACCGGCGGCAAGGAGGTCCATGTCGCGCCGCTCGATCTCGCCGACCAGGGCTCCGTCGAGGCCTTCACCGCCGCGTGGGACGGGCCGCTCCACATCCTCGTCAACAACGCGGGGGTGATGATGTCGCCCGAGACGCGGACGCCGGAGGGCTGGGAGCTCCAGTTCGCCACCAACCATCTGGGCCACTTCGCGCTCGCCACGGGGCTGCACCCCGCGCTGGCGGCGGCCGGCCGGGCCCGTGTCGTGGCGCTCAGCTCGGTGGGGCATCTCGGGAGCGCGGTGGACTTCGACGACATCGACTTCGTCACGCGCCCGTACGACCCGGAGATCGCCTACGACCAGTCCAAGACGGCCAACGCCCTCTTCGCGGTCGAGGCCCACCGCCGCTGGGCCGGCGACGGCATCGCCGTCAACGCGGTGCACCCCGGGGCGATCCTGTCGAACCTGACGCGGCACATGGACCAGGAACAGCTCGCCGGTGCGATCGCCAACGGCGGGTATGTCTTCAAGACGCCCGAGCAGGGTGCGGCGATGTCCGTTCTGGTAGCGACCTCACCGCGGCTCGAAGGCGTGGGGGGCCGGTATTTCGAGGACTGCAACGAGGCCCGCCGCCATGTCCCGGGCGGCCCGCGCGAAGGCGTCGCGGACCACGCGCTCGACCCCGACGCGGCCACCCGTCTGTGGCAGGTGTCCCTCGACAGGGTCGCCGAGTCGAAGCGCCGCCGGTCCGCGTGACGGTGACCGCCACCGCGACGCGACCGTGCCACGACCGCGGATGACCGTGACGTAACAGCCGTTACTGGCCCTTGGGGCGGGCCCGTACATGCATCCGCTCGCCCTGCTGTCCGAACAGGCTGAGGAGTTCGACCGGTTCCGGGCCCGCGGAGGTGAAGGCGTGCGGAGTGCGGGTGTCGAACTCCGCCGCTTCTCCCGCGGCGAGTACGAGATCGTGCTCCCCCAGCAGCAGCCGCAGCCGGCCGGCCAGGACATAGAGCCACTCGTACCCCTCGTGCACCCGCTGCTCCAGGTCCTCGCAGTCTTCCTTGCGACGGGGCAGGACCATCTTGTACGCCTGGAGCCCGCCGAGATGGCGGGTCAGCGGTACGAAGGTCCTGCCGTCCCGGGTGAAGGGACGGTGGTGGATACGCGGGTCACCCGTCGGCGGTGCGTCCACCAGTTCGTCCAGGGGCACGCCGTATGCCTTCGCCAGCGGCAGCAGCAGTTCCAGGGTGGGCTTGCGCCGCCCGGACTCCAGGCGCGACAGGGTGCTGAGGGAGATCCCGGTGGACTCGCTGAGCTGGGCCAGTGTGGTGCCCCGGTCCCGCCGCAGGGCCCGCAGACGCGGGCCCACGGCGGTCAGGACGGTGGAGAGGTCGTCGGTTGCCATTCCTCCATTTGCCGTCTCGGCAACAAGGTTTGTCAAACGCGTCCCCCGGGCGGAGTATCTCCAGCGGACGGAGGCACGTCACTCACGTGCGTCGACGAACACGGCAAAGTGAGGCATGGCAGCGATGACCGACCAGGACCACGACCACGACCACGCGTCCCACGAGAAGGTCGCGTCCCCCGAGGACTTCGCCTCGGACGAGGAGTACTGGGACGATCGTTACGAGCAGAGCCACCGGATCTGGAGCGGGCGGCCCAACACCGTCCTGGTCCGCGAGATCACGGGGCTGAACCCGGGCCGGGCCCTGGACCTGGGGTCCGGCGAGGGGGCCGACGCGGTCTGGCTCGCACGGCAGGGGTGGCGGGTCACCGGCACCGACATCTCCGGCGTCGCCCTCGGCCGCGCGGCCGAACACGCGGAGGCGGAGGGGGTCGCGGACCGGATCGACTGGCAGCGGCACGATCTCGGGGTGTCCTTCCCCGAGGGCCGTTTCGATCTTGTCTCGGCCCATTTCCTGCACTCCTACGGCGACCTGCCCCGCGAGAGGATCCTGCGGACCGCCGCGTCGGCCGTCGCACCCGGCGGGGTGCTTCTGATCGTCGGGCACGGCGGGTTCGCCCCCTGGGAGGAGAACCCGCACCCCGAGGTGCACTTCCCCACGCCCGAGGAGGTCCTCGAATCCCTCGACCTGGCGGACGGGGAATGGGAGGTGCAGATCTGTGAAGAACACGAGCGACAGCAGAACGGGCCCGACGGCCGGCCGGGCATGCGTACGGACAACACCCTCAAGGTCCGACGCCTGAGCGAGGCCGGGGCCTGACCGAGGCAAACGCCTGACCGAGGCCGACACCTGACCGAGGCCCCGGGTGCGCGGGGCGGCCCCGGTACGGTGCCGCCCCCCGGTCGGCGCCCCCCGGTCGGCCCCCGGTGCCGCTCCCCGGTCGGCCCGGCGCGCGCTACTGCGGCCTCGCGCCCACCTGGAAGCTGTTGCCGAACGGATCGGTGATCTCCGCCATCCGCGCGTAGATCGTGTCCGAGGGGGCGCCCGCGGTGCCACCCGCCGCGACGGCCCGCGCTGTCGCGGCATCGGTGTCGGCGACCTCGAAGAGCGTCTTCCAGACCGACGGCTCTCCCCGCTCGACGCCCATGATCCCGCCGATCTCATGTCCGTCCGGCCGGCGCAGGAAGCTGAAGTCGGCGTCCGGGAGATCGTCGTTGCCGTCCAGGGTGTAGTCGAAGACCGCCGGATAGAACGCGCGCGCCGGGCCGGGGTCCGGGGTGGTCAGATCGTTCCGTACGAGGCTGCCCGGCTCGTTCACTATCTCGCAGCCGAGGCGCGCACCTCCCTGCCACAGCGCGAACTCGGCGCCGACCGGGTCCACCACCAGGGCCGTGCGGCCCTGGTCCCCGACATCCTGCGGGCTCTCCACGAGAGTGCCGCCGGCCGCGACGACACGCTTGGCGGTGTCATCGCAGTCGTCGGTGGCGATATACACGCGCCAGTGGCCGGAGCCGCCCTCCCCCGCCGTCGGCTCCGCCAGCGGCCTCAGTCCCGCCACCGGGCGTCCGCGCAGCAGGCACAGCGTGTACCGCCCCGCCTCCGCCACCCCCGCCTCGAACTCCCAGCCGAACAGAGCCCCGTAGAACTCGGCCGCACGCCGCGTGTCGTGAACACCGAGGTCGATCCAGGTCGGGGTGCCTGTCGGCTGGTTGCTGGTCACATAGCTCATGAGGTTCTCCTGCCTCGCCGGGGTCGTCGGGCCCGTCGGCTGTCGGGCCTGTCGGCCCTCTCCGCTCGGCCCGTTCGTCCGGTCCGTTCGTTCGACCCGTCCGACGCTAGGTCGCATACAGGTCAGTGCGTGTCCTATATGCGAGCCCCCTGGATCATGGAACGTCCGAACGGTGTCGTAGGAGGCTCGTAGAATCGGCGGATGAGCGCTCCCGATTCCGACCCCCGTCCCGAGGCGAGTCCGAAGGAGAGTCCTGAGACAAGTTCCGCGACGAGCCCCGAGACGGCTCCGGTGACGGACCCAGCAGCGGACAGCGAGGCGCTGCGCGTGCTCCACCGCGTCTTCGGATACGACTCCTTCCGCGGGAGCCAGCAGGAGATCATCGACCATGTGGTGGCCGGCGGCGACGCCCTCGTCCTCATGCCGACCGGCGGCGGCAAGTCGCTCTGCTACCAGATCCCCGCTCTGGTGCGGAAGGGCGTCGGGGTCGTCGTATCACCGCTCATCGCGCTCATGCAGGACCAGGTCGACGCGCTGAGAGCGCTCGGTGTCAGGGCCGGGTTCCTCAACTCCACCCAGGATCTGGACGAACGGCGCCTGGTGGAGGCGGAGTTCCTCTCCGGTGAGCTGGATCTGCTCTATCTCGCGCCGGAGCGGCTGCGGGTGGAGTCGACCGTACGGCTGCTGGAGCGCGGCACGATCTCCCTGTTCGCCATCGACGAGGCGCACTGTGTCGCCCAGTGGGGCCATGACTTCCGCCCCGATTATCTGGCCTTGTCGGCGCTGCACGAACGCTGGCCCGACGTACCCCGTATCGCGCTCACCGCGACGGCCACCGAGGCCACCCACGGGGAGATCGCCTCCCGCCTCAAGCTCCAGGACGCGCGTCACTTCGTCGCGAGCTTCGACCGGCCCAACATCCAGTACCGCATCGCGCCCAAGAACGACCCGAAGCGGCAGCTCCTCCAGCTCCTGCGCGCCGAGCACGCCGGTGACGCGGGGATCATCTACTGCCTCTCGCGGGCGTCGGTGGAGAAGACCGCCGAGTTCCTGGTGAAGAACGGGATCGAGGCGCTGCCGTACCACGCGGGGCTCGACGCCCGTACGAGGGCCGCGAACCAGGCACGCTTCCTGCGGGAGGACGGGATGGTCATGGTCGCGACCATCGCGTTCGGGATGGGTATCGACAAGCCGGACGTACGCTTCGTCGCCCATCTCGATCTGCCGAAGTCCGTCGAGGGGTACTACCAGGAGACCGGACGTGCCGGCCGTGACGGGCTGCCGTCGACGGCCTGGCTGGCGTACGGACTCCAGGATGTCGTACAGCAGCGGAAGATGATCGACACCTCCGAGGGCGACGACGCGCACCGGCGGCGGCTGGGCGCCCATGTCGACGCGATGCTCGCGCTCTGCGAGACGGTGGAGTGCCGTCGCGTCCAACTGCTCGCGTACTTCAGCGAGAAGAGCGGCGCGTGCGGCAACTGCGACACATGTCTGACACCCGCCGAGTCCTGGGACGGCACGGTCCCGGCGCAGAAGCTGCTCTCGACGGTGGTCAGGCTGAAGCGCGAGCGGAACCAGAAGTTCGGCGCGGGACAGATCACCGACATCCTGCTGGGCAGGAAAACGGCCAAGGTCATCCAGTTCGATCATGACGCGCTGAGCGTGTTCGGTATCGGTACGGAGCTGCGCGAGGCGGAATGGCGCAGCGTGGCACGGCAGTTGCTGGCGCAGGGGCTCATCGCGGTCGAGGGCGACTACGGGACGCTGGTCCTCACGGAGGAGAGCGGCGAGGTGCTGGGCGGGCGGCGTCCCGTCGTACTGCGGCGCGAACCCGAGAAGGCGGCGGCCCGGCCCGCGCGCGCGGAGAAGACGGCCAAGAACCGTGCCGCGCCGGTGGATCTGCCGGAGGAGGCGGTGCCGGTGTTCGAGTCGCTGCGTGCCTGGCGGGCCGCGACGGCGAAGGAGCAGGGCGTGCCCGCGTATGTCGTCTTCCATGACGCGACGCTGCGCGAGATCGCGACGCTGGCTCCGTCGACCCTGGCGGAACTGGGCACGGTGAACGGGGTGGGCGAGAACAAGCTGGCGAAGTACGGGGAACAGATCCTGGAGACGCTCGGTACGGAGTGACGGGAACGCGGTGACAGGGTCGGCGTGAGGGGGTCGGCGTGACGGGGTGATGCGCGCGCGAGGACGGTAATGCGCGCGGGACGGACTCCGGAGGCATCGGCCCACGGTCTCCGAAGGCGTCCGCGCACGGCGAGAATGGACGGCATGCCCCATCGCGACGTTCTCTGGATCGGCGGTCCGCCCGGCGCGGGCAAGACGACCGTCGCCCGGCTGATCGCCCGGCGGCACGGGCTGCGCTGGTACAACGCCGACGCCCACACCTGGGAGCACCGCGACCGCGCCATCGCCGCGGGCCATCCGGAGGCGATCCGGTGGGAGTCGCTGTCGCGCGAGGAACGCTGGTCCGCGCCCGAGGCGGAACTGCTCGCCATGTCCCTGCACCATGAGCGCGGGCGGATGATCCTGGACGATCTCCGCGCGCTGCCCGCCGCCCCGCTGATCATCGCCGAGGGGACCCCCATCACCCCGCCGGTCGTGGGCACGGGCGGCCACGCCGTATGGCTGCTGCCGTCGGCCGAGGTCCAGCGGACCCGGCTGGCCGCACGCGATCTGCCACCGGGCCCGCTCACGCTCTACCGATCGCTGGTGGGGGAGATCGGAGCGCGGGTGAGGGAGTACGGAGCCCCGAAACTCGTCGTCGACGGACACGACAGTGTGGCGGAGACGGTCGCGGCGGTGGAGAAACTCTTCGCCGAGGCCCTCGCCAGGGGCCCGGTGGCGACGACGGCGGCCGAGCGCGGACGGCTGTCGCGGTACGCCAACCGCGCCACGGTCCGGCAGTACGAGGCGTTCTTCGCGCGTCCGTGGTCGCACGGGGACACCAGGACGACCGTCCTCGCCTTCGCGTGTGAATGCGGACAGCCGGGGTGCGAGGCGGACATCGATCTCACCGTCGCCGACTTCCCCCCGCCGCCCGACGACATACGCTCCCCACCACTCCTCGCCCCGGGCCACCACTCCTCCGGCTAGGTCCTGTCCCGGCAACTGGATTCTGTCCGGCGGGCGACGGGCCACGGGCCACGGACGACGGGCGCCGACGTCACGGCCGGCTAGCCGCCCGAGCCGATCTGGAGGTGCCAGCGCCCCGGCGTACCGGTCAGGGTGACCGTCGACAGCGGTCGGACATCCACGTACCAGTACGTACGGGGCGGGGCCTTCAGCGCGTACACCAGCGCCGCCCGCACCACCGCCGGTTCCGCCACCGCGACGATGGCGGCGATGTCCTCGGCGGGGCGGGTGTCCAGCCAGCCCCCTATCCGCGAGATGAAGGCCAGCAGGGGTTCGCCCCCGTGCGGGGCGGCCCGCGGGTCGGCGAGCCACGCGTCGACGGCGGCCGGCTCGCGGGCCGCCACCTCGGACAGGGTGAAGCCGCGCCAGCGGCCCATGTCGCAGTCGCGCAGCGCGGGCTGGGCGAGCGGCGCGAAGCCCAGCGCGTCACCGGTGGCGCGGCTGCGCGGCGTCGGTGAGCAGTAGCGGAGATCGGCGGCGGCCAGCGGGATCAGGGTGTGGGCGGCGAGCTGCATCTCGTACCATCCGACCTGGTCGAGCGGCCGGTCGTCGTCGAAGCGCTCGTCGAACACGTCCGAGCTGCGCGCGGCGGCGACCAACGTGACCCGAACACTCATGGCCGTGATCGTGGAGCCGAATCCTCCGCAGGTCAAGAGTCACCCTCGCGGCGGGCCGGACACCAACCGTCACCAGGCAGGCCCCGGGCGGCCGTGAGGACGGTCCTGAGCGGTCGCCGGGACGGGCCCCGGGCAGTCACGGGGGGAACAGGTCCCTACCCGGCGGGCGGGCGGGGGCCCGGCGCGCCGAGTGCCTCGTCGCAGGCCGTACGCAGTCTCCGTACCCCTTCGGTGATCTCGGCGGGGCCCGCCACCGCGGCGAAGCTCAACCGGAGCTGGGCGGCGGGAGGTTCGGCGCTGAAGTACGGACGGCCCGGCGCGACCGCGACCCCCGCGCGCAGCGCGGCGGAGACGACGGCCTGCTCGTCGGTGCCGTCGGGAAGCCGGAGCCAGAGGTGATAACCGCCGGACGGGATGTGCGGCAGGGCCAGCTCGGGCAGCTCGCCCCGGAGCGCGGCCGTGAGGGTGTCCCTGCGAATCCGCAGCGCCGAGGAGACGGAGCGCAGATGGCGGTTCCAGGCGGCCGAGCCCACCAGTTCCAGCGCGGCTTCCTGGAGCGGGCGCGGTACGAAGAAGGTGTCGACGACATGGATGGCACGCAGCCGCTCCAGGACCGGACCGCGTGCCACGAGCGCGCCGACCCGCAGGCTCGGCGAGGTCGCCTTGGTGAGCGAGCAGACATGGACGACCACACCGTCGGGGTCGTCGGCGGTGAGCGGCCTGGGCAGCGGGCCCGCGTCCTCGTGGACCAGCCGGCGTACGAAGTCGTCCTCGACGACAAAAGCCCCGGCCTCCCGGGCGATCCGCAACACCTCGGGACGGCGGGCCGGGGAGAGCACGGCGCCGGTGGGGTTCTGGAAGAGCGGCTGGCAGACGAAGAGCCGGGAGCCGGTGGCCCGGAAGGCGGCGGCGAGCAGCTCGGGCCGTACGCCGTCCGGGTCCACCGGCACCGGCACCGGCCGCAGCCCGGCGGCGCGTGCGACCGCCAGCATCCCCGGGTAGGTGGGCGACTCCACGAGCACCGGCGCGCCGGGCGGGGCGAGCGCCCGCAGCGCGGTGGTCAGCGCGCTCTGGCCACCCGCCGTGACCAGGACCTCCGCCGCCGTGACCGGGTCCCCGATCCCCCGGGCGAACCACTCGCGCAGTTCGGGCAGCCCGTCGGTGGGCGGCCGGCCCCAGGCACCGGGCCGCCGGCCCGCCCGTGCCAGCGCGGCGGCCATCGCCTGCTCCGGCTGGAGGGAGGGATGCAGATAGCCGCCGTTGAACTCGATGACCCCGGGCGGCGGCGCGGCGAGCGTGACCAGGACTCCGGAGGCGTCGACCGCGCGCGGTACGAGTTCGGTGGCGGCGTCGGCGCTGAGGGCGACCTCCTGCCAGGAGGTGTCACCACGGGGCGGGGCAACGGTCCGCGCGGGCGCGCGGAAGGCCCCGGCGCCGGGACGGGTGACGACGAGTCCTTCGGCGGCGAGCCGGGCGAGGGCGCGGGAGACGGTCACCGGGGAGACACGGTAACGATCGACCAGTGCTCTGCTGGACGGCAGCTTTCCACCAGGTGAGTAGCGGTTCAGCTCCTGCCGCAGGGAATCCGCCAGACCTGTGACACTGCTACGCTCGTGCATGACAGCACAGGATAGCGCTACTCCAGACACTTCGATAGCGGTCGGCGGTGGCACCCTGCTCGCCGCTCTGGGCGTCGTCGCCTTCTCGCTCACCTTTCCGTCCACCGTGTGGGGGCTGGAGAGTTTCGGCCCCTGGTCGCTCGTCGCCCTTCGCGGCGCTCTCGCCGCGCTGATCGCGGGCGGCTTTCTGCTGACACTGCGCGTCCCGGTTCCCGAGCGCCGGCACTGGGGCGGGCTCGCGGTGGTGGGCGGCGGGGTCGTGGTGGGCTTTCCCCTGCTGACGACGCTGGCGCTGGAGACCTCCACCACCTCGCACGCGGCCGTGGTGGTCGGGCTGCTGCCGCTGACCACGGCCGCGCTCGCGGCGGTACGTACGGGCCGGCGCCCGTCCCGTACGTTCTGGCTGGCCGCGCTGGCCGGCGCGGTCGTAGTGATCGCCTTCGCGGTCCAGCAGAGCGGCGGAGCCCTCTCGGCCGGCGATCTGTATCTCTTCGGCGCGCTGCTGGTCTGCGCGGCGGGCTATACGGAGGGCGGCAGGCTGGCCCGGGTGATGCCCGGCTGGCAGGTGATCGGCTGGGCGCTGATCGGATGTCTGCCGCTGTCGGTGGCGGGCGCGGCGGCGGCCCTCGCCGTGGAGCCGGCGCGCTGGACGGCCCATGGGGCGATCGGGCTCGTCTGGGTGGCGGCGGGCTCGACCTTCTTCGGTCTGTATGTCTGGTACCGGGGCATGGCGTCGATCGGTATCGCGAAGGCCAGTCAGCTCCAGCTCGCCCAGCCCGTGCTGACCCTGGTCTGGTCGGTGCTACTGCTCGGTGAGCACCTCACCCCCGCCGCGCCGGTGGCGGCCGTCGCGGTGCTGGTCTGTATCGCGGTCACCCAGCGATCGGACACCTGACCGCGGGCAGGCGGCCGGGCAACGGGATCGGGCACCCTGACCGCGGACAAGCGGTCGCGCGTCTTACCGCGGAACATCCGCCGCCCCCGCCTGACGCGTACCCCCGCCATCCGGTACGGGACCGGCGCCCCGTCACTTCCACTTCCCGGCGCGCCTGCCGTAGTGGTCCGCCACCACGCGCGTCATCGCCCCGATGGGATCGGCGCGGACCTCCTTCGCCGAGAAGTAGCAGTGCCCGCTGACCCCCGCGAACTCCCTGGCCAGCGTGAGATGACGGGACAGTTCGGCCGGATCCTGCCAGGCCGCGGGCTGGGCGCGGTCCCCCGCCTTGTAGAGGGCCTCGCCGATATGGAGATCGACGCCCGTCCCCCGTACGACGCCGTCCCACCAGCGCAGCAGCTTCGCGTAGTCGGCCGGAGCGTGACCGATGTGCCAGTAGAGCTGCGGAACGATGTAGTCGATCCAGCCCCGCTCGACCCACGCCCGGGTGTCGGCGTGCAGATCGTCATAGGTCTGTACGCCGGCCCTGGTGTCGGAGCCGAGCGGATCGGTGGCGGCGTTGCGCCACACCCCGAACGGGCTGATCCCGAAGCGCGCGTTCTCTCTGATCCGCTTGATCCGCTCGGCGGTCTCCTTCACCAGCCGGTCGGTGTTGTCCCGCCGCCAGGCCGCCCGGTCCTGGAATCCGGCTCCGTGGCACGCGTAGGCCCTGTCGTCCTTGAAGGCCTGTCCGGCGACCGGATACGGATAGAAGTAGTCGTCCCAGTGGACGGCGTCCACGGCGTACCGCGCGACGGCGTCCAGCATGGCGTCCTGCACGAAGCGTCTGACCTCGGGCAGCCCCGGGTTGTAGTAGAGCTTGCCGCCGTAGGGCAGGACCCACTCCGGGTGGACACGGGCCGGATGGCGCGCGGTCAGCCGCTCGGGATCGGTGTGGTTCGCGACGCGGTACGGATTGAACCAGGCGTGCAGTTCCAGACCGCGCGCGTGCGCCTCGCGCACCGCCGTGCCCAGCGGATCCCAGCCGGGGTCCTTGCCCTGGGTGCCGGTGAGGCACTGCGCCCAGGGTTCGTACGGCGACGGCCACAGGGCGTCCGCCGTTGGCCGGACCTGGAGGACGACGGCGTTCAGCCCGCGTGCCACGGCCGTGTCGAGATGCGCGAGCAGTTCGTTCCGCTGGCGGGCGGCCGTCAGCCCCGGCTTCGAGGGCCAGTCGCGGTTGACGACCGTCGCGAGCCACATGCCACGGAACTCCCGGTGTGGAGCAGGGCGCCGCGGAACCCCGCCCGCCGGGTCCCCGCCCGCCAGGTGCCCGCCCGCCGGGTTCCCGGCCATGGTGTCCCTCGTCGCGGAGTCCGTCGCGAAGTCCGCCGGAGAGTCCGCCGCCGAGGTCCCCGCGGTCGAGGTCCCCGCCGCCGCGTCCCCCGCCGTCAGCAGTGCGGTCACCGCCCCCGTCGCGGCTGCCACCAGCCCTCTTCTGCCGATGTGTGCCATGCGCTGTCCTCCCGTCCATTGCCGTACGGCCTGTCCCACCGCACAAGCACCTCGTCCACCGCCGTGCCACCGCCGGGCCACCGCCACGGCCACGCCACCGCCACGCCGGCCCGCCGCCGGTCATCGGCGGGCCCGGCTGTCCGCCGTGGATGCCCGCCCCGGCCGGTCGTCCGCATCCCCCCGCCGGGTAACGTCCTGTCCTGAGGCGGGCGCCGGAATCGCATGAGGGACCCTGCCGGGACACGGACCAGTGAAAGGCACGATGTGACCGACATCCTGACCGATATCGCCCGCGTCGGAGTGGTGGGCTGCGGCCAGATGGGCGCGGGAATCGCCGAGGTCGTCGCCCGTAGCGGCCTGGAGGTGAAGGTCGCCGAGACCACCGGTGAGGCACTGGAGATCGGCCGTACCCGTCTGCACAACTCGCTGTCGAAGGCCGCCGAGCGCGGCAAGATCAGCGAGCGGGAGCGTGACGCGGCGCTCGGCAGGCTCAGCTTCACCACCGATCTCGGTGAGTTCGCCGACCGCGATCTCGTCATCGAGGCCGTGGTGGAGAACGAGAAGGTCAAGACCGAGATCTTCCAGGTACTCGATCAGGTGGTGACCCGCCCCGACGCGATCCTCGCCTCCAACACGTCGTCGATCCCACTGGTCAGGCTGGCGGTCGCGACCTCACGTCCCGACCAGGTCATCGGTATCCACTTCTTCAACCCGGCGCCGGTGCAGCGGCTCGTCGAGCTGATTCCCGCGCTGACGACCTCCGAGGAGACGATCAAGCGGGCCGAGGCCGTGGTCGAGAGCGTGCTGGACAAACACGCGATCCGCGCCCAGGACCGCTCGGGCTTTGTCGTGAACGCGCTGCTGATCCCGTATCTGCTCTCCGCGATCCGGATGTTCGAGTCGGGTATCGCGAGCCGCGAGGACATCGACAACGGGATGGAACTGGGCTGCGCCCATCCGATGGGCCCGCTCAAGCTCTCCGATCTCATCGGCCTGGACACCGTGGCCTCCGTCGCCGATTCGATGTACGCCGAGTTCAAGGAACCCCTGTACGCGGCGCCGCCGCTGCTCCAGCGGATGGTGGACGCGGGCCGGCTCGGCCGTAAGACCGGCGCGGGCTTCTATCCGTACTCCTGATCGCCGTACTCCTGGTCGCCGTACTCCTGGTCGCCGTACTCCTGGTCGCCGTATTCCTGACCGCCGTGCTCAGACCGCCGTATTCCTGACCTTCGTACTCCTGACCGCCCGAAGCGAACCGACCGGCCGGATCAGGAGTACGTGAGGTCAGGGCGACCGCGCTCGGCCCAGCCCAACCGGCCCGGCCGACCCAGCCCAACCGGCTCAGCCCAGCCGTATGTGATGGAGCATCAACAGCCCGGCCGTCATATTGGCGGCCGGGATCTCACCGCGCGCGATCATGTCCGGCACCAGCTTGAGCGGGATCCACTCGCGGCGCGAGGACTCGAAGTCGTCCTCGGGATGACCGATGTAGGTCGCCTCCTCCGCCCAGTAGAGATGGTGCCTGGCGTCGGTCAGCCCGTTGGACGGCTCGACCGTGAGGAGATGGCGCAAGGGGCCGGGACGCCACCCCGTCTCCTCCTCCATCTCCCTGGCCGCGGCGGCCTCGATGGACTCACCGTCCTCCACGACACCCGCGGCCAGCTCCCAGCCCCAGCTGTCCGTGATGAAACGGTGCCGCCAGAGCATCAGCACCTCATTGGCGGAGTTCACCGCGGTCGCCACGGCGACCGGGCGCAGCCGGATCAGGAAGTGGTCGAGACGTCGGCCGTCAGGGAGCTTGACGTCGGCCAGATTGACCTGGAACCAACGGTTCTCATAGACAGTTTGTTCACTAAGTTTCGTCCACTGCATTTTTCTGCCACCTTCCGACAAGTTGATGGCAATATCGCAGCAGCGGCTCTCGCACACGGTGGCTCAGAGGGGGCTCACAGAGGGGCTCACAGGGGAACGCGCAGCGCTCCCTCGATCAGTTCGGCCGTCGCTTCCGCGTCGGTGGATCCGCTGGCCACCAACTGCGCACGTACGGCGCGCAGCCGGTCCCGCAGTCGCTGGGACTCCATCCCCCGCGCCCGCTCGGCCATTTCCCGGGCTGTTCCGGCGGCCCGGTCCGCCTCGCCCTGCCGCAGCTCGATATGGCTGAGCATGGCGAGCCGGTGCACCCGGCCGCGATCGTGCGCCGGGGTGTCCACGGCCGCCGTGGCATGCACCCGTGCGGCGACCAGGTCTCCGAGGCTCAGCAGCGCCTCCGCCACTTGCACATTCACCAGACCCGGCTGAACGTATCCGGTCTCCTCCGGCTCGTGACCGGGTCTGATGCGCTCCGCCTCCCTCTCCGCGCGTCCGATGCACCCCAGCGCACCGCTGCCGTCGCCGAGATGGGCATACGACTTGGCCTGCATCGCGTAGAGATCGGCGGCGAGCGCCGGGGTGATCTGACGGCCCGCCGCCCGCAGCGCGGCCTCGGCGAAGGCGACGGCCTGGCGGTACTCCCCCATGTGCAGCGACTGGTTGACGAGCAGTGCGATGACATAGGCGCCGAGCCCCCGGTCACCGCTGGCCTTGGCCAGCCGCAGCGCCTGGTGGAAGTAGCGCTGGGCGAGTCCATGGGCGTCGGAGTCGTACGCGCAGATACCGGCCACCGCGACCAGTCCGCCGGTCGCGCGGTGGAGTTGCCGGCCCAGGGAGTCGCTGTATCCGCCGCGCAGCAGCGGGGCGGCCTCGGAGTTGAGGAAGCCGACGATCCGGGCACGGGTGGCGATCCCGCCCGCCCTCCGGTACATCAGCTCGTAGTGCTCCCTGGCGGAGCGCAGCAGCTCGATATCGGCGGGGCCGACCTTCGTACGGCCGCTGCGCGAGACATCGGTGTCCTCCGGCGGGTTCTCCCACTCCCAGACGGGGATCACGGCGGGGGTGCCGGTGACGGCGGGGGCGTCCACCATGTGCGGCCTGCGCTGTTCGTCGCAGCGCCAGAGCGCGGTGGCCCGCTCCACGAAACCGGAGAGCGGGGTGGCGCCGGGCGCCGGTGACCCGCCCACCACACCGAGCCCGATGTCGTCCAGGGTGAGCGAACGGCGCAGCCGGTCGCCGAGCACCCCGCAGATCAGATCGGGCACCTGGCCGCGTGGCCGCTGGCCCTTCAGCCACCGCGCCACCGCAGTGTGTTCGTACCGCAGGGCCAGACCTCTCAGCCGGCCCGCCTCATTGACCCGGGCAGCGAGTCCGGCGTGGGAGATACCCGCTTCGTCGAGCAGGGAATCGAGCAGGGTATTGGGCTGCATATGCCCCTCCGGTGACTCTGCCGCGGTGGATCTTCCGAACCTCTGGGTCCTCCCGGGGCCTCCGGGCTCTCCCGGCGAGGGGCCCAGCGTAGTGGGAATCGCACGGGGTGTGAACGTAATGCCCATATCCGTACCTTGTGCGCTCTGCCGCCGGACGCCCGGGGCCGATTGACTGAATCGCCTCGCAAAGAGGCGGCCGGGCCGCCGACTCCCCCTCGTCCCGTGCGGTGGCCCGCAACCGCGCCGTCTGTCCTGCCGACCTGCCCGACACTCCGCGGCGGGGCAGGCGGCGCCGGCCGCGTCAGTCATGCCGCCCACTACCCGCGGAAGGATGTGGTGCGTACCCCGGTCGCGGTCATTCCCGGCCGGAGGCGTGGGCGTTGCTCGGGGGCGTGCGGATCCGGAAGTCGCTGCTCAGGCGCGTGCGCGTCCGGTGGATACGTGCCTGGCGGATACGTACCCGGCGGATACATGTCCTTCGGATACATGTCCGAGGGATACGTGTCGGGCGGGCGCTGCTCCGGCGCGTACGTCTCGGGCGGACGCTGCTCCGGTGGATGCGTCTTCGGCACATATGTGTCCGGCGGGCGCTGCCCAAGGGAATAGGTGTCCAGTCCGCACCCGTCCGGTGCCTGCCCGTCCGGTGCCCGCGAACCCGGCGGCCGCTCAGTCGCTGCCCGTGGACCGTCCGGCCTGTCCATGCCCGGGAGTTGACCCTCCGAGGGCTCGTCCGTCGACGGACCCGATACGGGAGGGACCCCCGGTGACCGGTGATCCGGCGTACGGCCCTCCGGCGGCGATGGTTCCTCGCGGGCACCCGGTTCCGGGTCCAAGGCCAGGTCCGGGTCCAGGTCCGGGTCCGGTGCCCGTTCCTGGTCCTGATCCTGATCCTGCGTCGACACCGGCACGGGCACAGGGCCGGGCGTCGGCACCGGCACCGGACCAGGCACCGGCACCGGCGCGCGGTCGTTCCGTACGACAAGCAGCGCCATGTCATCGGTGATCCGTCCGCCGGTGTGCCGCAGCAGCGCGCCATGCACCCGCCGCACCACCTCGGTGGGCGAGAGCGGTACACCGGAGATTCCCTCGGCGGCCCCGGCCAGCTCCTCCGCCAGGCCGAAGAACCGCCCGGCCGAGTCCCGCGCGTCCTCGGCGCCGTCCGTGTGCAGGAAGAGAGACTCCCCGGGCAGCAGCGGCCCGCACCGCTGGAGCGGAAGATCGACGGGCAGCGGAAACGCCCCGAGCGGCGGCAGGGGCTCGGCGCTCGCGAGAGGCACGGCACCCCGGCCGAGCCGATAGGGCCAGGGATGGCCGCAGTTGAGAGCCCGTACCTCCGCGTCGTGCCCGATCTCCAGCAGCAGTACGGTGACGAACTCCTCCGCCGACAGCCCCTCCGGGTCCCGGTCGTCGTACCCCCAGCCACCGGATTCCCGGCCACCCGATTCCCGGCCGCCTGATCCCCCGCCACCCGGCCAGGAAGCGCCGGATCCGAAGCCGCCGGCCGCCGGGCCGCCACTCCCCGGACCACTCCCCGGACCACCGTCCGGACCAGTGGTCCCGGAACCGTCGCGTCCCCGTGCCCGTTCCTCCGCACCCGCGGTCTCCTGCCCCGACCTCGCGCGCAGATGGCGCTGATGTGCCCGGTCGAGTCTTCGCAGTACACCGTCGAGCCCCGGCTCGTCATGGGCGGCCTCCCGGAAGCTGCCCAGCACGGCGGCCACCGCCCCGATGGAAGGCAGTCCATGACCGCGCACATCCCCGATGATCACGCGGACGCCGTACGCGGTGGCCACCGCCTCGTACAGATCACCGCCGACCTCGGCGGCCCGGGAGACGGAGAGCTGTCGCGCGTAGAACGCCAGCCCGTCGAGGCGCGCGGGGAGCGGCCGGAGCAGCACCGCCTGCGTGGCGCGCGCCACGGCGCGGACCTCGCTCAGCTCCTTGAGCCCGCGCCGCCGCAGCCGGTTGAGCAGATAGGCCACGACGAGCAGAAAGGCCACACAGGTCACGATGCGCGGGATCAGATTGTCGTGCGTGTTGGGCGGGCAGGTCAGCTCCCAGGTGATCACCAGGGCGAGCACACCGCCCGGAATCGCGCACTCGACGACGCCCCAGGGGGCCGGTGCGTCCTCGGACGCGTCCTCTTCTGCCCTGGTCCGATTCATCCGTCGGCCCCCTTCGGCCGCCGGCCGCTAGGCCGATGGGCGTACGTCGACCGTAGTGGCCGGATCGATTGTGTCGATCACGCATGTGCGTTGGCGAACCCGCCCCGGACTTCTCACCCGAATGAGTGAGGGGCGCTTCCGGAGATCCGGAGGCGCCCCTCAGGGGACGGCCGTCTGTCCAACGACGGCGTATGACCAGGTGTTACGCGTTGGCGATTACGCGCCGCGCAGAACCGCTCCGGTCCGCTCGGCGGCGAGCGCGACGGCGGCCTCACGGGCCGCGGTGGCTTCCTCGACGGTCAGCGTGCGGTCGGGCGCGCGGAACCGCAGGGCGTACGCGAGCGATTTCCGGCCGGTCCCGATCTGCTCGCCGGTGAAGACGTCGAACAGCCGCAGGGACTCCAGGAGTTCACCCGCGCCCTCGCGCAGCGCGCGCTCCACCTCGGAGGCGGGTACGTCCCGCGCCACGACGAGCGCCACGTCCTGGGTGGCGACCGGGTAGGCGGAGATCCGGGGCGCGCGGAGCGCACCGGTGCCCGCCCGCTCCAGCAGATCGAGATCGATCTCCATGGCGCAGGTGCGCTCCGGGACTCCGAGCGCCTTGACCGCTCTCGGGTGCAGCTCTCCCGCGTGGCCGACGAGTGTCTCCTCGCCGTCCACGGTGGCGAGGAGCGCGGCGCAGCGGCCGGGATGCCACGGCTCGTGCTGGTCGGCGCGGACGGTCAGCTCGACCCCGGCCTCCCGGGCGACGGTACGGGCCGCCTCGACGGCGTCCGCCCAGTCGGCCGGACGGCCCGCGCCCCACCAGCCGGCCTGTTCGCGCGCCCCGGCCAGGACGACCGCGGCGCGGCGCGGCTGGCCGGGCAGTGCGGCGTCGAGCGTGGCCAGTTCCTCCTCGGTCGGCCGCCGGTCGACGGGCAGCCGCACCGGTACGGTCTCCTCGCCGGTGGGCCGGAAGACCAGACCCGTCTCGAAGAGCGCCAGATCGTGCGAGCCCCGGCCGTCGTTGCGGCGCAGCGCCGTGAGGAGCCCCGGCAGCAGCGTGGTGCGCAGCGCCGGCTCCTCGTCGGAGAGGGGGTTGACGAGCGTGACCGTACGACGCCGGGCGTCGTCGGCGGGCAGTCCGAAGGCGTCGAGGACCGCGTCACCGATGAACGGGTAGTTCAGCGCCTCGACGTATCCGGCGCCCGCGAGGGCGCGCCCGACCCGGCGGTGCAGCCGCTGGCGCTCGGTGAGCCCGCGTCCCGACGGCGGGGTGGGCAGCGTCGAGGGGAGGTTCTCGTACCCCTCCAGCCGGATGACCTCCTCGGCGAGGTCGTTGGGCTCGCCCAGGTCGGGGCGCCAGGACGGGACGGTGACGACGAGTTCGTCCTGCCCGTAGACGTCGCAGCCGATCTCCTGGAGCCGCCGTACGACGGTCTCCCGGCCGTAGGCGACCCCGGCGACGCGGTCGGGGTGGTCGGCGGGCATGGCGATGCTGTGCGGCGCGGAGGGCGCGATGATCTCGGTGACACCGGCCTCCGCGGAGCCGCCGGCGAGCAGCACCAGCAGATCGACGGTGCGCTGCGCGGCGGCGGACGCGGCCTCCGGGTCGACACCGCGCTCGAAGCGCTTGGAGGCCTCGGAGGCCAGCCGGTGGCGGCGCGCGGTACGGGCGATGGAGATCGCGTCGAAGTGCGCGGCCTCGATGACCACCTCGGTGGTGCCCTGGGCCTCGCCCGTCGTGGGGTGGGCCGTGAGATCGGCGATCTCGGTGTTCGCGCCGCCCATCACCCCCGCGAGACCGATGGGTCCGCGGTCGTCGGTGATGACCAGGTCCCCGGGGTCGAGGACCCGCTGGACGCCGTCGAGGGTGGTGATCTTCTCGCCGGGCCGGGCCCGGCGGACCCCGATCGGCCCCTCCAGCCGGGCACGGTCGTAGGCGTGCAGCGGCTGGCCCAGCTCCAGCATCACGTAGTTGGTGATGTCGACCGCGAGCGAGATCGGCCGCATACCGGCCTTCTGGAGCCGGCGGCTCAGCCAGAGCGGGCTGCGGGCCTCGGGGTCCAGACCGGTGACCGTACGGGCGGTGAAGCGGTCGCATCCGCGCGGGTCGGAGACCGTCACCGTGTGACCGAAGGAGTTCGGCGCCGGTACGTCGAGCAGCGCGGGGTCGCGCAGCGTCAGGCCGTACGCGATGGCGGTCTCGCGGGCGACCCCGCGCATCGAGAGGCAGTAGCCGCGGTCGGGCGTGACGGCGATGTCGAGGACCTCGTCCACCAGCTCCAGCAGCGCGATGGCGTCGGTGCCGGGCTCGTGCTCGTCGGGCAGCACGATGATGCCGCCCGAGCCGTCGTCGCCCATGCCCAGCTCGTCGCCGGAGCAGATCATGCCGTGCGAGGTCTTGCCGTACGTCTTGCGCGCGGCGATCGCGAAGTCTCCCGGCAGGACGGCGCCGGGCAGGACGACGACGACCTTGTCGCCGACGGAGAAGTTCCGCGCGCCGCAGACGATCTCCTGCGGCTCGCCGGTTCCGTTGGCGGTGCCGACGTCGACGGTGCAGAAGCGGATGGGCTTCTTGAAGCCCTCCAGCTCCTCGATGGTGAGGACCTTGCCGACGACCAGGGGGCCCTTGAGACCGGCGCCGAGCTGCTCGACGGTCTCGACCTCCAGCCCCGCGGAGACCAGCTCGGCCTGGACGTCGCGGCCGGTCTCCGTCGCCGGCAGGTCGACGTACTCCCGCAGCCAGGAAAGCGGGACGCGCATCAGATCTCCATCCCGAACGGCCGGGTGAACCGGACGTCACCCTCGACCATGTCTCGCATGTCTTCGACGTTGTGGCGGAACATCAGCATCCGTTCGATACCGAACCCGAAGGCGAATCCGCTGTACTTGCGGGGGTCGACGCCGCAGGCGACCAGCACCTTGGGGTTGACCATGCCGCAGCCGCCCAGCTCGATCCAGCCCTCGCTGCCGCAGGTGCGGCAGGGCCGGTCCGGGTTGCCGACCGAGGCGCCGCGGCACACGTAGCAGACCATGTCCATCTCGGCGGACGGCTCGGTGAAGGGGAAGTAGTTCGGGCGGAGCCGGGTCTTCATGTCCGGGCCGAAGAGCGCCTGGACCATATGGTCCAGAGTGCCCTTGAGATCGGCCATGGTCAGGCCCTCGTCGACGGCGAGCAGCTCGATCTGGTGGAAGACCGGGGTGTGGGTGGCGTCCAGTTCGTCGGTGCGGTAGACCCGCCCCGGACAGACGACGTACACGGGGGGCTCCCGGTCGAGCAGGGTGCGGGCCTGGACCGGTGAGGTGTGGGTACGGAGCACCACGCCGGACTCGTCGCCCGAGCCCGCGGAGGAGGAATCCCCGCCGGACCCGCCGGCGGACCCACCGGCGGCGCCGGCCTTCGGGCTCCGGACGAAGAAGGTGTCCTGCATCTGGCGCGCGGGGTGGTCGGGGACGAAGTTGAGCGCGTCGAAGTTGAACCACTCCGCCTCGGCCTCGGGTCCCTCGGCGACCTCGTACCCCATCGCCACGAAGACGTCCGCGACCCGCTCCATGAACGTGGTCAGCGGGTGGCGGGCACCGGCAGGGACCCGGTCGTAGGGCAGCGTGACATCCACCGCCTCCTCGACCAGTACCCGGGTGTCACGCTCCGCCTCCAGCTCGGTCTGCCGGGTGGCGAGGGCCCTGCCCACGGCCGCGCGGGCCTGGCCCACGCGCTTGCCCGCCTCGGCCTTGGCCTGCGGCGGCAGCGCGCCGATCTCCCGGTTGGCGAGCGCGAGCGGTGAGGTGCCCGAGGTGTGCGCGGTCTTGGCGTGGGCGAGCGCGTCGAGATCGCCGGCGGCGGCGAAGGCGGCCAGCGCCTCGTCCCGGACGCGCTCGATCTGTTCCGGTTTCAGTGCCTCGACCTCGACCGGGTCGTACGACTTGTTGGGTGCCGACATCTCTTCCCGTACTTCCGATTGGCTGGCGAAACGACCCTGCTCGATCACTGAGGGCACGAAGGTTGCCAAAGGTCGAGTCTAAGGGCCGTACGAAGGTGAAGTGGCCCATGGGCCGCTCGGGCCCGCCCGCGGCCCGCCACCGCCCTGCCTGACGCTTCGCGACAGATCCTATTTCAGGTAGGCGGGGGCGCCGACGGGCAGGATGAATCGGAACTGGGCACCGCCGCCGGGTCCACGGCCGACGGTGATCGTCCCGCCGTGCGCCTCGACGATGCCCTTGACGATATACAGGCCCAGGCCCGTCCCGCCGCGTTTGCTCCCGCGCCAGAAGCGGGTGAAGACCCGCCCCATCGACTCCTCGGGGATTCCGGGACCCTCGTCGCACACGGTCACGGACGTTCCCTTCTCTGTCTTCGCCTCGCGCTGGAGCGACGCGGCGGCCACCTCGATGGTGACGGTTCCCTCGCCGTGGCGCACCGCGTTTTCCAGGAGATTGCCGAGGATCTGGTCGATCTTGTCGGGATCCGCCCACAGATCGGGCAGCGGCTGCTGGATCCGTACGAGGAACCGGTCCGGCGACTGTCCGGCCGCGGTGTGCGCCTGGACATGGCGTCCGACGGCCGCGGCGATGTCGACCGGCTGACGGCGCACCTCCAGCCGGCCGGAGTCGATCCGGGAGATGTCGAGCAGTTCCGCGATCAGCCGGGTGACCCGGTTGGCGTCGGCGTCGACGGTCTCCAGCATCAGCCGCTTCTGGTCGTCGGTGAACCGTTCCCACTTGGCGAGCAGGGTCGCCGTGAACCCCTTCACCGAGGTGAGCGGGGAGCGCAGCTCATGGGCGACGGTGGCGATCAGCTCGGCGTGGCTGCGCTCGGTGCGCCGGCGTGCCTCCGTACCGCGGATGGAGATGACGAGCCGGCGGACGGGTCCGGTCGGATACGCACGTACATAACGGGCAGAGACCAGCACCTCACGGCCGCCGGGCAGCAGCAGATTGCGCTCGGGCTGGCCGACCCGGGTGGCGAGCCCGCCGTACGGATCGGTCAGCGCCCACCAGCGGCGGCCCTTGAGGTCCTCCAGCGGCAGCGCGAGCTCCAGCGGCCGGCCGAGGGCCTCGGAGAGCGGTACGGCGGTGATACGCGCGGCGGCGGCGTTGAAGCAGACGACGCGCCCGCTCTCGTCGGCGACGACCAGACCGTCGGGAAGCTCGTCGGGGTCGACCACCGCCGCGTCATCACCGCCCGCAGGACCGATCACACACCCGAGCGTCCCGGCGGCAGCGGAAGGGGACACGGCGTCCGGCACGGCGTCCGGCGCGGCGTCCGGCGCGGGGCTCGGGGAGCTGTCAGAGGCGGGCACCGGGGAGCCGTCGGGCGCGGGCACCGGGATGTCAGGGGCGGGCACCGCGTCGCCGTCGTGGTCCGCCACCCGCTCGGGGGCGGCACCGCGGACCGCGCGCGGTAAAGGTCCCTGGACCACGGCGGGTCCACTCGCCCCGACAGTCATGCCCGCATCCCACCTCTTCCGCGTAGCTCAGTGGGCCCCGAAGCCGCAACATTACTAGCTCAATGTGACGGAGCGGACCCCCTCAGCGCATGCGGAGAACTCTCTGCGCGCGTGCCGAGGCATACAGACATACGGCCGCGGCGGTCGCCAGGTTCAGACTCTCCGCCTTTCCATGGATCGGTACCCGCACCACCGCGTCCGCGAGGGCACGGGTCTGCGCCGGCAGCCCCCAGGCCTCGTTGCCGAAGATCCAGGCCGTGGGCCCCCCCATGGTGTCCGCGTCCAGCTCGTCGTCCAGGTCGTTCTCGCCCGCGCCGTCGGCCGCGAGGATACGGACGCCGCCCTCCTGGAGCCCGCGGACCGCCTGCTCCACCGGGATTCCGACGACGACGGGCAGATGGAAGAGCGAGCCGGCCGAGGCGCGGACCGACTTCGGGTTGTAGAGGTCGACGGAGGCGTCGGTGAGGACGACGGCGTCGGCGCCCGCCGCGTCCGCGCAGCGCAGCACCGTACCGGCGTTCCCGGGATCGCGGACATGGGCGAGTACGGCGACGAGCCGGGGCCGGGCACGCAGGATGTCCTCGAACGGCGAGTCGAGGAAATTGCAGACGCCCAGCAGCCCCTGCGGGGTCACGGTCTGGGAGACATCCGCGAGCACCGTGTCGGGCGCGTGGTGGACCCGGGCCCCGGTGGCCCGTGCCGCGTCGACGATGTCGGCGTACCGCTCGGCGGCCTCCACCGTGGTGAACAGCTCGGTCAGCGTGGGCTCGCCGCCGGCCCCCCGGTGGGCGACCGCTTCCCGTACGGCCTGCGGCCCCTCGGCGATGAACCGGCGTTCCTTGCCGCGGAAGGCGCGCTTGGCGAGCCTCTTGGCGGCCGTGACGCGCGGGGAGCGCGGGGAGATCAGCTCGGGGGTGCCCATGGGCGGCGGCTCGCTTTTCGTCTGATGGCTGGTACGGATGGCTCGTACGGGTGCAGGCGTACGGGTGGGTCGTGGTCGTACGCGCAGGGGTCGTACGGGTACGGGTCGTACAGGTGGGTCACCGGGGCACGTACGCGGCCGGAAACGCATCGGACCCGCAGGCGCGGTGCCTGCGGGTCCGGGTGAAGGAGAGACGGCCTGACGGAGATCAGGCAGCGGCCTTCGGGGCGTTGACATCGCTCGGAAGGGCCTTCTGGGCGACCTCGACCAGCGCGGCGAACGCACCGGCGTCGTTGACGGCCAGCTCGGCGAGGATCTTGCGGTCCACCTCGACGTTGGCGGCCTTCAGCCCCTGGATGAAGCGGTTGTACGTGATGCCGTTGGCGCGGGCAGCGGCGTTGATGCGCTGGATCCAGAGCTGACGGAAGTCGCCCTTGCGCTTCTTGCGGTCGTTGTAGTTGTAGACGAGGGAGTGGGTGACCTGCTCCTTCGCCTTGCGGTACAGGCGCGAGCGCTGGCCGCGGTAACCGCTGGCCTGCTCCAGAATTGCCCGGCGCTTCTTGTGGGCATTGACTGCCCGCTTGACGCGTGCCACGTGTTAACTCCTTGTAGCGGGGCCGTGGTTGGACTCACACGGCCCGGAAACGAATGGGTCCCGGTCCTGTTGTCGCGCCCCCGGTCACCGGGGGCTGCGACATCACTTGCCGAGAAGCTTCTTGATCTTCTTGGCGTCGCCCGGGGCCATCTCGGCGTTGCCGGTGAGGCGACGCGTCAGCTTGGACGACTTGTGCTCGAGCAGGTGGCGCTTGCCGGCCCGCTCGCGCAGCACCTTGCCGGAGCCGGTGATCTTGAAGCGCTTGCTGGCACCGCTGTGCGTCTTGTTCTTCGGCATAGCGCCGTTCTCTCCTCGTCAGTGGCGCTCCCAGCCGACTGTGGCCAGCCGGCGCGCGGGAGCGTCATATCTCTGGTGTGTGGTTCCGGACCGGAGCCGTGGGCCGCCTGGATGGCACCCCTTGGATCACGCTTCGGACGATGCCTCGGCCGGGGTCTCCGTGATGGTGTCCGCGGACTCCTCGTGCGTGCCGCCCTGACGCTCGGCCTTACGGGCGGCCTGCGCCTCGCGGGCCTCGGCCATGGCCTCGGTCTTCTTCTTGTGCGGGCCAAGAACCATGATCATGTTCCGGCCGTCCTGCTTCGGGTTCGACTCGATGAAGCCGAGTTCCTCGACGTCGGACGCGAGCCGCTGGAGCAGCCGGAAGCCCAGCTCCGGGCGGGACTGCTCACGACCACGGAACATGATCGTGATCTTGACCTTGTCGCCCTGCTTGAGGAACCGGACGACATGACCCTTCTTGGTGTCATAGTCGTGCGGGTCGATCTTGGGCCGGAGCTTCATCTCCTTGATGACCGTGTGCGCCTGGTTCTTGCGCGCCTCACGGGCCTTCATGGCCGACTCGTACTTGAACTTCCCGTAGTCCATGAGCTTGCACACGGGCGGACGGGCGTTCGCCGCGACCTCGACCAGGTCCAGGTCGTACTCCTGCGCAAGCTCCAGGGCCTTGGCAAGCGGCACGATGCCCACCTGCTCGCCACTGGGACCGACAAGTCGCACTTCGGGAACGCGAATCCGGTCGTTGATGCGGGGCTCGGCGCTGATGGATCCTCCTCGGTAGCACCACACGACTGTCTGGCAGACAGCCGCGTAACGTCTGTTTCATAGGACCAACCGCGGCGGAACACGAAAAATGCCCCGGACGGCACACAGGCAGGGCTCCTTCTAACTACCGGAGCACCGCCGTGCACGTACCACGGGGCGCGTCGGGTGGCTCCATCGTCCGTACGGAACGATGGGCACCACCTGACCGGTGACCCGCCGCCCCTCAGGGGCAGCCAGGTGGGAGAGCGGAGCCTCCACTTGTGGGCCGGGCATAAGGATGTCCGGCCGGTCGTAACACAAGGTTAGCAGTTCCCCGGGGATGGTGCGAACCCTGTGACCGCCACGGGCCGGCTCACCGCTCGATTCCCCGGACCAGGTCCGGCGGACCTCGGGCCCCGTCGGCTCAGGCCGGCGGGTGTCGGCCCGTACGGGCTCGTACGGGCTCGTACCGCCTCGCAACCGGCTCCCACGGGCGGAGCCCGCGTCATGTACGCCTATCGTATGGGGCATGAGTGACGCCACCTCCCCCGAAGAGTCCCCCGGCTTCGACGCCATGACCCGCGACATCGCGGAGGTTCCCGCCGTCGAGGTGATCGTCACGGTCGCGGTGAATCTGATGAGCGCGGCGGCCGTGAAGCTCGGTCTGACCGAGGACGGTGACGAGCACAAGGACCTGGACGAGGCGCGGAAGCTGGTCCACGCGCTGGCCGGGCTGATGGACGCGAGCGCGACGGAGATCAGCTCGTTCCACGCGGCGCCGCTGCGGGACGGGCTGAAGTCGCTCCAGCTCGCGTTCCGTGAGGCGTCGGTCGTACCGGACGAGCCGGGCCAGGGCCCCGGCGAGAAGTACACGGGCCCGGTCTACGGCTGATCCCGCTCCCTCGTCTCCGTGGGGGACTCACCCCCGAGGGGACTCATCCACGTACGAAAAGGGGCTCGCCGGGCGGGGTGGCCCCGGCCGGCAGCAGAGCCAGGTCGAGTCCGCGTACCAGGCGGGCCCTGAGCACGGTGTCGGCGGCGAGGGCCCCGGCGATCCTGCGGGCCGCCTCGGCCGGGGGCGCGGCCGGGTCCAGAACCAGCGCGAGGGTGCCGTCCGCGCTGCCGGGACCGAGATACGCCCGGAGCACCGCCGGCTCGGCGGCGGCCACGGAGCGCACCGCCCCGGTCACGGCGGGGTCGTCGAGCGGATCGGTGCTGGTACGGCCCTCGGCGAGGGCGAGCAGCGCGGGTCCGGTGAGCTGGTACGGCACCGGCCCGGCGAGATCGAGCACCACCGTGTCGGCCTTCTCGTGCGCGGCGGCCTGGAGCGCCTGGTGCAGCGGTACGGCGACGGGGCGGGCCCCGGGGTCCCAGCGGGCCAGTGTCGCGGTGGAGGTGAAGGCGGGCAGCGCGCGCCGGTCGCCCGCCGTCAGTGTCGGCACGGCCATGTCGCTGGTCTTCTCATGACGCAGCCCCCGCTCGTCCTCCTCCGTCTCACCGAGCACCGCGACGACGGGGACCAGCAGCCGGGCGTCCCTGAGCGCGCTCAGGACCCGTGGCTCCGCCGACCGGTCCGCGGCCCAGGCGGCGAGTGCCGCCGTCAGCGCGGGATCGGCGGTGCCGTCGTCGTCGGAGAAACCGGAGTCGGGAATGTTCTTGAGCGTCACGCGTCGAGCCTAGTCGAGCCCGGACGAGTGGATCCGGTCTCCTCCCGCCGGCTGCCCGGAGGGCCCGCGCGCTCGCGTCGCGTCCCGCGCGCTCGCGGTGCGTCCTGGTCCGGGCGGGGGCGTACGGTCGTCCGGTGGATCTCTCCGTCGCGGTGTACGACATGGCCGACGGGCGTGAGGCGGCGTACGGCGAGGACCGTACCTATGTCTGCGCCAGCGTGGCGAAGCCGGCGATCCTGGCGGCGCTGCTGCTGCGGGCCCAGGATGCCGGACGGTGGCTGACGGCCGGGGAGCGGCGGCTCGCGGCGGCCATGATGGAGCGCAGTGACAATGACGCGGCGACGGCGCTGCGCGCGGCGGCCGGCGGGGTGGCGGCGCTGGACTCGGCGTACGCGCGGCTCGGGATGACACGGACCTCGGCGGCGCCCGCCTGGGGACTGACCCGGACCACCGCGCGCGATCAGCTCACGCTTCTGCGGGCCGTGTTCCGTACCGGTCCGGTGCTGGACGCGCGTTCGCGCCGGTTCGTCACGGGGCTGATGGAGCGGGTGGTACCGGGACAGGACTGGGGCGTGTCGGCCGCGGGCGACGGCTGGGCGCTGAAGAACGGCTGGCTGCCGAGGACGGCGAGCGGTCTGTGGGTGGTCCACTCGGTCGGGCGCGCGGACGGCTGTCTGATCGCCGTGCTCTCCGACGGGCACACGTCCCTGGACGCGGGGATCGCCCGGGTCGAGACGGCCGCCGTCAGTGCCGTACGCCGTATGCGCCGGAGCGTCTGACCCCGCCGCGCCAGAGCACCACCGCGCAGGCCAGCAGCACCGCGCCGATCCCGCCGGCCGTCGGGGCGAGCCAGGCGGCCGGTTCCGGCTCCGCGCGCGGTACGGCGGGCCCGCCGCCGAAGTACCGCTTGCCGTATCCGGTGGCCTGGCCCTTCAGATCCGTACGCGGCAGGTCGGCGCCGGCCTCGATGGCGGCGGCCGGATCGACGAGCCCGTACCCCCTGGCGTCGTCACGGCCGTTCTGGGGGGCGTCGCGCGCGGTGTCCGCGAGGAGCTTCTTGATCTGGGCGGGGGTGAGATCGGGGTGCGCGGAGCGTACGAGCGCGACGGCGCCGGAGACGAACGCGGCGGCGGCGCTGGTGCCCCAGCCCTCGTAGTAGCGGCGGTCCGGGTCCGCTATCACGACATCGACGCCCGGCGCGCTGACGGTGGCGTACCAGCGGCTGGTGGAGAACGCGGCGTGGGTGCCGTAGCGGTCGACGGCCGCCACCGCGATCACACCGGGATAGGCGGCGGGGTACGAGATGTGGTCGCCCTTCTCGCCGCCGTTGCCGGCCGAGGCGACGACGACCGCGCCCTTGGCGAGCGCGTACTGGACAGCCGCGTCCTCGCCCGGTTCCGGATGGGCCGACTCGCTGTCGTCGCCGAGGGAGAGATTGATGACGTCGGCGCCGTTGTCGGCGGCCCAGCGGATGCCTTCGGCGAGCGCGCCGCCCTTGGAGTTACGGGCCTTGGCGCGGGCGGGGTCGGTGCCTTCGAGGATCACGCGTACGGGGAGGATCTTCGCCTGGGGCGCGATCCCGAGGACGCCCTCCGAGCGTTCGTACCCATGGCCGCGTCCCGCGATGATGCCGGCCATGGCGGTGCCGTGCCGGGCGAAGGAGCGGTCGCCGTCGGTGGCGCCGAAACCGATCAGATCCTTGCCGCGCAGCACCTGTCCTTCGAGATCGGGATGGCTGCCGTCGACGCCGGTGTCGAGTACCGCGACGGTGACACCGCTGCCCTGGGAGGTGCGCCAGGCCTGCTCGGTGTGCAGGGCTTCGAGGGCCCACTGCTGAGCGCGTATGGCATCGGCGTGTGCGGGGGTGGCGGGGATGAGCAGGAAGGACGCGGCGGCGGCCACGGCGGCGAGACGGTGACGTCGGCGTGGGCCACGGGGGGTGGGCGTCGGTGTCGGTGTCGGCGTCGGTGTGGGTTCCGGGGTCATCAGGGGACCACCCTGTCCGCGCTCAAGGTCGTGCGCAGTCCTCGCTCGATCCGGTCCGCGATGCCCTTGGCCTCATGGCCCAGCCCGGCCTGCGCGGGCGCGGAGGTGGCGCCCTTGGCCATGGCCTTGTCGACGGGCTGGGGCGTGGTGACGGTACGTCCGTCCGCGAAGCCGGAGACGGCGTACACGACGACGGGTGCCTCGGTGAGGACGCTCACCGTCCAGCTCGCGCGCTGCGCGGGACCGAACCCGGCCGCGACGGTGCCCTCGACGGGAAAGGTCAGGGGCATCAGATCGGTGCGTCCGGTGAGCCCCTCGGTGCGGAACCGGGTGCTCAGGGCGTCCATCCCGACGGGCTCGGCATCGGTGAAGACGAGCCCCACGGTGGTCACGCTGGTGGACGTGGCGTCGGCGTAGGTGGCACGCAGCACGCGCGCGCAGCCGACCGGGCGCAGGATGCCCAGAAGGAGGGGGTCGAGGGTGCCGGCGCACCCGCTGTCGGGCGCGACACCGAGCCGGGTCCACTCGCGGTCCGCGCCGCCGGGGCCCGCGCCGTCGCCCTTGAGCGCGGGGGGAAAGAGTGTGTCGACGGGGACGCTGTGCCAGAGGGCGCGCGCGGTGGTGTAGGTGTCGCGGGCGGCGGGTTCGGCGGCCGAATTCCCGGTCAGCCAACTGCCGGTGACGGCGCCTCCGATGAGCCCGAGGCCGAGTACGACACAGGTGACGGCGGCGGCCGTTCTGACGGGGCGCCTGGCGGGCACGAGCCGCAGCCGGGTGGTGGTCTCCATCGGGGACTCCGGCCCCGGCGCGAGGCCGGCACCGGCTCCCGCTCCGGTCCCGCTTCCGATTCCGGTCCCGAATCCGCCGAAGCTTCCGGTTCCGGTACCGCTGCCGCCGAGGGGCGGGACCCATGACGGGGGCGGCGGGGGCGGCGGGGTCGGACCCGGGGATACGACCCGCAGTCTGGTGGTGATCTCGTCCTGGGGAGGTTCGGCGACGGGGCGGCCCGCGCCACGGGGCCGTGGGACGCCGGCCGCCGGGGCCGGGCCGGCCGACGGCGGTGCGGTACGGGGGGCGGTACGGGCGGTGGCCGTCGGCGGGCTCGACGGCGGCGGCGGTATCCGTGGCGGGCCGGGCGGCCGCGTCGGCGGCAGCGGGGCGTCGGGGATACGTGGGGCCGTGGGCACCGCCGGCGTGCGCGGAATACCGGTACGCGAGGCACCGGCACGCGGGAGCTCCGTGCGCGCGGGCTCCGGAGGTGTCGCGGGCGTGCCAGGCGGAGCGGTCTCGGGGGCGGCCTGGCCGGGCCGGGCCGGAGGTGCCGTGGGACGTGGTGGTACGGGAGGGCGTCGTGCTTCGGTGCTCATCCGCCCCCCTGTGACGCCGTACAGACTCATCCGCCTCGGACCGCCCCACGGAGAACCGGTCCACCACCGGTCCACCGCGCACCGGTGGTTCGCGCGCGCCGGTCCGCACGCGTATCGGTCCCGCGCACACCGGTCCCGCCGTACGGGACAAGCCCGTTCGCCGCCGCGTGTGCGTCACTCTACGGGCTCGGACAGGCCCGGCGGGAACGAGCGCCGAGGCCCGGGGCGTTCTGCCCAGATCATCCCCCTACCGTGCGGTAATCGGGTCTGGCAAGCTCTGCCCATGACTCCGCGCTCCACCGACCGGGCCCGGTACGACCGGGCCACCGCTCATCTCGACGCCCCTCTGGCTCTCGTCGATCTCGACGCGTTCGACGCCAACGCCGACGATCTCGTACGCAGGGCCGGGGGCAAGCCGATCCGGGTGGCCAGCAAGTCGGTGCGCTGCCGGACACTGCTCGAACGGGTACTGGACCGCGAGGGCTTCGCGGGGATCATGTCGTTCACGCTCGCCGAGTCGCTGTGGCTGGCGCGTGCCGGGTTCGAGGACGTGCTCCTCGCCTATCCCTCGGCCGACCGCGCCGCCTACGCGGAACTGGCCGCCGATCCCAAGCTCGCCGCCGCCGTCACCGTGATGATCGACGACCCGGCGCAGCTGGATCTGATCGACGCGGCACGCGGTGGTGGGAAGGAAGAATTCCGGATCTGTCTGGAACTGGACACGGCCTTGCGGCTGTTCGGCGGCCGGGTCAGGATTGGTGCACGACGTTCCCCTCTGCGCGAGCCGGCCCAACTGGCCGAGCTGGCCAGATTGATAGCCCGGCGCCCCGGATTCCGGCTGGTCGGGCTCATGGCCTACGAAGGCCACATCGCCGGGGTAGGGGACGCCCTGGCAGGCCGGCCGCTGCGCTCGCGGGCGATCCGGCTGATGCAGGCCGCGGCCCGCAAAGAGCTGACGGAGCGGCGCGCCGCGGTGGTGCGTGCCGTACGGACCGTCGCCCCGGAGCTGGAGTTCGTCAATGGCGGCGGCACGGGCAGTGTGCAGCACACCGCCGCCGAGGATGCCGTGACGGAGATCGCCGCGGGCTCTGGGCTCTATGTGCCACGGCTCTTTGACAACTACACATCGTTCACGGGCCGTCCGGCGGCGCTCTTCGCCCAGCCCGTCGTGCGCAGGCCCGGCGTCGGTGTGGTGACCGTGCTCGGCGGCGGCTATCCGGCGTCCGGGGCGGCGGGCCCGGACCGGCTGCCGGTGCCGTATCTGCCCGAAGGGCTCCGTTACGACGGGCAGGAGGGCGCCGGTGAGGTGCAGACGCCGCTGCTCGGATCGGCGGCCGACGATCTGCTGATCGGCGACAAGGTCTGGTTCCGGCACGCCAAGGCCGGTGAGCTGTGCGAGCGGTTCGACACTCTGCACCTGGTGGAGGGCGACCGTGTGGTGGCGACCGCCCCGACATACCGGGGCGAGGGCCGTACGTTCCTCTGAGGTCGCGTGACGGGCGCGGTTCCGTCCCCCTCTGTGGGGAGGGAGACGGAACCGGCTCGGCTCGGCTCCGCTCAATTCGTGGTCGTGGTCGTGTCCCTGGTCCTGGTCATTGTCCTGGTCGTGGGCATGATCTAGAGCGGGGTGACGTATGCCCCGGAGATACCGCCGTCGACCAGGAAATCCGTGGCGTTCACGAAGGACGCGTCGTCACTGGCGAGGAAGGCGACCGCCGCCGCGATCTCGTCCGCCTCGGCGAACCGGCCGACCGGGATATGCACCAGCCTGCGCGCGGCCCGCTCCGGGTCCTTGGCGAACAGTTCCTGGAGCAGCGGGGTGTTGACGGGCCCCGGGCACAGCGCGTTCACCCGGATCCCCTCGCGGGCGAACTGCACTCCCAGCTCACGGGACATCGCGAGGACCCCGCCCTTGGAGGCGGTGTAGGAGATCTGCGAGGTCGCCGCGCCCATCCGTGCCACGAAGGACGCCGTGTTGATGATGGACCCCTTCTTCTGGCGCCGCATATAAGGGATGGCGGCCTTGCAGCAGAGATAGACGGAGGTGAGGTTGACGTCCTGGACGCGCTTCCACGCGTCGAGGTCCGTGGTGAGGATCGAGTCGTCCTCGGGCGGTGAGATACCGGCGTTGTTGAAGGCGATGTCGACGCTGCCATAGGTGTCGTACGCCGTCTTGAAGAGCGTGTCGACCTCGTCGGCACGGGTGACATCGACCCGTACGAAGGTCCCGCCGACCGCGTCGGCCGCGGCCTTGCCCGCGCTCTCGTCGATGTCTCCGCAGACAATGTGCGCGCCTTCGGAGGCGAGCCGGCGCGCGGTGGCCAGCCCGATGCCGCTGCCGGCTCCGGTGATCACGGCGGTACGGCCGACCAGGCGGCGGCAGACGGTGTCGTTGGTGGGGGCGGTCATGATGGCTCAGGCCTCCGTGCTGATGAAGACGTTCTTGGTTTCGGTGAAGGCCGCGAGGGCGTCGGGGCCCAGTTCACGGCCGAGGCCGGACTGTTTGTAGCCGCCGAACGGAGTCCCGTAGCGGACGCTGCTGTGGGAGTTGACGGACAGATTGCCCGCGGCGACCCCGCGCGAGACCCGCAGGGCACGGCCGAGATCGCGGGTCCAGACAGAGCCGGCGAGACCGTAGTCGGTGGCATTGGCCAGCCGGACGGCGTCCTCCTCGTCCTCGAAGGGCAGGACGACGGCGACCGGTCCGAAGACCTCCTCGGTGGCGACCGGGGAGTCCGGGTCCACATCGGTGAGGACGGTCGGCGGGAACCAGAAGCCGGGGCCGCCGGGGGCGCTCCCGCGGATGCCCTTGACGCCCTCGGGGACATACGACCGCACGCGCTCCAACTGGACGGCCGAGATCAGCGGGCCCATCTGGGTCCTCTCGTCGGACGGGTCGCCGACGACGACCGACTCGACGGCCGGGGCGAGCAGTTCCAGGAACCGGTCGTGGACATCACGCTGGACGAGGATTCGGGTGCGGGCGCAGCAGTCCTGGCCGGCGTTGTCGAGGAACGCCATCGGGGCGGTGGCGGCGGCCTGTTCGAGATCGGAGTCGGCGAAGACGATATTGGGGCTCTTGCCGCCGAGTTCGAGGGTCACACGCTTCACCAGGGCGGCGCACTTGGCCATGATCTGCTTGCCGACCCGGGTGGAGCCGGTGAAGACGATCTTGGCGACCCCGGGGTGCTCGACCAGCGCGTTGCCCGCCACCTCGCCGGCGCCGGGCAGGACCTGGAAGAGGTGCTCGGGAAGCCCTGCCTCCAGGGCGAGTTCGGCCAGCCGCAGCGCGGTGAGCGGAGTGGTCTCGGCGGGCTTGAGAAGTACGGCGTTGCCCGCGGCCAGGGCGGGGGCCGTGCCCCAGGCGGCGATCGGCATGGGGAAGTTCCAGGGGGCGATCACTCCGACGACACCGAGCGGCTCCAGCAGGGTGATGTCGAGTCCTCCGGCCACGGGGATCTGCCGGCCGCTCAGCCGCTCCACTCCCCCGGCGCAGTAGTCGAGCAGATCACGGACGTTGCCGGCCTCCCAGCGGGCGTTGCCGAGGGTGTGGCCCGCCTCGCCGACCTCCAGCCGGGCCAGTTCCTCGTTGTGCTCGTCGACGACGGCGGCGAACCGGCGCAGCAGCCGCGCGCGCTCGGCGGGGGCCAGGGCCGCCCATCGGAGCTGGGCCGCCGCGGCCCGTCGTACGGCCGTGTCGACCTGGGCCGGGGTGGTCGCCGGGACCGTGGCGACGGTCTCCCCGGTGGCCGGGTTGAGGACAAGATGTCCGGCGGCCTGATGTGTGTGCACGTCGTTCCTCACAGACGTTCGAAGGAGCGGCGAAGCTCCCAGTCGGTCACCGCGGCGTCGAAGGCCTTCACCTCGACACGGGCCATATTGCTGTAGTGCGCCACGACGTCGTCGCCGAAGGCCGCGCGCGTGAGGGTGCTGTTCTCCCAGAGTTCGGCGGCCTCCCGCAGGGTGGTCGGGACCTGCTCGTAGGCGGCGGTGTAGGCGTTGCCCACGCACGCCTCGGGGAGTTCCAGCGCGTTCTCGATGCCGTGCAGTCCGGCGGCGACCATACCGGCGACGGCGAGATACGGGTTGACGTCCCCGCCGGGCAGCCGGTTCTCGAAGCGCAGGGACCGGCCGTGGCCGACCACCCGCAGCGAACAGGTGCGGTTGTCATGGCCCCAGGCGACGGCGGTGGGCGCGAAGGAGCCCGGCTGGAAGCGCTTGTACGCGTTGATGGTGGGCGCGTACAGCAGGGAGAAGTCCCGGAGCGCGGCGAGCTGTCCCGCCAGGAAGTGGCGCATCACGGGCGACATCCCGTCCGGCCCGTCCCCGGCCATGACGCTGGTGCCGTGCTTGTCCTGGAGCGAGAGATGGATATGGCAGGAGTTGCCCTCGCGCTCGTTGAACTTGGCCATGAAGGTGAGCGAGACACCTTCCTGCGAGGCGATCTCCTTGGCGCCGGTCTTGTAGACGGCGTGCTGGTCACAGGTGACCAGGGCCTCGTCGTACTTGAAGGCGATCTCGTGCTGGCCGGGGTTGCACTCGCCCTTCGCGGATTCCACCGTGAGTCCGGCGCCCGCCATCTCGTTGCGGATCCGGCGCAGCAGCGGTTCGATCCGGCCGGTGCCGAGGACGGAGTAGTCGATGTTGTACTGGTTGGCGGGGGTCAGTCCGCGGTAGCCGCTGTCCCAGGCCTGTTCATAGGTGTCCTTGAAGACGATGAACTCCAGCTCCGTACCGGCGTGTGCGGTGTAGCCGTACTCGGCGAGCCGCTCCAGCTGTCGGCGGAGGATCTGGCGGGGTGCGGCGACGACGGGCGAACCGTCGCTCCAGGCGAGATCGGCCATGACCATCGCGGTGCCCTCGTTCCAGGGCAGCCGGCGCAGTGTGGAGAGGTCGGGGCGCATGGCGAAGTCGCCGTAGCCGGTGTCCCAGGAGGACATCGCGTATCCGTCGACGGTGTTCATATCGGTGTCGACGGCGAGGAGGTAGTTGCAGCCCTCGGCGCCCTGTTCCAGGACCTCGTCGACGAAGAAGCGCGCGGCGAACCGCTTGCCCTGGAGCCGGCCCTGCATATCGGGGAACGCCAGGACCACCGTGTCGATCTCGCCGCTCTCCACGAGGATGCGCAGCCTGTCGACGGCGAGCGGGGATGTGCGGTCTGCCACGGGGATACTCCTCCTTCGGTCAGCCGGAAGCCATAAGGTATTCCTGGAGACCTTTGGTTGGGAAGGGGAATCGGCGACGTGGCGAAGAAGAACGAGCCGATGGACCCGCTGACTCCGGTGCTGCGGCCCGTGCGGGCGGGAAACGGCTTCGAGGAGGCGCTGGAGCAGATCCTCCAGGTCGTCAGGCTCGGACTGGTGGCGGGCGGCGAACGGCTGCCCGCGGAGCGGGAACTGGCGGACCGGCTGCGGATCAGCCGGGTGACGCTGCGCGAGGTGCTCAAGGTGCTCCAGGACCAGGGTCTGCTGGAGAGCCGGCGGGGCAGATACGGCGGCACGTTCGTACGGCCCAGACCCGGCACCCCGGCCGGGGGCGCCGAGGAGGAGCTGCGCCGACGGGTGGCCGGGGTGGACATCGAGGATGTCCTGCGCTTCCGCGAGGTGCTGGAGACGGGCGCGGCGGAGCTGTGCGCGACGGACGGGCTGACCGGAGAGCGGGCCCGGCGGCTGCGCTCGGCGCTGGCCGCGACGCATGACGCGGCGCTCATGGAGTACCGCAGGCTGGACACCCTCTTCCATCTCACGCTCGCCGAGCTGTCCGGCTCCGCGACCCTGACCGCCCAGTACGCCGCCGTGCGGGCGACGGTCAACGATCTGCTGGACTGCATCCCGCTGCTCGTGCGGAATCTGGAGCACTCGCAGCGCCAGCACACGGCGCTGGTCGAGGCGGTGCTCGACCAGGACGCGGACGCGGCGCGCGAGATCGCGCGCGAGCACTGCGGCGGTACGGCCGCGCTGCTGCGCGGCTTTCTGACCTGAGCGCGGGCCGCCCCGCCGCCACGGGTCACGCGGGAGCGGGACCGGGCCGCCCCGGCGCGGAAGGGGTAAGGGCCGGAGCCGTAACAGCCGTTTAACGCACGAGTCTTGCGCGGGGCCAGCCGGAGCGCAAAGGTATGGCCTCACACCTTTACCCCGAGGTAGGAGCTGCTCATGTCCGACGGCACCGACTCGCCCATCGCCACGGCCGACACGGCGGGCCCGGCCGGCCCGGCCCAGCGGGACGCCGACTATCTGCGACGGCGCACACTGCGCCGGGGCAGCGCAGGCTGGCTGCTGCTCACCGGTCTCGGTGTCGCCTATGTCGTCTCCGGTGATTTCTCGGGCTGGAACATCGGTCTCTCCGAGGGAGGCTTCGGCGGTCTCGCCATCGCCACGCTGCTGATGGGTGTCATGTACGCCTGTCTGGTCTTCTCCCTCGCCGAACTCTCCGCCATCCTGCCCACCGCGGGCGGTGGTTATGGCTTCGCCCGGCGCGCGCTCGGCACCTGGGGCGGCTTTCTGACCGGTACGGCCATCCTGATCGAGTACATCCTCGCGCCGGCCGCCATCTCGATCTTCATCGGCGACTATGTCGAGTCGCTCGATCTCTTCGGGCTGACGGCCGGCTGGCCGGTCTATCTGGCCTGCTTCGCGATCTTCATAGGCATCCATCTCTGGGGCGTCGGCGAGGCGCTGCGCTTCAGTCTCGTGGTGACGGCCATCGCGGTGGCGGCCCTGCTCATCTTCGCGGCCGGGGCGTTCACGGAGTTCGACGCGAGCGGTCTCGACGACATCCCGGTCGACCAGGACGCGTTCGGTTCGGGATCCTGGCTGCCGTACGGCGTGCTGGGCATCTGGGCGGCCTTCCCCTTCGGTATGTGGTTCTTCCTGGGGGTGGAGGGGGTGCCGCTGGCCGCCGAGGAGGCCAAGGACCCGGTGCGTTCGATGCCGAGGGCTCTGTCGATCTCCATGGGTGTGCTGGTCCTGCTCGCGCTGATCACCTTCTTCGCGGCGACGGGCGCGCGCGGCTCGGCCGCCGTCCAGGACGCGGGCAATCCGCTGGTGGTCGCGCTCCAGGGGGACGGTGATCCGACCGCGCTGAGCCGGTTCGTCAACTACGCGGGTCTCGCCGGTCTCGTCGCCTCCTTCTTCTCGCTCATCTACGCCGGATCACGGCAGCTCTTCGCCCTCTCCCGGGCGGGCTATCTGCCCCGCTTCCTCTCCCTGACCAGTAGCCGCAAGGCGCCCTATCTCGGACTGCTGATCCCGGGCGCGATCGGTTTCGCGCTGGCGGCGGGCACCGGCGACGGCGGGCGGATGCTGAATGTGGCGGTGTTCGGCGCCACCATCTCGTACGCGCTGATGGCCCTGTCCCATCTCGTGCTGCGCCGCCGTGAACCGGGACTGGCCAGGCCGTACCGCACACCGGGCGGCATGCTCACCTCCGGCGCCGCGTTCGTACTGGCCCTGTCGGCGCTGGTGGCGACCTTCCTGGTGGACAAGGACGCCGCGTTCATCGCGCTGGGGGTCTACGCCGTCGCTCTCGCGTACTTCATCTTCTACAGCCGGCACCGGCTGGTCGCGGCCGCTCCCGAGGAGGAGTTCGCGGCCCTGGCCGCCGCCGAGGCGGAACTCGAACGCGGCTGAGGACACCGCGGCCGCTGAGGACACCACGGCTGAGGACAGTACGGAGAACCGGCCCCGGGGCCAGACTGGAACAGACCCAAGATCCGCGGAACCGAAGGGAGAACAGCGCCGTATGAAGCCGCTCATCGGTATCAGCACCTATCTGGAGGAGTCCACCGCGTGGGGCGTCTGGGAGCTGCCGGCGGCGCTGCTGCCCGCCGGTTATCCCCGGATCGTCCAGCGGGCCGGCGGGCTCGCCGCGATGCTTCCGCCGGACGCCCCGGCCGCCGCCGCCTCGGTGGTGGCCCGGCTGGACGGGGTGGTGATCGCGGGCGGCCCCGATGTGGAGCCCGTACGGTACGGAGCCGAGCCGCACCCCCGTACCGGACCGCCGGCCCGGGAGCGGGACGCCTGGGAACTGGCCCTGATCGACGCCGCGCTGGCGTCCGGCACCCCGCTGCTGGGGATCTGCCGGGGCATGCAGTTGCTCAATGTGGCGCTGGGCGGGACGCTCGTCCAGCATGTGGAGGGGCACACCTCACCGGTCAGGGGCACCTTCGGCGAGCATCCGGTGAAGCCGGTGCCCGGCACCCGTTACGGCGATCTGGTGCCCGAGGAGTTCGGCGTACCGACACACCATCATCAGACCGTGGACCGGCTCGGCGAGGGGCTCACCGTCTCGGCGTTCGCGGCGGACGGCACGGTCGAGGCCGTCGAACTGCCGGAGCCGCACTGGGCGCTGGGCGTGCAGTGGCACCCCGAGATGGCCGACGACACCCGGGTCGTCGGCGCGCTGGTACGGGCGGCGGGGTCGCGCACCGCCTGATCGCCCGCCGTCCGACCGCGGACGGACCGAGCGCCGGGCCGCCGGCCGCCGGACTCCCTGCTCCAGGGCTCCAGGGCTCCAGGGCTCCAGGGTCGTCGTACACCAGGGCGGGCCGGTCAGCCGAGGGCGCCGCGGGTCAGGGTGAGCAGATCGCGGGCCGGGCCCGCGGGCCGGGTGCCGGCCGGCCAGACCGCGCGCAGATCGCGGCGGAGCCGTATGCCCTCCACCGGCACCCTGACGAGCCGGTGGGCGGCCAGTTCCTCGCCGACCGCGAGTTCGCTCAGTACGCACGGTCCCGCGCCGCTCACCGCGGCGGCCTTCAGCGCGGTGGTGGAGGCGAGTTCGAGCAGCGGCTCGGACACTCCGCCGTACGGGGCGAGTCCGGCGTCCAGCACCTGACGGGTGCCGGAGCCGGGTTCCCGGAGGATCAGCGGTGTCCCGGCCAGTTCCCCCGGATCGATCGGGCCACGACGGCGGGCCCAGGGATGACCGGGTGCGGCGACCACCAGCAGCCGGTCATGGCCGATGACCGCCGCGTCGAGGCCCTCGGGCACGGCCGTGCCCTCCACGAAGCCGAGATCGGCCTCATGGGCGAGCAGCAGCCCGGCGACCGCCGCGGAATTGCCCGCGCGCAGGGAGACCGCGGTGTCCGGTCTGGCCCTGCGGAGCGCCACCAGCCAGCCGGGCAGCAGATATTCGGCGATCGTCATACTGGCGGCCACGCGCAGCCGTGAGTCCCTGCGGTCGCGCAGCGCCTGCGCTCCCGCGTCGAACGCCTCGGCCGCCTCCACCACCCGTCCGGCCCAGTCGGTGACCAGGGCCCCGGCGTCGGTGAGCCGGGAGCCGCGCGGTGAGCGGTCCACCAGAGCCACTCCGAGCAGCCGTTCCATCGCCCGGATCCGGCCGCTGGCGGCGGGCTGGCTGATGCCCAGCTCACGGGCGGCCCGGCCGAGGCTGCCGAGCCGGGCGACGGCGAGCAGCAGTTCCAGGGCCCCGAGATCGGGCACCCGGTGGGCGAGAGGCGCGGCGGAGGGGGCGGCGAGGTGAGCGGCGGCGCGGTCGGCGGCGGCGGACGGAGCATCGGTCATAAGTCCAGCTTATGACCTCATAGCGACAAGGGGCCTGGTGGCGGCCGTGGGCGGGCGCGAGGGTGGAGCCATGGCCGCACTCACACACCCCACCAGCGCGCACCCCGCGGCCTCCGGCGGTGCGCGCGCCGTACCCCGGGTGCACGCCGTACCCCGGGTGCGACCCCGGCTCTCCGTGCCCCGGCTGCCATGGCTCCGCCATCTCGGCCCGAACTGGTACGCGACGGTGATGGGGACCGCGATCGTCGCCACCGCGGGTGCCGGGCTCCCCCTGGATGTCCCGGGACTGCGGGCCGGCTGTGTGGCGGTCTGGGCGCTCTCCGTGCTGGCGCTCGCGGTACTGCTGACCGCCCGCGCGGGACACTGGCTGTGCCATCGCGACCGGGCACGTGCCCAGCTTCGCGATCCGGCCGTGGCGCCGTTCTACGGCTGTGTGGCGATGGCGCCCCTGGCCGTCGGGGCCGCCACCCTGGCCGTGGGCCGTGATGTGCTCGGGGAGCGCGCGGCTGTTGTCATGGACGCCGCGCTGTTCGGCGTGGGCACGGTCCTCGGTCTCGTCTTCGCGGTGGCGATTCCGTATCTGCTGGTCGTACGCCGCCGGCCGGCCCCCGGCGAGGTGTCGCCGGTCTGGCTGCTGCCGGTGGTGCCGCCCATGGTCTCCGCCGCGGTCGGCTCTTCGCTGGTGCCGTATCTGCCCGTGGGCCAGGGGCGCGAGGCGCTGCTGCTGGGCTGTTACGCGCTGTTCGGGCTCAGTCTGCTCGCGACACTGACCTTGCTCCCGCTGCTCTTCGGCCGGCTGCTGCTCCACGGCCCGCCGCCGCTCGCGCTGACCCCGGCGCTCTTCCTGGTGCTCGGTCCGCTGGGGCAGTCCGTCACGGCGGTCGGCCGGCTCGGCGAGGTGGCGCCCGGGGCGGTCGGCGCTCCGTACGCGCGTGCGCTGGGCGCCTTCGCCGTGGTGTACGGCGTACCGGTGCTGGGGTTCGCGCTGCTGTGGCTGGCGCTGGCGGCGGCCCTGGTGGTGCGGGCCGCCCGGCGCGGAATGCGCTTCACGATGACCTGGTGGGCCTTCACCTTCCCGGTCGGCACGTGTGTGACGGGCGCCGAGGTGCTGGCGGGACACACAGGTCTGGTGGCGCTGGAGTGGCTGTCGACGGGCCTCTATCTGTTGCTGGTGGCGGCCTGGGCGGTGGCCGGGTGGCACACGCTGCGCGGACTGCTCAGCGGAGCGCTGCTCGCAGCGCCGCCGGCGCCTGGGCCAGTGACGGCCCGTACCACGTGAGGAACCGCCCGTCGACCAGGGCGGCGGGCAGCCCGGGGAAGGCCTCGGGACCGTCGTCGGCGGTGAAGCGGTACGGCTCGTCGGGCAGGACGACCAGATCCGCGCCGGAGGCCCGCAGCTCGTCGAGCGGGATACGCGGATAGCGCTCGGGATGGCTCCCGTACACATTGACCACCCCCAGCCGGGCGAGCAGATCCCCGGCGAAGGTGTCCCGGCCGAGGACCATCCAGGGCCTGCGCCAGACCGGTACGACGGCGGCGCGCGGTCCGTGCGCGGGCGGCGGCAGCGCTTCCCAGGCGTCCTGGGCCTCGGCCAGCCAGCGCGGCGCCGCCACACCGCATCCGGTCACCAGCACGCGTGTCAGCTCGGTGAAGGCCTGGCCGAGCGTTCTGACCTCGGTGACCAGCACCGTCAGCCCGGCCGCCCGGAGCGCCGCGAGATCCTGGGCGCGGTTCTCCTCCTCGTTGGCGACGACCAGATCCGGGCGGAGCGCGGCGATCGCGGTCACATCGGGGTTCTTCGTGCCGCCGATCCGTACGACATCCAGACCGACGGGCCGGGCGCACCAGTCGGTGGCGCCCACCAGCAGGCCCGGGGCGCTGACCGCGACGGCTTCGGTGAGTGACGGTACGAGCGAGACGACGCGCGGTCCTGGCACGGCGGCCGGCCGCTCAGCGCCTGGGGTCGACGGTCGCGTCGATGTGCTCGGCGACGGCGACGACGAGGATACGGGTGCCGGGCTCGGTGGCCCGCCAGCGGTGGCGTACCCCGCCGGAGAGATACAGCGTGTCACCGCGCTCCAGCCGGTAGGCGCGGCCCTCGGCCTCGACCTCGGCCGCGCCGTCGGCGATGTACATGATCTCGTCGTTGCGGTGCTGGTACTCCCGGCCGGTGTCCTGCTCGCCGGTGAATTCCTTGGCGTTGAGCTGGTGGCCGCCCCGGACCACCCGGCGGACGCCCGGTCCGACGTCGGCGGCGCGTACGACATCGACCGTGCGCGCGGAGTCGGCGGCGGCGTGCAGCCGTGCGGGGGTCGTCTCCAGGGCGTCCGCCACCCGTTCCAGTGACCGGGTGCTCGGCCTGGCGCGCTCGTTCTCGATCTGGCTGAGGAAGGGCACCGACAGTCCGCTACGGGCGGCCACCGCCGCCAGGGTCAGGCCCAGGGACCTGCGCCGCCTGCGGACGGCCGCGCCCACCCTGAGCGCTTCCTTGTCGTCCATGACTGGCTCCCTCCCGACCGGATCGTCATCTTCTCAGAGTTGACGCCAGTGCAAGAGCTGTCCTGCCTCACCCGCCGCCGAACCCCGGCCGATGCGAACACGCGGGCGAGGGAAGCGGGCGGCCCCCCGGGATCAATGATGCGCGTCGGCGGGTGATTAGCAAAGGCCCCCGGCATCTGCCCGACAGCACGGCGGCGGGCAGTGGGTTGCGGGCTGCGGGCGGTGGGCCCAGAACCCCGCCCCGCCCGTCAGCTCCCTCGCCTCGGCCGGCGCGGCCGGCGCGCGGCGGCCGACGGCGGTTGACGGCGGCGGCCGGTGGCGGCGGCCGACGGCGGCTGTCAGTGGGCTGGGGCATCATCGGGGTTGTGACGCGACGCCTGATGCTCCTCGACACCGCTTCCCTCTACTTCCGGGCCTATTTCGGGGTCCCCGACTCCGTGCGGGCCCCGGACGGCACCCCGGTCAACGCGGTGCGCGGACTGCTCGACTTCATCGCACGCCTGGTCCAGGACCACCGCCCCGACGAGCTGGTGGCCTGTATGGACGCGGACTGGCGGCCCCAGTGGCGGGTGGACCTGATTCCGTCGTACAAGGCCCACCGGGTCGCCGAGGAGCGGGCGGAGGGGCCCGACGAGGAGGAGACCCCGGACACGCTCGCGCCCCAGGTCCCGGTCATCGAGGCGGTGCTCGACGCGCTCGGAATCGCCCGGGTCGGCGTCGCGGGGTACGAGGCGGACGATGTGATCGGCACACTGGCCGGCCGGGCGAAGGGCCCGGTGGACATCGTCACCGGCGACCGGGATCTCTATCAGCTCGTCGACGACGCCCGTGGTGTCCGGGTGCTCTATCCCCTGAAGGGGGTGGGCACGCTCCAGCTCACCGACGAGGCGGTGCTGCGCGAGAGGTACGGGGTCGACGGACCCGGGTATGTCGATCTGGCGTTGCTGCGCGGCGACCCGAGCGACGGTCTGCCCGGGGTGCCGGGGATCGGCGAGAAGACCGCGGCCAAGCTGCTGGACGCCTTCGGTGATCTGGCCGGGATCATGGCGGCGGTGGACGATCCGCGCTCGAAGCTCACCCCGTCGCAGCGCAAGCGGCTCGACGAGGCCCGGGAGTATGTGGCGGTCGCGCCCACGGTGGTCCGGGTCGCGGGGGACGTTCCGCTGCCGGAGTTCGACCCCGCCCTGCCCTCGGAGCCGCGCGATCCGGCACTGGTCGAGGCGCTCGGGGTCCGGTGGGGGCTCGGCGGCGCCCTCCAGCGACTTCTGGTCACGCTCAAGAGCTGAGGTCCACGGCCGGGCTCCCGCACGGGCGAGGTGTTAGCTTAGGTAACCCTAAGCATCACCAGAGTCTGGGGAGACCACCGTGGCAGAACAGCCGGCCCGCAGGGCACCGAAGGCGCGTGAGGCACAGGTCGTGCGTACCGAGTGGCTCACTCCGCACATGGTGCGTGTCGTTCTGGGCGGTGAGGGGGCGGCCGGAGTGGAGGCCGGTGAGTTCACCGACCACTACATCAAGGTGCTGTTCGCCGCGGACGGGGTGACCTATCCCGAACCGTTCGACATGGATCGGATCCGCGCGGAGTTCCCGCGCGACCAGTGGCCCACGACCCGTACGTACACCGTGCGCGCCTGGGATCAGGACGCCGGTGAGCTGACCGTCGACTTCGTGGTGCACGGCGACGAGGGTCTGGCCGGACCGTGGGCGGCGCGGGTGCGGCCGGGAGAGACCGTACGGTTCCTCGGGCCCGGCGGCTCGTACGCGCCGGACCCGGCGGCGGACTGGCATCTGCTGGCCGGGGACGAGAGCGCCCTGCCCGCGATCGCCGCCTCGCTGGAGCGAATTCCGGCGGGCACACCCGTGCATGCCTTCGTCGAGATCGCGGGCCCCGAGGAGGAGCAGAAGATCACGGCACCGGACGGCACGGGGATCACCTGGCTGCACCGGGGCGACCGCCCGGTCGGCGAGGCCCTGGTCGCCGCCGTACGCGAGCTGGAGTTCCCCGCGGGTGATGTCCACGCCTTTGTGCACGGCGAGGCCGGCTTTGTGAAGGACCTCCGCCGTCATCTGCGGCTGGAGCGGAACGTCCCGCGCGAGCGGCTGTCGGCCTCGGGGTACTGGCGGCTCGGCGCGACCGACGAGGCCTGGCGCGCCGTCAAGCGCCAGTGGAACGAGCAGGTGGAGCAGGAGCAGGAGACGCGCTGAGCCCCGTCCGGTGTCCGGTATCTCCCGTACCGGTCATGGCCGCGCGGCAGGACGGCCGCCGCGAGGCCGGCGGCGTGGACCCGTCGTGGCCGGGGTCATCGTGGCGACGGCGGCTGTCTCCATCCGCTCTGCCGCCCTCTCCGTCCTCTCCGCGGGAACCGGCACCAGTCCGACGCGGCAGCGGCTCCGAATACGTGCTGAGGTAGTCCAGGACGTCTTGGAGGAAAGCCGCGTGAAAGAAGCCGTGTACATCGGCGGACCCGCTCCGGTGGGGCCCGACCTGCCGGAACTGCTCGGCCGCGTGGCCAAGGGCGACCAGGACGCCTTCGCGCGCGTGTACGACCGGGTCTGCGGCCCCGTCCTGGGCCTGGTCCGCTCCGTGCTGCGCGATCCGGCCCAGTCGGAGGAGGTGGCCCAGGAAGTACTGCTGGAGGTCTGGCGCTCCGCCGCCCGCTACGAGCGTGCCCGCGGCAGCGTCATGACCTGGGTGCTCACCCTCGCCCACCGGCGCGCGGTGGACCGGGTGCGCTCGGCCCAGGCGTCCAGCGACCGGGAGCACAGGGCGGCGCTGCTGGAACGCGTCCCGGCCTTCGACGAGGTGACCGAGGAGGTGGAGGCCGGTCTCGAACGCGAGCAGGTACGCCGCTGTCTGCGGACCCTGACCGAGCTCCAGCACCAGTCCGTGACCCTCGCGTACTACCAGGGCCTGGCCTACCGGGAGGTGGCCGACCTGCTCTCGGTCCCCCTGGGCACGGTCAAGACACGCCTGCGTGACGGGCTCATCCGGCTGCGCGACTGTCTGGGGGTACGGCCGTGACCACAACCGATCCGCACACGCTGACCGGCGCGTACGCGCTGCACGCCCTGGAGCCCGGCGAGCGCGCCGAGTTCGAACGCCATCTCGCGGTGTGCGCGGACTGCACCCAGGAGGTGGGAGAACTGACCGCCACCGCCGCCCGGCTGGGACAGGCCGTGTCCGTGACCCCGCCGCCCGCCCTCAAAGAGCGGGTGCTCCGGCGTATCGCCACCGAACGGCAGGAACCGCCGAGGGTCATCCCGCTCCCCCGTTCGGGCGATGACGCGGGGCGCGGGCACGGACGCGGGCACGGACGCGCGCTGTCCCGGTTCGCGCCGGCGGCCTGTCTGGCCGCGGCCGTCGCGTTCGGCGGTATCGCGGTGTGGCAGCACCAGGAGGCACAGGACGCGCTCCGGCGGGCACAGGAGACACGCCAGCGCGCCGATGAGCTGGCGACGGTGCTCGCCGCACCGGACGCCCAGGTCGCCACCGGCAAGCTGGCGGACGGCGCGACCGGCACGGTGGTGGTCTCACGCGGCCGGGACAGGGCGGCGTTCATCGCGTCCGGTATGCCGAAACCGCCGTCCGGCAAGGTCTACCAGCTCTGGTACGACGACGACGGGACGATGCGCCCCGCCGGCCTCATGGACCCCACCGCCGGTTCGGACACCGTGCTGATGGCCGGCCGCGTGGGCCCGGCCTCAGGCATGGGCATCACGGTGGAACCGGCCGGCGGCTCACCACGGCCCACCTCCGAGCCCGTGGCGGTGATGAACTTCCCGGCCGCGTGAGGAGACGGACGGACGAGGGAACGGACGGACGAGGAGACGAGCGGACGAAAGTGCGGGCCGGCAGGGGGACGGGCAGACGAAAGTACGGACGGACGACGGAACGGACATGTGAGGAGACGGACATGAGCGTCGCGGTGGTGCTCTTCACCTCCGATCTGCGGGTCCACGACCAGCCGGTGCTGCGCGCCGCCGTGGACGGCGCCGACGAGGTGGTGCCCCTCTTCGTCCAGGACACGGGGATCGCGGCGGCGGGGTTCGGCGCCCCCAACCGCCGTGCCTTCCTGGCCGATTGCCTGGTCTCGCTGGACGCTTCGCTGCGTAAGCGCGGTGGCCGCCTGGTCGTCCGTTCGGGTGAGGTCGTGGAAGAGGTCTGCCGGGTGGTGCGCGAGACCGGCGCACGGGAGGTCCATGTCGCCGCCGGGGTGAGCCGGTACGCCGTACGCCGCGAGGACCGGCTGCGTACGGAGCTGGAGCGGGCGGGATGCGCGCTCGTCGCGTACGACGCGGTGGTCACCGCCGTGCCGCCGGGCCGGATCACCCCGGCGGGCAAGGACCACTTCGCGGTCTTCACGCCGTACTTCCGCCGCTGGGAGGAGACGGGGCGGCGCGCGACGACGGCCGCTCCCCGTTCGGTGAGAGTGCCGCGGATCGGCGGGGAGCCGCTGCCGGAGCGCGACGCGGTCGAAGGGGTCTCGCCCGGCCTCGCGCGGGGCGGCGAGGACAGGGCGCGCGAGCGGCTGGCGTCCTGGCTCGCCGACGGGATCGGGGACTACGGGAACCGGCACGACGACCTGGCGGGCGATGCCACCTCCCGCCTCTCCCCGTACCTTCACTTCGGCTGTCTCTCCCCGGTGGAACTGGTCCAGCGGGCCGAACGGCTGTCCGGACCGGGCGCGGAGGCCTTCGTACGGCAGCTCGCCTGGCGGGACTTCCACCACCAGGTGCTCGCGGCCCGCCCGGAGTCGTCGTGGTCGGACTACCGCACGCGCGGGGACCGCTGGCGTACGGACGACAAGGAGATCGCGGCCTGGCGGGAGGGGCGCACCGGCTGTCCGATCGTGGACGCCGCCATGCGCCAGCTTCTGCACGAGGGCTGGATGCACAACCGGGGCCGGCTCCTGGCGGCGAGCTTTCTCACCAAGACGCTGTACGTGGACTGGCGCGTCGGCGCCCGTCACTTCCTGGAGCTGCTGGTGGACGGCGACATCGCCGACAACCAGCTCAACTGGCAGTGGGTGGCGGGCACCGGCACGGACACCCGGCCCAACCGCGTGCTCAATCCGCTCGCCCAGGCCAGACGGTTCGATCCGCGCGGCGCGTATGTACGGCGCTGGGTCCCGGAGCTCGCCGGGCTCGCGGGACCGTCCGTCCATGAGCCCTGGAAGGTCACCGGCGCCGACCGTGCCCGGCTGGACTATCCGGACCCGGTGGTGGACCTGTCGGAGGGCCGGGACCGTTTCGCACGGGCCCGGGATCTCGGCTCCGGGCCCGGCTGAGGGCGCCCAGCGACCGAGATCCCGGACCGCCGAGAGCACGGTCTTCACTCCTTCGGGTGTACGAGCAATCCGCCTCGGTTCCCGCGCCGAATAGCCGGTGTGAGCAGCGATCAGAGAGTCCTCGTGCCGGAGGGTGACACCGTCCGCCCGGCGGCACGCCGGCCGCGCGCCGCCCTGGGTGCGCTGAGCGGGCTGATCACCGGACTCACGGCCCTGGCCGTGGCGGAGTTGGCCGCGGTGGCCGTACGCCCCGAGGCGGGTCCGGTCACGGCGGTGGGCGGGGCGTTCATCGACCGCACTCCGCCCTGGCTGAAGGACTTCGCCGTACGGAACTTCGGGACCAGCGACAAGCTGGTGCTCCAGCTCGGCATCCTGGCGGTCCTGGCGGTCTTCGCCATGGCCGTCGGAGTCTTCTCGCTGAGATACCGGCGGACGGGTTCCGCGGTGGTTCTGGTCTTCGGCGCCGTCGGAGCGGTGGCGGCGGTCGGGCGGCCGGACGGTGGTCCGCCCGACGCCCTGCCGTCCGCCGTGGGCGCCCTGACGGCCTGCGGAGTGCTGTATCTGCTGGCCGGCAGGCTCACACTCCGTCCGTCCCGCGCGGAGGGCGGGGCGGACGGGCTCCTCGACCGGCGCGGCTTTGTCATAGCCGCGTCGGGCGCGGTGGCGGCGTCGGCCGGAGCCGGTGTGCTCGGACGCCGGCTCAGTGCCTCGGAAGCGGCCGGCGCCGCCGCCTCACGCGAGAACATCGTGCTGCCCGCGCCGTCCTCACCGGCGCGTCCGGTGCCGGCGGGCGCGGGACCGCGGATCCCCGGACTGAGTCCTTTCACCACGCCCGCCAAGGACTTCTACCGGGTGGACACCGCACTGGTGGTCCCCCGGATCGACGCCACGCGCTGGCGGCTGCGGATCCATGGCAGGGGGGTCACCCGGCCGCTGACGGTCGGCTTCGACGATCTGCTGCGCCGCGAGCTGATCGAGCGGGACATCACCCTGACCTGTGTCTCCAACGAGGTCGGCGGACGCTATGTGGGCAACGCCCGCTGGATCGGGGTACGGCTGGCCGCTCTGCTGCGCGAGGCCGGGGTCAGGGCACCGTCCGAGGGCGGGCCCGCCGACCAGCTCGTGGCCCGCTCGGTGGACGGTATGACGATCGGCTCACCGGTCGAGACGGTCATGGACGGCCGGGACGCGCTGCTCGCGGTGGGGATGAACGGCGAGCCGCTCCCCTTCGACCACGGCTTCCCGGTCCGGATGCTGGTACCGGGGCTGTACGGCTATGTCTCGGCCTGCAAATGGCTCCAGGACCTGGAACTGACCACGTTCGCCGACTACGACGCGTACTGGGTGAAGCGGTCCTGGTCCCCCACGGCCGCCGTCAAGACCCAGTCGCGTATCGACACCCCCCGGCCGTTCGCGAGCCCGAGGGCCGGGACGGTCCCGGTCGCCGGAGTGGCCTGGGCCCAGCACCGGGGCATCGCCCGGGTGGAGGTACGGGTCGACGGCGGGAAGTGGCACACCGCCCGGCTGGCGGCGGAGGACAGCAAGGACACCTGGCGCCAGTGGGTGTGGGAGTGGCCCGCCACCAGCGGCAGCCACACGCTCGAGGTCCGGGCCACCGACCAGGACGGCCGTACGCAGACGGACCGGCGCGCCGGGACCGTGCCGGACGGCGCGACCGGATGGCACTCGGTGGTGGTCGCCGTGACCTGATCCCGTGGCCGCCGGCTTCCCCGGCGCCCTTCGCCGCCTCTCTGACAGACCGTCACCGGTCTTCTCCCCCGCGCACGGAGATGCCGTGCGCCACTTCTCAAGGAGTCATCTCGTGATCACCACTCGTCTCCGCGGGGTCGTCCTCGCCGTCACCACCGCCGTCGTACTGCCGCTGGCCCTGAGCGCCTGTTCCTCCGACGACGGGGGCAGGGACACCAAGGACTCCGCCTCCTCGGTCGCGCGGGAGGAGTCGAAGGGCACGGCGGACGACGGGGCCGGCTCGGACGGCCGGCCCTTCGGTACGGCCTGCGCGTCGGTGCCCGAGAACGGCGCGGGCAGCTTCGACGGGATGTCGGACGACCCCGTCGCGACGGCCGCGTCCAACAACCCCGCCCTCTCCACCCTGGTGACGGCGGTGAAGAAGGCCGGTCTGGTCGACACGCTCAACAACGCCCGGGACATCACGGTCTTCGCGCCGACCGACGACGCCTTCGCCAAGATCCCGAAGGAGGAGCTGGACAAGGTCCTCGCCGACAAGGCCACGCTGACCAAGATCCTCACCTACCACGTGGTGGGCCGGAAGCTGACGCCCGCTCAGCTCTCGGACGGCACCTATCCGACCCTGGAGAAGTCCACGCTGACCACCAAGGGCTCGGGCGAGTCGTACACGGTCAACGACACCGCCCGGGTGGTCTGCGGCAATGTGCGGACCGCGAACGCCACGGTCCACATCGTCGACAGCGTGCTGATGCCCGCGATGTAGCCAGGATCCCGGAGACCGGGGAACCCTGGTCCCATGGCGGCCACGGGAGTGAGCACTTGGGCGCCGCACGGACACTGCCGCGTCATGGCGGTGAAACAGCCTCTCCCTAATTTCTGTCACTCGACATTTCTGTCACTCGACAGGAATCCAGTGAGCAGACAGGGGCCGCCATGACCGGTACCGGTACCGCATCCACGGACGTACGGAACGACCCGGCCGCCACCGGCGCGGGAACGGGCACGGACACGGACACGGCCGCTGCCGCGGGCCGGGGCGACACGGCCGAACTCGCCGGTTTCGGCTACCGGCAGGAGCTGCACCGGACCCTGGGGCGGTACGCCTCGTTCGCCGCCGGGTTCTCCTTCATCTCCGTCCTCACCACCGTGTTCCAGTTCTTCGCCTTCGGCTTCTCGTTCGGCGGCGCGGCCTTCTTCTGGACCTGGCCCGCCGTGCTCCTCGGGCAGCTGCTGGTCGCCGCCTGTTTCGCCGAACTCGCCGCCCGCTACCCGCTGTCCGGCGCGATCTACCAGTGGTCCACCCGGCTGAGCACACCGGCCTTCGGCTGGTTCACCGGATGGATCATGGTGATCGGCCAGATGGTCGTGGTGGCCGCGGCGGCCCTCGCGCTCCAGGTCGTGCTGCCCGCCGTCTGGAGCGGATTCCAGCTCGTCGGCGACGATCCGGCGCCCACCTCCGCGAGCGGCGCGGCCAACGCCGCGCTGCTCGCCGTCGTCCTGCTCGTCCTCACCACGGTCGTGAATCTCCTCGACAACCGGGTGATGTCCGTCGTCAACCGCGTCGGGGTCACCGCCGAGATCATCGGAGCCGCACTGATCATCGTGCTGCTCCTCACCCACACCGAGCGCGGCCCGGGTGTCACCCTCCACACCGGGGGCCAGGGCGGAGCGATCACCGCGCTGCTGGTGGGCTCCTTCGCCGCCGCGTACGTCCTGATCGGCTTCGACAGCGCGGGCGAGCTGAGCGAGGAGACCCGCGCTCCACGCCGTACCGCGCCGCGCACGATCCTGCTCGCCCTGGCGTCCGCCGGCGTCCTCGGCGGACTGCTCGTGCTGGGCGGGGTGCTGGCCGCGCCGGACCTCACCGACGGCCGGCTGGCGACGGAGGGACTCCCGTACGTGCTGACCAGCACCCTCGGCGACGGTGTGGGCCGGCTGCTGCTGGCCGATGTGGCGCTGGCCGTCGCCGTGGCCACGCTCGCCATCCAGACCTCCGGCTCGCGCATGCTCTTCTCCATGGCCAGGGACGGTGTCCTGCCCGCCGCCCGCCGACTGGCGAAGGTCTCCCCGCGTACGGGTATGCCGACCGGCCCCGCCCTTGTCGTGGGGGCGGCGGCAGCGGCGCTCTGTCTGCTCAATCTGGCGTCCCCGGAAGCCTTTCTGGCGATCGGCACGACCTGTATCGCCATGCTCTATCTCGCGTATCTGATGGTCACGGGCCCCATGCTGGTCCGCAGGCTCCGTGGCACCTACACCGGCGGAAGCACCACCGGTACGGGGACCGGGCTCGACGAGACGGGCCGGCCGCTGTTCTCGCTGGGCCGCTGGGGTCTGCCGGTCAATGTGCTGGCCTGTCTGTACGGCGCGGCCATGACGGTCAATCTGGCCTGGCCCCGGGCGGCGGTGTACGACCCGGCGGGCGGGCACTGGTACTTCCAGTGGTTCACGGTCCTCTTTCTCCTCGCCACCATCGGGGCCGGGGCCCTGTGGCGGGCATGGCGGGCGCATCGGGGGCACACAGCCACCGTCCCGGCCCCGGCCCTCCCGGAATCGACGCGATAGCCGCCGTCCGCCCACCGGCGCCTGAGCCGGAAACCACATCGCGGAACATCCCCCGGCACGGGACCGCCATGACCCGCGCCCCGGCGAACGGGGCCACGGGCGCGGCGCCCCGTCCGTCGACTTGTACGGTGACCGCCGGCTTGTACGGTGGCTTGCGTGATCGTTCGCACGAACGAGGCCGGGCGGCGGCTCGGTGGTCCGGCCGCGGCGGCGGTGTTCGCCATCGGTATGGCGGGTACGACCCTGCCCACTCCGCTGTACGGGCTCTACCGGGAGCAGCTCGGTTTCTCCGAGCTGCTGGTCACGGTGGTGTTCGCCGTCTACGCCATCGGGGTGGTCTTCGCGCTGCTGGTGGCGGGCGACTACTCCGACGAGGCGGGGCGCCGGCCGGTGCTGCTGACCGCCCTCGGGCTCTCCGCCGCCAGTGCCCTCTGCTTCCTCCTCGAGGGCGGGCTGCCGCTGCTGTTCACCGGCCGGCTGCTGTCGGGCCTGGCCGCCGGGCTGCTCAGCGGCACCGCCACCGCCACCGTGCTGGAACTGGCCGCGCCGGGGCGCGAGGCACGGGCTGCCTTCGTCGCCACCGCGGCCGGCATGGGCGGTCTGGGCTGCGGCCCCCTGCTGTCCGGGCTGCTCGCCCAGTACGCGCCGTGGCCGCTGCGGCTGTCCTTCCTGGTGAATCTCGCGCTGGTGGCCGTGGCGTGCGTACTGACCTGGTTCCTGCGGGAGACCGTCCCGCACCCCGTGCGATGGCCACGGCTCAGACCGCAGGGGCTGACGGTGCCGCCCGAGGTGCGCGGAGTGTTCGTACCGTCGGCGCTCGCCGCCTTCGTCGGCTTCGCGCTGCTGGGAGTGTTCCTGGCGGTGGCACCAGCCTTTCTCGCCCAGACACTCGGCGAGCGCAATCTGGCCGTGTCGGGGGCGGTCGTCTTCTCGGTGTTCCTGGCGTCCACGGCCGGACAGGCACTGCTCGGGAAAATCGGCGTCGGCCGGGGGCTGCCGGGCGGCTGTCTCTTCCTGGTGGCCGGTCTGCTGCTGGTGGGCGCCTCCCTGGCGGCGGAGTCACTGCCCCTGCTCGTACTGGGCGCGCTCTGCGGCGGACTCGGCCAGGGCCTCGCCTTCCGCGCCGGTATGACCGCGATCAGCGCGGCGGCGCCGCCGGAACACCGGGGAGGCACCATCTCGGCCTACTTCGTCGTGGCCTATCTGGGAATCTCCGTGCCGGTGGTGGGCGTGGGGGCGCTGACCCTCTGGCTGGGGCTGAAGAACGCGGGGATGGTGTTCACGGCGTGCCTGGTGGTGCTGTCGGCAGGTATCGGACTCCACATCCAGCGCCGACCCCTGCCGAAGAGCTGACGGAGGACCGGCAGAGACGGAGGACCGACAGAAGCGGCGCTCCCCCGGCGGCGCCCCCGGTCGCCTCTCCCGTGGCCGCACAGACCGCCAATGACCGCACGGACCGCCGGTGACCACACGGACCGCCGGTGAGGGGCCCGAGCGCCGGGCCTCACACGTCGCTTGCCGTTTCGACGAGGGTGAGCAGTGTGGTGAGGTGGGCCCGCTGGTGTGTGTCGAGAGAGCCGAAGAGCTGCTGCAGTATCTGCCGGCCGGCCTGTTCCGCCGCTGACAGCGCGGTGTGTCCGGCGGCGGTCAGCGCAACGGTCTTACGGCGGCGGTCCCCGCTGTCGTTGACCCGGGTGACCAGGCCGGCCCGTTCAAGGGCTTCCACGGTCTGGGTGACGGAGCGCGGCGCCTGGCCGAGGGCCTCGGCGAGCTCGGCCTGATGCAGCGCGCCGCGCCGGGCGAGCAGTTGCAGGACCTTGGTGCGGGACAGGGAGAGACCCGCGGTGGACATGTGCCGGTCGACTTTCTCCCGTACCCGGTAGGCGACGGACAGGAAACGCAGTCCCACCTGCTCGGGGTCGTCCGTGCCGGGCATCACTTCGCGCTCACTCATGGTGTCGGGTATCGTCCCACACAGAGATGATGAGGTACCTCACGAATGGAGTGGTGATGGACCGTCCCGTCGCCGTGATCACCGGCGCCACCTCCGGGCTGGGCCGGATCACCGCCCTGGAACTCGCACGCCGCGGCTACCGCGTCGGCGCGGTGGCACGCTCCCGGCCCAAGGCCGAAGCACTCCTCACCGAACTGCGGGCGGTCTCCGCCGACGTCCAGGCCGACATCTTCCACGCGGACCTGGGACTCGTCTCCCAGGCCCGCCGGGCAGGCGAGGAGATCGCCGCGCGATATCCCCGGCTGGACGTGCTGGTCAACAACGCGGGCCTGCACGCGTTCTCCCAGCGCACCACCGCCGAAGGCCTCGCGGAGATGACCGCGGTCAACTACCTCGGCCCGTTCACACTGACCGAAACACTGACGAACACGCTCCTGGCATCCGGCCCGGCCCGTATCGTCAACGTCGCCTCCCAGGCCGCCCAGCAGGCCGGAACCATCTCACCGGGCCCGGACCTGCGCCGTACCGACCCCTACACACGCCGGGAGTCGATGGCCCTCTACGGCCGGACGAAACTGATGACCGTCATGTGGACCCAGGAACTCGCCCGGCGCCTGGACGCCACGAAGGTGACGGTCAACTGCTGCGATCCCGGCTTCAACGCCACCGGTCTCGGACGGGACCTGCCCGGGTCCGGAGCACTGCTGCGCGTGCTGAACGCCCTGAGGATCGGCGACCCCCGTAAAGGCGCCGGAATCATCGTGCGCCTGGCGACCGATCCGGCCCTCGCGCACACCAGTGGGGGCTACTTCTCCGTACGCGACGCCACGCCGTTGCGGTGCCCCGAACCCGGCCGCGACGAGGACGTCCAGCGGGAGCTGCGGGCGCGGACGCTGGAACTGCTCGCGGGCCTCGGCGCTCCGTAGACATATCCCTGATTCGGGCTCATCGGCCCAGGGGACGAGGACCAGATCCGGGCTCGTCGGCCCAGGGGACGAGAACCACGGCACCGCCGTACCCATGGCCGGCGGCACCGCGGTACCGGTCCCGCGCCGAAGTGCGTCCCCCGGTAGCTCCCGACGGCCGCACCCGCTTTCTACGTTGGATCCCAGGGCCTCTTCCGGCCCGTATCGCAAGACCTTCTTCTCCTGGTGGGAGTACTTTTTCGTGGCCACCTTCCTCTACCGGCTGGGCCGGATCGCCTTCCGGCGGCGCCGTTTCGTGGTGCTGATATGGATCGCGCTGCTCGCGGCCGTCACCGTGGGCGCGGGCAGCGTCTCCGGCACCACAACGGACAACTTCACCCTCCCCGGCACCCAGTCCCAGCGGGCCATCGACCTGCTGGAGAAGGAGTTCCCCCAGGCGTCCGCCTCCGGCGCCACCGCACGTGTCGTCTTCGAGGCGCCCGACGGACGGAAGCTCACCTCCGCGGCCCACAGGCCCGAGGTCGAGTCCCTGGTCGCCGGTCTGGCGAAGGCACCGCAGGTGGCGAGTGTCTCCGACCCCTTCACCAGCGGCCTGGTCAGCGCGTCGGGCACGATCGCCTACGCCCAGGTCACCTACGCCGTACCGCAGGCGGACATCACCCCGGACGCGTCCGACGCCCTGCGCGACATCGCGGAGCGGGGCAAGGAGGCCGGACTGGCGGTCAGCCTGGGCGGCAACGCCGTACTCGACGAGGGAGGCAGCCGCGCGGCGGAGCTGATCGGCCTGCTCGTCGCCGCGTTCGCGCTGGTGATCACGTTCGGGTCGGTGGTCGCGGCGGGGCTGCCCCTGCTGTCCGCGGTCTTCGGCGTCGGAGCCGCTCTGGGCGCCGTCACCATCGCGTCCTCCTTCGTCGACATGGCCTCCAACGCCCGGACCCTGGCACTGATGCTGGGTCTGGCCGTGGCCATCGACTACGCCCTGTTCATCGTCTCCCGCTACCGCGGTGAACTGCGGGACGGACACGAGCCGGAGGAAGCCGCCGGGCGTGCCCTGGGGACCGCCGGCTCGGCGGTGGTCTTCGCCGGTCTGACGGTGATCATCGCGCTGGCGGGTCTGAGCGTCATCGGTATCCAGATGCTGACCACCATGGGCCTGGCCGCGGCCTTCGCCGTCACCGTCGCCGTCCTGGTCGCGCTGACCCTGCTGCCGGCCACCTTGGGTTTCGCCGGCACCCGCCTGGCGGGCGGCCGGTTCATCACCCGCCGGATGCGTGCCGCGGAACACGGGCGGCGTACCACGACGGGGGTGCGCTGGGGCCGGTTCGTCACCCGCCACCCCTGGAAGACGCTCCTCGCCTCGGTGGTCGGCCTGGGCATCCTGTCGGTCCCCGCCCTGTCGCTGCGGCTGACGCTGCCCGACGACAGCATGGCTTCTCCCCGCAGCACCCAGCGCGTGGCCTACGACACGCTCAGCGAGGGATTCGGACCGGGTTTCAGCGGCCCGCTGACGGTCGTCGTCGACGCGCGCACCAGCGAGGACCCCAAAAGAGCGGCCCGGGACACGGCCGGCCTGCTGGGCCGGCTCGACGATGTCGCCGCCGTCCGCCCTCCCGTCTTCAACCAGGCCGGTGACGTCGCGCTGATCACGGCGATACCGGGCAGTTCCCCCACCAGCCAGGCCACGGTCGACCTGGTCGCGGACATCCGCGATCGCAGCGGCGCGCTGGCGGAGGACAGCGGGGCGCGGCTGATGGTGACCGGTACGACCGCCGTCAACATCGACGTGTCCGACAAGCTCGGCGACGCGATGGTGCCTTATCTGGGCATTGTCGTCGGTCTGGCCCTGGTTCTCCTGCTGCTGGTCTTCCGGTCGGTCCTGGTTCCGCTCAAGGCCGCTCTCGGGTTCCTGCTCAGCGTGACCGCCACCCTGGGCGTCCTGGTCGCCGTCTTCCAGTGGGGCTGGCTGAAGGACCTCTTCGGTGTTGACGAGACCGCCCCCGTCGTCAGCCTCCTGCCGATCCTGCTGATCGGTGTCGTCTTCGGTCTCGCCATGGACTACGAGGTCTTCCTCGTCTCCCGCATGCGGGAGGAGTACGTCCACGGCGCCACCCCCGACGAGGCGATCGTCAGCGGGTTCCGGCACGGCGCCCGTGTGGTCACCGCCGCCGCCGTCATCATGATCTCCGTCTTCGCCGGCTTCCTCCTCGACGATGTCGCCCTGGTCAAGTCGATCGGGATGGGCCTGGCTTCCGCTGTCCTCTTCGACGCGTTCGTGGTCCGCATGACCATCGTCCCCGCCGTGATGGCCCTGCTCGGCCACCGCGCCTGGGCACTGCCCGCCTGGCTCGACCGCGTCCTGCCCAACGTCGACGTCGAGGGGGAGAGACTGCGCCACGCCCTGGCGGCCCGCGGCGAGGCCGTACACGCCGCCCTCGGCAGTCATGAGCCGACGGCATCCGCACCGGCCCGGTAGGACCTGGGGCCTCTCGTTCGGATCCTGCTGGGCTCAGCCTGATCCAGCTGGCTCAGCCTGATCCAGCCGAAAGGCCCCGCCCGACCTCGCCCGCGCCGTCCACGCACGGCCCACCACCGCGCCCGCCGGCCCGCCCCCGAGGCCGGCGGGCGGTCCCGCGGCCCGTACGTCGAAGGGCACCACGATGACCGCTCAGGGAACAGCCGCCTCACCGCGGAACGCCGCCCCTCGTGCCTCCCGGCTTCCGCAAGCCCTGACCAGCGATCCGGAGCAGCGGGTCACCGTCTCGATCATCAGCGGGCTGGCCTCCTGGCGGATGACCGACCAGGCTCATCCCCAGCTCCGCCGGTGGGCCGTACCGGCCTTCTGCGCCGCCCTCGGTCTGCCTTCCCTCCTGAACCCCGCCAACCGCGACCACCTCCCGGCCGAGGCCGCGCTCGTCCTCACGTTGACGCTTCCCCTGCTGTGGCGCGAACGCGGGCCCGGACTCGTGTTCGCCGTCACCACCGCCGCCTCGATAGCGGCACTGCCGCTGAGCATCCTCAGCGGTGCCGACGCCGCGAGGATCGTCGCGCTGTACAACGTCGGCCGTTACGGCACCCCCCGCCAGCTGACCATTGCCTGCACGATCACCGCGGCCCAACTCAGCGCCTGGGTCTCGGTCTTCTGGGGCAGCGGCCATCTCCAGCACGCCAAACGGCCGGAGATGGTGACCCTGCTGGCGATGCTGGCCGTCACCGCGTGCGCCGGACTCGCCCTCACCGGCCGCCTGGCAAAGGCATACATCGTCGCTCTGGAAACCGAACGCGACCAGCAGACACGTCTGGCCGCCGCCCAGGAACGCGCCCGCGTCTCCCGCGAGATGCACGACATCCTCGGCCACACTCTCGCCGTCATCGTCGGCCTCGCCGACGGCGCCGCCGCCCTGGCCAGGACCCAGCCCGAGCGGTCGGCCGGCACATTGAGCCTCATCGCCGACAGCGGTCGCGACGCGCTCGCCGAACTGCGACGTCTGCTCAGCGTCATGGACAACCAGCACACGCCACAGGACGACGCCACCCCGCTCGCCCCGCAGCCGGGGCTCGCCGACCTCGACGGTCTGCTGGACCGTGTCAGGGCCGCGGGTCCCACCGCCACACTGCGCACCGAGGGAAACCTGGCCGAGCTGACTCCAGGACTGCAGCTCACCGTCTACCGCATCGTCCAGGAAGCACTGACCAACACCCTCAAGCATGCCGCGCCGGACACCACCGTCACCATCGGTCTGACCGCCGGCGCCGACACCGTACGGGTCACCGTCGAGGACTCCGGCCCCGCACGCCCCTCATCCCCGCAACCCCAGGCCGGAGGCGGCGGACAGGGCCTGCTCGGGATGCGCGAACGCGCCGCCCTCTACCAGGGGCGCCTCACCGCGGGCCCCACCAGGAGCGGCGGCTGGAGCGTCCACACCGTCCTCACCCCGTCCTGCGGCACCCCCGCCCCCGCCACGGAGAACCGCCCCGAATGACCACCGTCCTCATCGTCGACGACCAGGCACTGCAACGCCTGGGCTTTCGCATGCTCCTCGAAGCCCAGCCGGACATGACCGTCGTCGGCGAAGCCGCCCAAGGCCATGACGCCGTCCGTATGACCGCCGAACTCCGCCCCGATGTCGTCCTCATGGACGTCCGCATGCCCGGTATGAACGGCATCGAGGCCACCCGCCGCATCGCCGGCTCGGGAGGCCGCTCCCGCGTCCTGGTCCTGACCACCTTCGACCTCGACGAATACGCCTACGAAGCGCTGCGCGCCGGAGCGGCCGGCTTCTTCCTCAAGGACGCGCGCCCCGAAGAACTCGTCGTCGGCATCCGGGCGGTGGCCGCCGGGGACTCCATCATCTCCCCCGGCCTGACCCGCAGACTCATCGACGCGTTCACCGCGCGACACGCCGACCTGGACCCACCGCGGCACACCGATCCCCTCGGTCTCACGCGCGAACAGCGACGCCGGCTGGCCGGCCTCACCCACCGCGAACGCGAGGTCCTCTCCGCCGTCGCCACGGGCAGGACCAACTCCGAGATCGCCGCACATCTCCAACTGGCCGAATCCACCGTCAAGTCCCACGTCAGCCGTGTCCTCGCGAAGATCAACGCCCGCGACCGCGTCCAGGCCGTCATCTTCGCCTACGACGTCGGCCTCGCCCGCACCACCTGAAACGACGGCGGCGAAGCGGCCCGGCACGCGCCGCGGGACAGGCCCGCCACTCCCCCGTGCGCGCCTCGACGAGACCCTGCGGGTCGGACCGGGCGGGGCGCTACGCTGAGCGGATGAGCGGACCCTGGACGGGCGGCCCCCGAACGGACGGACCCCGGACGAGTACGCCGCCAGAGACCCACACGGCCCACACGGCCCGCGCCGCCGACACGGCCCGCATGGCGCGCGCGGTCGGAGCGATCGTCGGTTCGGCCGTCGGCGACGCGCTGGGCGCGCCCTTCGAGTTCGGACCCGCGGGTGTCTTCACCACACGGTTCCCCGACGGCGCGGGCGAGATGTGCGGAGGCGGCGGCTGGGATCCCGGCGAGGCGACCGACGACACCCAGATGGCGGTCCTCCTCGGTGAATCCCTGCTGGAGCGCGGCGGTCTCGATCTTCCGGACGTCTTCGAGCGGTTCCGCCGCTGGGCGGCCGCCGATCCCAAGGACATCGGGCTCCAGACCGAGGCCGTGCTGATGAGCGGTGACCCCTGGGATCTGGCGGCGCCGCTGCACTTCCAGCAGAGCGGACGGGCGGCGGGCAACGGCTCGTTGATGCGGGCCGCGACATCCGCCGTGTATTTCGCGCCGGCCGGGCCGCGGGCCACCATGGCCGCCGCCCGCCGGATCGCCGCGCTCACCCACGGCGACCGCGCCGCCTGGGAGGGCACGGCCGTCCTCCATGAGCTGGTACGGGTGGCCCTCGACGGCGGCGACCCGCTGACGGCCGTACCGGACGCCCTCGGCCGGGTCCATGAGGATCACCGCGCGCGCTGGGCCGCCGTACTCGCGCCCGACTGGCACCCTGATCTGGCCACGGAGTTCAACGGCGCGGTGTGGCCGTGTCTCGGCTCGGCGCTCTGGGCGCTGCGTACGACGGACTCGTACGAGGCGTCGATCGGCGCGGCGATCGACCTGGGCGGGGACACGGACACGGTGGCGGCCGTCACCGGCGCGCTCGCGGGCGCGGTCCATGGCATCGCGGCGATCCCGGAGCGGTGGACGGAGCCGCTGTGTGTACCGCTGCCGGGGTACGGCGACCGGGTGCTGCGTACGGCCGAACTGACCGCGCTGGCGCGCTCCCTGGCCACCGCGGACGCCGGCCCTGCCCCGTCCGACGGCTGATCACCGCCCCCGGACCGGGTCAGTCCCGTCCCGCGCCCGGCGTCTCCGCCGTCTCCGGCGTCCCCGTCGTGCCGGCCAACCCCGCTATCCGCAGCGCCGCGTCCGCCGTCGCCTCCGCGAACGCCGCCACCGGGCGCTCCGGATCCGACCGGTGGACCAGGATCACACCCTCGATCAGCCCGAAGACCAGGTCCGTGCGGAGGGCCAGTCCGGCCTCGTCCAGTTCGGCGCCCGGCCCGGTCTCGGCGAGCAGTCTCCCGTACGCGTCCTTCAGCTCCGCCCGTACATGGTGGAAGCCCGCGAAGCGCTCCGCCCTCACCTCGGGCAGCAGATACAGCCCGCCCAGATTGTGCGGTCCCCCGCAGAGCAGCTCGACGTCCGAGCGGCACAGTTCCCACAGCCTGGTCCCGGCCGGCCGCTCCTCGTCGGCGAGCAGTTCCCGCGCCAGGATCAGCGACGGTGTCACGGTCGATTCGAGCAGCTCGGCGAGGAGATCCTCCTTGCCGCCGAAGTAGTGGTACATCGTGGCCTGGCGCATCCCCGCCCGCTCGGCGACGACCCGTGTGGTGGTGGCCGCGTATCCGAGCGTGGTGAACAACTCGGCCGCCGCCCGCAGCAGTTCGTCCCGCGCGGACAGCCCGCTGTCCGGCCGGCGCTCCGCGCGCGGCCGTCCCACCCGTCGTCCCGTCGTGGCCATGCGACCGATCGTCGCACACGCCCGGCCGCCCCGATCTTGCCGCAGACGGAGTGAGTATCCGGTAACTCCCGTGCAATGGCCGGGCAATTGCGCGGACTCGCCACGCGCTTAATTTCTGTCGGTCGACAGAAACGACACGACACGACGGCAGGGGCGGCACGGAAAAGGCCGCCAGCAGTCGCAGACAGCCACAGAAAGCCGCAGCGACCACAGCACCACAGCGACCGCGCAGACCGCAGCAGAGGAGCCGGAGGCCGAGCCATGGCGACAGCGACGACATACGGGGCCAGGGACCACGCCCGCGCACAGGCGGGCGCCAGGGCCGAGACCATGCCCGTGGTGCCCGCCACCGACTGGCCCGATCCCCCGTGCCAGGCCGGGCATCTCGTCTGGGCGGAGACCGTGGCCGGCGGCGGCTACACCCACCGCGCCGTGGCCCGCGGCACCGAGATCCGGCTCACCGATCCACGCGGCGACGCCTGCGCCCATCTGCTGCTCCACGCGGACGGCCGCCCCTGGGAGCGGCTCAACACGGCCGACACGGTCAAGGTGCAGTGGAACGCCTACGCACGCGCGGGACAGCTGCTGCTCTCCGGCCAGGGGCGTGTCCTCGCCTCGCTCATCGAGGACACGGCCGACGGCCGGCACGACGCCCTGTGCGGCACCTCGACCCTCGCCAGGAACACCGCGCGCTACGGCGACGGCGCCCCGCACTCCGCCTCCCCCGCCGGCCGTGAACTGTTCAAGCTCGCCGCCCTCAAGAACGGTCTGGAGCCGCGCGATCTGCCGCCCTCCGTCTCGTTCTTCCAGGGCGTGGCGGTACGGGAGGACGGCGCCCTGGATTTCACGGGCTCGGCGGGCCCCGGCGGCTCGGTGACCCTGCGCGCCGAGCAGGATCTGACCGTACTGATCGCGAATGTGCCGCATCCGCTCGATCCGCGCCCCGGCTATGTCTGCTCCCCGCTGGAGGTACTGGCCTGGATCGCCGCCCCGACGGCGCCGGGTGATCCGCTCTGGGACGCCACTCCCGAGGGCCGCCGCGCCTTCCTCAACACCACCGAGTACCTCGCCACGAGGGGGATCCGATGACCTCCACCCCGGCGACCGCTCCGGCGACCGCTCCGGCCGGCTCCGTCGTGATCCCCGCCCGCGCCCCCTGGTCGGCCGTCGTCCCCCGGGGCGCGTATCTCACACTGACCGATCTGCACGGCAACCAGGCCGTGGACTTCCTGGTGTACGACGCCCATGACACCGCCGTCCGCTACAGCGCGCCCGACACGATCCAGGCCCAGGGCGGTGTCTTCCTCACCACCGGCAGTGTGCTGATGTCGAACGAGCACACCCCGCTGATGACGGTCACCGAGGACACCTGCGGCCGGCACGACACCCTGGGCGGTGCCTGCTCCAAGGAGTCCAACACCCTGCGCTACGGCCATCACACCTGGTCGCAGCACGCCTGTATGGACAACTTCCTGATCGAGGGGGCGCGGTACGGCCTCGGGCCGCGCGATCTCGTGTCCAACATCAACTGGTACATGAACGTGCCGGTGGAGCGGGACGGCACGCTCGGCATCGTCGACGGTCTCTCGGCGCCCGGTCTGCGGGTCACGCTCCGCGCCGAGACGGAGGTGCTGGTCCTGATCTCCAACTGCCCCCAGATCAACAACCCTTGCAACGGCTTCGCCCCCACCGCCGTCGAAGCGACGATCGCCGACGCTCCACCCGGCACAGACCCGACGCCCGGCACCGGCGAGGCACCCGGCGGCGGCGAGGCACCCGGCGGCGGCATGCTCCGCACCGACCCGGCACCCGGCGCCGACGGGAGCCGCGGATGACCTTCGACACCCTCCTCGTCGCCAACCGGGGCGAGATCGCCGTACGGATCATCCGTACCGCCCGCAGGCTCGGACTCCGTACGGTCGCGGTCTTCTCCGACCCCGACCGCCCGGCCCCCCATGTGCGCCTCGCCGACGAGGCCGTACGGCTCGGGCCCGCGCCCGCCAAGGAGTCGTATCTCGATCCCGGCCTGGTGCTCGCGGCGGCCGAGGACACCGGGGCGGGCGCCATCCACCCCGGTTACGGCTTTCTCTCCGAGGACGCCGGTTTCGCCCGGCGCTGCGAGGACGCGGGTATCGCCTTCGTCGGCCCGACCCCCGCGCAGCTCGCCCTCTTCGGCGCCAAGCACACCGCGCGCGCGGCGGCGGAGGCCGCGGGCGTCCCGCTCACCCCCGGCTCCGGGCTGCTGCCCGATCTCACCGCCGCGCTCGCCGCCGCGGACCGCGTCGGCTATCCCGTGATGCTCAAGGCGACCGGCGGCGGTGGCGGGATCGGTATGCGCGCGGTGTACGACGCCGCCGGGCTCATGGACGCCTGGGAAGGGGTACGGCGCGTCTCCGAAGCCTCGTTCTCCTCCGCGGGAGTCTTCCTGGAACGGCTCGTGGAACACGCGCGCCATGTCGAGGTACAGGTCTTCGGCGACGGCCGGGGCAGGGTCGTCACCTTCGGCACCCGCGACTGCTCCCTCCAGCGCCGTCACCAGAAGGTGCTCGAAGAGGCGCCCGCGCCCGGCCTCCCCGAGTCCGTACGACGGCGACTGACCGCCTCGGCGCGGGAGTTGTGCGCGTCGGTCGACTACCGCTCCGCGGGTACGGTCGAGTTCGTCTACGACCCCGTCCGCGAGGAGGCGTCCTTCTTGGAGGTCAACACCCGTCTCCAGGTGGAGCATCCGGTCACCGAGGCGGTCCATGGCGTCGATCTCGTGGAGTGGATGCTGCGGCTGGCCCAGGGTGAGAGCGCCGTCGTACGGGAGCCGGACGCGCCGCGCGGTCATGCCGTCGAGGCGCGGCTGTACGCGGAGGACCCCGGCCGGGACCACCGCCCCGGCGCCGGGCTCCTCACCCGTGTCGCCTTTCCGCCGGAGCGGGACGGCGTACGCGTCGACTCCTGGGTGGAGGCGGGGACGGAAGTGACCACCGCGTACGATCCGCTGCTGGCCAAGGTCGTCGCACACGGCGCCGACCGCGCGGCGGCGCTCGCCGCGCTGGACCGCGCTCTCGACGCCACCCGTCTCGACGGTATCGAGACCAATCTCGGGCTGGTGCGCGCCGCTCTGCGCGATCCGGCCGTCGTCGCCGCCACGCACTCCACGGCGACGCTCGCGACCGTCACCGATCCCACCCCGCGTATCGAGGTGACCTCGGGCGGCACCCTGACCACCGTGCAGGACTGGCCGGGACGCACCGGCTACTGGCAGGTGGGGGTCCCGCCGTCGGGTCCGATGGACAGCCTCTCGTTCCGGCTGGGAAACCGCGCGCTCGGCAACGACCCCGGCGCACCCGGTCTGGAGTGCACGCTTCAGGGCCCCACGCTCCGGTTCGGCTCCGCCACCACGGTCTGTGTCACCGGTGCGCCCGCGCCGGTGACCGTGGACGGTACACCGGTCCCCCGGTGGGAGCCCGTGACCGTCCCCGCCGGGGCGTCGCTCGCGATCGGTGCCCCCGCCGGACGGGGTCTGCGGACCTATGTCCTGTTCGCGGGCGGCGGTCTGGACGTCCCGGACTTCCTGGGCAGCGCGGCCACCTTCACCCTGGGCCGCTTCGGCGGCCACGGCGGCCGGGCCCTGCGCACGGGCGATGTGCTGCACAGCGCAACGGCCGCCGGCAGCGAGCACACCGGAACGGCCGACGCGAGAACAGCCGACGCTGGAACGGCCGACGCGGGAACGGCCTTCGGTACGGGAGCGCCCGTCCCCCACGCCGAGCGGCCCGGCTTCCCCGGCCGCTGGGAGATCGGTGTGGCCGAAGGGCCGCACGCGGCACCGGAGTTCTTCACCGAGGAGGACATCCGGGCGTTCTACGCCGCCGACTGGAAGGTGCACTTCAACTCGGCGCGCACGGGCGTACGGCTGATCGGTCCCAAACCGCGCTGGGCCCGTACGGACGGCGGCGAGGCGGGACTTCACCCCTCCAACATCCATGACACGCCGTACGCGGTCGGGGCCGTCGACTACACCGGGGACATGCCCGTGCTGCTCGGCCCCGACGGCCCCTCGCTCGGCGGTTTCGTCTGCCCGGCGACCGTGGTCGTCGGGCAGCGCTGGAAACTCGGGCAGTTGCGCCCCGGCGACACGGTCCGCTTCGTCCCCGTCACGACCCGCGCCGCCGCCGGGCTGCGCCGCTCCCCCGCCACCGCACCCGCCCCGGACCGGCCGCCCATCGGCGACGGCGGCATCCTCGGCCGCCGCCCCGGGGTCACCTACCGCAGAAGCGGGGACGACAACGTGCTGGTCGAGTACGGCGAGATGCGGCTCGATCTGGCCCTGCGGATGCGGGTCCACGCGCTCGCGGGGGCGGTGACGGCCGAGGGTCTGCCCGGCGTCACCGATCTGACCCCGGGCATCCGCTCCCTCCAGATCCAGCTGGACCCGGACGCGCTCTCCCAGGAGGCGCTGCTGGCCGTACTGACCCGGATCGAGGACGAACTCCCGCCCACGGACGAGCTGGTGGTGGCGTCCCGTACCGTCCATCTGCCGCTGTCATGGGACGATCCGGCGACCCGCGAGGCCATCGCCCGCTATATGGCGGGGGTACGGGACGACGCGCCCTGGTGCCCCTGGAACATCGAGTTCATCCGCCGTGTCAACGGCCTGGACTCACCCGAGGACGTCTACCGCACGGTCTTCGGCGCCGAGTATCTCGTGCTGGGCCTGGGCGATGTGTATCTGGGGGCGCCGGTCGCCACCCCGCTCGACCCCCGGCACCGGCTCGTCACCACGAAGTACAACCCGGCCCGCACCTGGACCGCCGAGAACTCCGTCGGGATCGGCGGCGCGTATCTGTGCGTCTACGGCATGGAGGGGCCCGGCGGCTATCAGTTCGTGGGCCGTACCACCCAGGTGTGGTCGGGCTGGCAGCAGCGCGGGGCGTTCCGTCCCGGTGAGCCGTGGCTGCTGCGCTTCTTCGACCGGATCACGTGGTATCCGGTCGGCGCGGACGAACTCCTCGCGCTGCGGGCCGACATGGCCGCGGGCCGCTTCGTCCCGCGGATCGAGGAGGGGACCTTCTCGATCCGCGACCATGAGCGGTTCCTCGCCGCGAACGCGGACTCGATCGAGGCCTTCCGGACCCGCCAGGCGGCGGCGTTCGCGGTGGAGCGCGCCGCGTGGGAGGCGTCGGGGGAGTTCGCCCGCGCGGAGGAGGTGACCGTCCCCGCGCCCCCGCGCACCGGGATCACCGTGCCGGCGGGTGCCCGGCTGCTGGAGGCCGAGTTCGCCGCCTCGGTGTGGCGGATCGATGTCGCCCCCGGTGACACCGTGCGCGCGGGGCAGCCGCTGCTCGCGCTGGAGGCGATGAAGATGGAGTCCCGGGTCCAGGCACCGGCGGACGGGGTGGTGACGGAGATTCTGACCTCCCCCGGCGCACAGGTGGAGGCGGGCACCCCGCTGCTGATCCTGTCCCCCGCGCCGTCTCCCGCCCCGTCACTGGCGCCGCCGCCCGTGCCCTCTCCGGTGCCCTCTCCCGTACCCTCCTCCGCTTCCCCGTCCGTGTCCCCGGCGTAAGGAGCCCTCACCGCCATGCCCGCCGTACCCGCCCTGCCCTCCGTGTCCTCCGCGTCCTCCGTGTCCGGCACACCTGGCGCGGCCACCACCACGTCCGGCGCTTGCGCCCCACCCGTCCCACCGTTCTCCGCGCTCGCCCGGGTCCGGGCCGCCTATGAACGGATCGCACGCGTCGACCGCCCGGAGATCTGGATCACTCTGCGCCCCCAGGCCGAGGTGGAGGCCGAGGCCCGCGCACTCGACGCCCGAGCCGACGCCAACGCCCGAGCCGACGGCGCATCCGGTGATCCGCTTCCCCTCGCCGGACGGCTGCTGGCCGTCAAGGGCAATATCGATGTGGCCGGGCTCCCCACCACCGCCGGGTGTCCTTCGTACGCGTATCTCCCCGAGCGTGACGCCCCGGCCGTGGCACGGCTCAGGGAGGCGGGCGCGCTGGTCCTCGGCACCACCAACATGGACCAGTTCGCCACCGGTCTGGTCGGTACCCGCTCGCCCTACGGCGCCGTTCGCGCCGCCCATGCCCCGGAGCGCGTCTCCGGCGGATCCAGCTCGGGATCCGCGGTCGCCGTGGCCCTCGGCATCGTGGATCTCGCCCTGGGGACCGACACCGCGGGCTCCGGCCGGGTGCCCGCCGCCTTCAACGGCGTCGTCGGGCTGAAGCCGTCCCGCGGTCTGGTGCCCACCGAGGGGGTGGTCCCGGCGTGCGCGAGCCTGGACTGTGTCACGGTCTTCGCCCGCACACTCCCCGAGGCCCGGTCGGCGCTCGCGCTGATGTCCGTACCGCCGGGCCGCGAGGCCCCGCACCGTACGCCGGGACCGTGGCGGGTCGCGGTGCCGCCGCCCGACTCGCTCGGTCCGCTGGACGACGGCTGGGCGGAGGCGTACGAGGCCGCGGCGGCCCGGCTCGCGGCGGCGGGGGCCCGGCTGGTGCCCCTCGACCCGGCGCCGTTCACCGAGGCGGGGGCGCTCCTGTACGAGGGGGCCTTCGTCGCGGAGCGCTATACCGCCGTCGGCGCCTTCGTCGACGCGCACACCGGCGACACGCACACGGGCGACACCCACACCGGCGCGGCGGATCTCGACCCGACCGTCGCCGGGATCATCCGCCGGGCCCGTGACATCCCCGCACACCGGCTCTACGCCGACCAGGCGCGGCTCGAATCGCTGCGTACAGCGGCGCTGGGCGCCCTGGGGGACGCCGACGCGCTGCTGCTGCCGACCGCTCCCGGCCATCCCACGCTCGCGGAGGTGGCCGCCGATCCGCTGGGCGCCAACGCCCGGCTGGGCCGGTTCACCAACTCCACCAATCTCTTCGATCTGGCCGCGGTCGCCGTCCCCGGCGGCGAGGTGCGCGGCCATCCCTTCGGCGTCATGCTCATCGGCCCGGCGGGTACGGACGAGCGTCTGGCCGGTCTGGCCGCACTGCTCACCCCGCCCGTCAGGCTCGCGGTGGTGGGGGCGCATCTGACGGGTCAGCCGCTCAATCCACAGCTTCTGGCCCTGGGTGCCCGGCTGGTCCGTACGACGACCACCGCACCGGTCTACCGGCTGTACGCCCTGCCCACCGAGCCGCCGAAGCCGGGACTCGTGCACACGGGCCCGGCGGGAGCCGCGATCGAGGCCGAGATCTGGGAGCTGTCCGCCGAGGGACTCGGCTCGCTCACCGCCGCGCTTCCCCGTCCCATGACACTGGGCCGGGTGGAACTGGCCGACGCGACGACCGTCCCGGGCTTCCTCTGCGAACCCGCCGCGCTCACCGGTGCCCAGGACATCACCGCGTACGGCGGCTGGCGGCCGTACGCCGACGCACACCACTGACCGGCGGGCCGGCCGGAAGACCGACCGACCGGGCCGCCGGGCCGCCCGGACAGGGCGTCCGGCCGGCCACCGGCGTACGGCCCGGCGGGCGGCGTACGGAGCCGACCGCCGGGCACACCGCCTCAGCCGACCGAGCTGTACGCCACCACTCCGCGCAGCACCTCGTCGACCGCCTTGCGCGCGTTCTTCGCGACCGTGCTGTTCTCGCGCGGCGCCGCCGCCGCGATCTGGCCGAGCACATCGATGACCTGCTTGCACCAGCGGACGAAGTCACCGGCCGGCATCTCCGCCTCGCGCAGCACCTCGTCGAGCCCCTTGCCCGAGGCCCACATATAGACCGCCCAGGCGAACCCGAGGTCGGGCTCGCGCTGGCCGACGCCCTCCGCCTGGTTGATCTTCAGATCCTCCTCCAGGGCGTCGAGCCTGCCCCAGATATGGATCATCTCGCCGAGCGCGGCCTTCGCCTTGCCCGAGGGCAGCTTCGGTGCCACCGCGTCGTCGGACTGCCGGGCCTCGTACACCAGCGCGGAGACACAGGCGGCCAGCTCGGCGGGGGTGAGCCCTTCCCAGACACGGTCACGGAGACACTCACTGGCGAGCAGGTCCAGCTCGCCGTAGAGCCGGGCCAGCCGCTGGCCGTGCTCGGTGACCTCGTCGCCCCGGAGATAGTCCAGCTCGGTGAGGAGCGCGACAATCCGGTCGAACGTACGGGCGATGGTGTTCGTCCGCCCCTCGATCCGGCGCTCCAACTGGCGGGTGTCCCGCTGGAGCCGGTGGTAGCGCTCGGCCCAGCGCGCGTGGTCCTCACGCTCGTCACAGCCGTGACAGGGGTGGGCGCGCAGCTCCGTGCGCAGCCGGGCGATCTCCCGGTCGTCGGCCGCCGCCGCACGCTGCTTGCGGTGCCGCTCGGGCACGATATGACCGGCCTTCGAACGCAGCGCGGACGCCAGATCGCGGCGCGACTGCGGCGAGCGCGCGTTGAACGACTTGGGGATCCGCATCCGCTCCAGCGGCTCCACCGGGACCGGGAAGTCCATCGAGGCCAGCCGCTTGACCTGCCGCTCAACGGTCAGCACCAGCGGCCGTGGCCCGTCCTGGTGCTCGAAGCCGCGGTGTCCGTTGGCGCGTCCGGCCGGCAGCCCGGGGTCGAGCACCAGCGCGAGACCGGCGAACTTCCCCGTCGGCACATGGATGACATCGCCGGGCTTGAGCTTCTCCAGCGACGAGGCCGCGGCGACCCTGCGCTGCGCCGCGCCCTGCTTGGCCAGATCGGTCTCACGGTCCTTGAGATCGCGGCGCAGCCGCGCGTACTCCTCGAAGTCCCCGAGATGGCAGGTCATCCCCCCGCGGTAGCCGTCGAGCCCCTCCTCGTTCTTCCGCACCTGGCGGGAGATCCCGACGACCGACTTGTCGGCCTGGAACTGGGCGAAGGAGGTCTCCAGCAGTTCGCGCGAGCGGTGCCGGCCGAACTGGTGCACGAGGTTGACGGCCATGTTGTACGAAGGCCGGAAGCTGGAGCGCAGGGGATATGTCCGGGTCCCGGCCAGCCCGGCGAGCGCGCCCGGGTCCATACCGCGCTGCCAGAGCACCACGGCATGGCCCTCGATATCGATGCCCCGGCGCCCGGCCCGCCCGGTGAGCTGGGTGTACTCGCCGGGGGTGATGTCGGCGTGCTGCTCGCCGTTCCACTTGACGAGCTTCTCCAGCACCACGGACCTGGCGGGCATGTTGATCCCGAGCGCCAGTGTCTCGGTGGCGAAGACCGCCTTGACCAGACCGCGGACGAACAGCTCCTCGACGACCTCCTTGAAGGTCGGCAGCATCCCCGCGTGATGCGCGGCGATACCCCGCTCCAGGCCCTCCAGCCATTCGTAGTACCCGAGGACATGGAGATCCTCGCCCGGGATGGAGGCGGTGCGCTCCTCGACGATCTCGCGGACCCGGCGCCGCGCCTCGTCGCTGTTGAGCCGCAGGCCCGCGTACATGCACTGCTGCACGGCGGCCTCGCAGCCGGCCCGGCTGAAGATGAAGGTGATCGCGGGCAGCAGACCCTCGGCGTCGAGACGCTCGATGACCTCGGGCCTGGCCGGTGTCCAGATCCGGCCGCGCTGTCTGCGCTCGCGCTCCCGGTCGGCCTCGCGGATCATCTTCCCGCGTCTGCGCTCGCGCGGGTTGTACGTGCGCTGGTTCTCCATCCGGGCCAGCCGGACGAGATCGGGATTGACCTCCCGCTTGGCCACCCCACGGCCGCCGTGGTCGGACTCCTCCTCGAAGAGGTCGTACATCCGTCGGCCAGCCAGCACATGCTGCCAGAGCGGCACGGGCCGGTGCTCCGAGACGATCACCTCGGTGTCACCACGGACGGTGTCCAGCCAGTCACCGAACTCCTCGGCGTTGGAGACCGTCGCCGAGAGCGAGACGAGTGTGACCGACTCCGGCAGATGGATGATCACCTCTTCCCAGACGGCGCCCCTGAACCGGTCGGAGAGGTAGTGGACCTCGTCCATCACCACATAGCCGAGGCCGAGGAGCGACTGGGAGCCCGCGTAGAGCATGTTGCGCAGCACCTCGGTGGTCATGATGACCACCGGAGCCTCGGGATTGACGCTGTTGTCCCCGGTCAGCAGGCCGACCTTGTCCGCGCCGTAGCGCTTGGCCAGATCGGCGTACTTCTGGTTGGAGAGCGCCTTGATGGGCGTGGTGTAGAAGCACTTACGGCCCTCGGCCAGGGCCAGGTGCACGGCGAACTCACCGACGATCGTCTTGCCCGAGCCGGTGGGCGCGGCGACCAGTACGCCCTTTCCGCCCTCCAGGGCCTGGCAGGCCTCGATCTGGAAGGGGTCGAGCGCGAAGTCGTACATCTCGCGGAAGGGTGCGAGCGCCGTGGCCTGCTCGGCGGCGCGAGTCCGCGCGGCGGCGTACCGCTCGGCTGGGGAGAGGTCCTCTGTCATCTTGCTGTCGAGCCTACCCGCCGCCTCGGACAGTCAGCCGATCTTTAATCGTCCTTGGAAAGCACCGTGCGGCGGCCGGTGGGGCCGCCGCACGGGGGACGTCAGGTGATGTCGTCGTAACCGTTCAGCCGGTTCGTACGGCCGGTGCCGTCGGACCGGTCGGGCGGGGAGACCGGTTCGATCGCCCCGACGGACTCGGGGGTCAGATCGAGATCGGAGGCCTCGTCGTCGTCGAGATCCGCGTCCGGGTTGTTGCGCCTGCGCCGCCGGTCGTTGAGGAAGCAGACACCCAGTGCCAGGAAGTAGAGCACCACGATGGGGAGGGCCAGCGACAGCATGGTGAGCGGGTCGCCGGTCGGTGTCGCGAACGCGGCGAAGAGCGTGATGCCCATCACCATCAGACGCCACCAGGAGGCGAGCCGCTTCGCCGTGAGCACTCCGGTGAAGTTCAGCAGGACGAGCAGCAGTGGCAGTTCGAAGGCCAGACCGAAGACGATCACCATACGGACCACGAGATCGAGATACTCGTCGAGCGGCAGCAGGTTGCGCGCGTTGTCCGGGGTGAAGTCGAGCAGGATCGTGGCGGTCTGGGGAAGGATCTTGTACGCGAGGACGGCGCCGCTGAGGAAGAGCGGGACGCCGACCCCCACGAACGACAGCGCGTACTTCTTCTCGTGGCTGTGCAGACCGGGCGCCAGGAAGCCCCAGAGCTGGTACAGCCAGACCGGCGTGGACAGCACCACGCCGGACACGAGGGAGACCTTCAGCGCGATGGAGAAGGGCGAGATCAGACCGTTGACGGTCATGTCCGCGCAGGCCTGACCGTTCTCCTGCTTCAAGGCACCGTCGACGCAGCCCACCGAGTCGAGGATCGGCTGCATCATGAACTCGATGAGTTCCTTGTAGTAGAACGCGGCGACGACTGTGATGACCAGGATCGCCAGGACCGACTTGAGCAGGCGGTTTCGCAGTTCACGCAGGTGCTCGGCGAGGGGCATGCGCCCCTCGACGTCTTTCTCCTGCTTCCGGGCAGACTTGAGCAACCCGCGTCCCTCGTCTCGTAGCGGCAGCCGTCAGTGGGATGCGTGTCAGCTCTGGGCGGTGCGGTTCGGCTCGGTGACCGGACGGGAACTGGTGACATCCCCGGGCGAAGCCTGGATCGTCCTCGGAGCGGCCTGCTGCTGGGCCGTGGCATCGGCGACGGTGGCCTGGTCGGCCGCGGGGGCCGCGCTCTCGTCGTCCTTCTTCATGGCCTTGGCCTCGCTCTTGAGGATGCGGGCCGACTTGCCGAGCGAACGGGCCATGTCGGGAAGCTTCTTGGCACCGAACAGCAACAGGATGACAACGATGATCAGAACGATCTCGAGGGGCTTCAGATTGCCGATCATGTACGACTTCCTTCTCGCTGAGGCGGCTGGGCGGGGGCTGCCCGTACCAACCGAACCGGTGTCCGGCCTTAGTACTCGCTGCGATCGTAACCCGCAGGGGTAAACGCGGGGCAATGCCTGTGCATACTCCCGAATGCTCCGCTTACCCCTGATCGCGACCCGCGCCGGACCGTCCGGCATCGTCCCGGCCCTGTCGGAGGGGTCGCGATCGCCAGCGTACCGTCCGCGCCCATGGCGACGGAGGGCGGTGGCATCACTACCGCAGGGTCTCTCCCGTCGAGGCCAGCCGGGTCGCGGCGCGCTCCAGATCCTCCGCGGCCCGGTTGATCCGCTCGGTGGTCGCGGCGACCTGCCGGGCGAGCCGCCGGGCCTCGGCGAAGACCCGGACCGCCAGGACACCGAGCACGGCGATCCCGCAGAAACCCAGGGCGATGGCGAGCATGGGCCAGAACATGAGCGGAGCCTAGACCGTTCTTGAAAGGTGAGGTGACTCTTGGAAGGGGATGCCGAGGTCTACGAGGTGGCGTGCAGACGCAGCGTCCGCACCCCGCCGCCGGTGAGGAGTTCGACGATGCGTTCCCCGGCGGGCTTGCGCACGAGGCTCTCGCACTCGGGACAGGTGAAGGAGTAGAAGGTGGTCTTCCGGGTGGCCCCGATCGCGAGCCGCAGCGCGCCCGCCGAAAGCTCGAAACGGGCGCGGCACTCCGGACAGGCCGCCTTGAAGAGAACGGGGAGCACCGTCGAGATTTCCGACACTTCAGACATTGCCGACATATTCCTCGGATCTCCTTCTTTCTACCCGTTTCCCGTTCACTCGCGGCCGTCGTAGGCCGCGAGCGCCTCGCCCGCCGCCAGCCGCGCGCTCTCCGCGAGGTCCCGCGGCGAGACGATCCGTCCGTCACCGCCGAGCCGCAGCGCGAGCCGTCTCAGCGAGGCGGGCGCCGGGGTCCGCAGTGTGATACGCAGGCCGCCGTCGGGAAGTTCGACCGCGCTGTCGTGCGGGTAGTACTCCGCGACCCACCGGCCGCCGGGCCCGACCTCGACCACCACCTCGGGATCCTCCGCGGACGGCTGCACCAGCCCCTCGGACAGATCCCTCAGCTCCAGCTCGGGAGGGGCGGCGGGGGCGTCCAGCAGCCTGATCTCGGCGACCCGGTCGAGCCGGAACGTACGCCGTGCCTCGGAGAGCCGGCACCAGGCCTCCATATAGGTGTGGCCCACGGCGAACAGCCGGATCGGGTCGACCTCGCGCTCCGTCAGCTCGTCACGCGCCGGGGAGTAGTAACGCAGCCAGAGCCTGCGGCGCTCGGAGATGGCGCGGTCGACCTCGGCGAACACCCCGCCCTCGGACTCGAAGGTCACCGAGAGCCGGGAGCTGGCCCCCGCGGCCTCCCCCGCCGCGGCCTCCAGCTTGGCGGTGGCGCGCAGCAGCGCCTGCCGGTCGCCCTCCCGCAGCCCCGGCAGGGTGGCGACGGCGCGGGCGGCGACGAGCAGCGCCGTGGCCTCGTCGGCGGCGAGCCGCAGCGGCTCCGCGACATCGTCCGGGTTGTGCCACCAGATCCGGTCGCCGTCGGTGTCGATGTCGAGCAGATCGCCGCCGCGGAAGCTGGTCCCGCACATGGGAAGGACATCGAGGTCGGAGATCAGCTCGTCCTCGGTGATCCCGAACGCGCGGGCCACATCGCTGACATGGGCGCCGGGGCGCTCCCGCAGATAGGTCACCAGCGAGAGCATCCGCCGGGTCTGGTCGATGGCGTTGGCTGCCATGGTTGTCCGAGTCCCCCTCAGCCCTTGGCCACGGCGCGCAGCCGCTCCACCACATCGGCCCGCAGATCGGCGGGTTCCAGTACGAGCACATCCGGGCCGAACTCCACCAGCCAGGCGTCCAGGCCGTGTCCGTACGGGATCTCCAGCTCGTCCCAGCCGTCCCCCAGCTCCCTGGACGAGACCGCCCGGGAGCGCAGCGGATAGCCGCAGCCGGAACGGAGCCTGATCAGCGCGGAGCGGGTCGCGGTCTCCCCCGCCCAGCTCTCCACGGTCTCCCGTACGGTCACCACATCGGGCACGGGCGCGGTGAAGGCCCCGCTGCGGGAGCGGACCCTGCCGGTGATCCGGGAGAGCCGGAAGACCCGCTCGGCGCCGCGGTCGCGGTCCCAGCCGGCCAGATACCAGTGCCCGCGCCAGCACTCCAGCGTCCAGGGTTCGACCTGACGCTGTTCGGGGCGGGCCGCGTTGGCCTTGCGGTAGTCGAAGAGGACGGGCCGCCGGTCGCGGCAGGCGAGCATCAGCGGTTCGAAGGCTGCCTCATGGACCGGGATCCGTGGTTCGAGCGCGCTGTGGTGCGCCTCGTACGCGTCCTCCGCCTCCGGCATCCCGGCGGCGCGCAGCTTCTGGAGGGCGCCGCTCGCCGCGCCCGCGAGCCGGGCCTGCTGCCAGACCTTGGCCGCCAGTCCGAGGGCCGCGGCCTCCTCGGCGTCGAGGGTGATCGCGGGCAGCCGGTTGCTGTCGCGCCGGGCGAGATAGCCGGTCTCGCCGTCGAGGTTCTCCACCGTCTCGATGACCAGGCCGAGTTCGCGCAGATCTTCCTTGTCCCGTTCGAACATCCGGTTGAAGGAATCGTCGGTGCCTGCCTCCAGATAGGCCTCGATGGAGCCCCGCAGCTCGCGCTTGCTGAGCGGACGCCGGGTCCCGAGCAGACACAGCGCCAGATTCATCAGTCGCTCGGCCTTGGCAATGGCCATCGACGCCTTGCACCCCTTTTGATCGTTGCGGCCTCCGCTCGTTGACCGTACCGCCCCGGGGTGTCGGGACAAAAGCCGAGGGCCCATGCGGTCGGCACGGGCCCTCGGGTCTTCGTCCTGACGGGATCAGACGGAGACCAGATCGCAGACGAAGATCAGCGTCTCGCCCGGGGCGATACGGCCACCACCGGCGCCACGCTCACCGTAGGCGAGGTGCGCGGGGATGGTGAGCTGCCGCCGGCCGCCGACCTTCATGCCCTGGACGCCCTGGTCCCAGCCGGCGATGACCTGGCCGGCGCCGAGCTGGAACTGGAGCGGCGTGCCGCGGTTCCAGGACGCGTCGAACTCCTCGCCGGTGGAGAAGGCCACACCCACGTAGTGGACGGAGACGGTGTCGCCCGCCTTGGCCACCGGGCCGTCGCCCTCCGTGATGTCCTTGATCTCCAGATCGGCCGGCGGCTCGCCACCCGGGAAGTCGATCTCGGGCTTCTCGATGCTCACTGAACTGCTCCTCTAAATGATGAACGGGGCAACCGGGACAGTCTTACACCTTCGCCAGGATGTCCACCGCGAACACCAGTGTGGAGTTCTTCGGGATGCCCTGCTGCTCCTGGTCACCGAAGGCCTGGTCCGGCGGGATCACGATCAGGACCCTGCTGCCCACCTTCTTGCCGACGATCCCCGACTTGAGCCCCTTCAGGGTCAGTTGGGGCAGCGGGAAGGTCGTGGTGCGGCCCGTCTTGTATGTGCTGTCGAACTGCTTGCGGTCCTTCCAGAGGTACGCCGCGTAGTTCAGCACGACCGTGTCCGAGTCCTTGACGACCGGGCCGTCGCTCTCCAGCACATAGGAGGAGACCAGTTCCTTCGGCGGGTCGCCCTTCGGGATCGTGACCGTCGGCTCCTTGCCGTCGTCGTTCGTCCCGACCTTCGGCAGATCGATGTTGTCCTGTGCCACCGCGGTGCCCTTGGCGGAGACCGGGACCTGGGTCGCCTTCAGGATGTCGACGACGAAGACCAGTGTGGCGTTGGGCTTGATGTCTCCCTGGCCCTGCGCCCCGTATCCGAGCTCCGGCGGAATGCCCAGCTCGACGCGGCTGCCGACCTTCTGGCCCTCCAGGCCCTGGTCCCAGCCCTTGATGACCATGCCGGCGCCCAGTGTCAGATCGAAGGGCTGCTTGCGGTCGAAGCTGTTGTCGAACGGCTTGTCGGAGTCCCAGCTCTGGCCCAGGTAGTTGACCTGGATCGCGTCACCCTTTTTGACCGTGGCGCCGTCACCCTGGCTGATGACGTCGACCTTGAGCTCCTTGGGCGGAGTACCCTCCCCCTTGGCGAGGGTCGGCTTCTGGCCGAACTTGGTACCCGCGGTGATCGCGGGAAGTCCGTTCTTGGACGGGGCGGAGTCGGAGCCTCCGTCATCGCCGCACGCCGCTGTCGACAGCAGCAGCAAGGGGACGACGATCAGGCCGGCTAGTCGGCGCACGTATTCCTCAGATCTCAGACGGCACAGTAGTTGCCCGACACTCTAAGGGCTGTCCCTTGATCCCCGGCGGGCGCGCGACGACAGCGTGGCACGGGCCCTGTACGTGTACGTACAGGGCCCGGACCGCGTCGCGGCGATGTGTCGCGCACCGGCTACATACCGGCGATCAGCTTCTCCACCCGGTCGTCCACGGAACGGAACGGGTCCTTGCAGAGCACCGTGCGCTGCGCCTGGTCGTTGAGCTTGAGATGCACCCAGTCGACGGTGAAGTCCCGGCGCTGCTCCTGGGCCCTGCGGATGAAGTCGCCGCGCAGCCGCGCCCTGGTGGTCTGCGGGGGCACGGACTTGCCCTCGAAGATCTTCAGATCGTTGCAGATCCGGGCGGCCTGGCCCCGCTTCTCCAGCAGGTAGTAGAGGCCCCGGCGGCGGTGGATGTCGTGGTAGGCGAGATCTATCTGGGCGACCCGCGGATGCGACATCGTCATATTGTGCTTGGCCCGGTACCGCTCGATGAGCTGGTACTTCATCACCCAGTCGATCTCGGTGGAGATACGGTCGAGGTCCTCCTCCTCGATCGCGTCGAGCGTGCGGCCCCACAGTTCCAGCACCTGGTCGACCGTGCCGGTGCGGATGCCCCGGCGCTCCACGAAGTCCACGGCCTTCTCGTAGTACTCCCGCTGGACCTCCAGCGCGGAGGCCTCCCGGCCGCTGGCCAGCCGCACCTTGCGCTGGCCGGTGAGGTCATGGCTGACCTCACGGATCGCCCGGATCGGGTTCTCCAGGGTGAGGTCCCGCATCACGGTGCCCGCCTCGATCATGCGCAGCACGAGATCGGTGGCGCCGACCTTGAGCAGCATGGTCGTCTCGGACATGTTGGAGTCGCCGACGATGACATGGAGCCTGCGGTAGCGCTCCGCGTCCGCGTGCGGCTCGTCACGGGTGTTGATGATCGGACGGGAGCGGGTGGTGGCGGAGCTGACGCCCTCCCAGATGTGCTCGGCGCGCTGGCTGACGCAGTAGACCGCGCCCCGAGGGGTCTGGAGCACCTTGCCGGCGCCGCAGAGGAGCTGCCTGGTGACGAGGAAGGGGATGAGGATGTCCGCGAGCCGGGAGAACTCTCCATGGCGGGCGACGAGATAGTTCTCGTGGCAGCCGTAGGAGTTTCCCGCCGAGTCGGTGTTGTTCTTGAAGAGATAGACGTCGCCCGCGATTCCCTCCTCGTGCAGGCGGCGTTCGGCGTCGACGAGCAGGCCTTCGAGAATGCGCTCGCCCGCTTTGTCGTGGGTGACCAGCTCGGTCACATTGTCACATTCCGGAGTTGCGTATTCCGGATGCGAACCCACGTCGAGGTAGAGACGGGCGCCGTTCCGCAGGAAGACATTGCTGCTGCGGCCCCATGAGACAACACGGCGGAAGAGGTAGCGCGCCACTTCGTCAGGTGACAGTCGGCGCTGTCCCCTGAACGTGCACGTGACGCCGTACTCGTTCTCCAGCCCGAAAATGCGGCGGTCCATGTCTGAACATTACGCCTGATGACCAGAGCTGAAACCGGGTTCGGCCGCTCCGCCTTGATCTGTTTCCGTCCGGATGGTGGCATCGGCGCTCCGGTCGGGAGCGGCGAGCACCCGCTGTGTGGCCAGCAGTACCAGCAGGGCGGCGACACCTCCGGCCCCCGCGACCGCGAAGCTCGCGGAGGTGCCGCCCAGTTCCACGGCGGGCCCCGCCGCCGCCGTGCCGAGCGCGGAACCGACCCCGATGGTGGTGACCAGCCAGGAGAACGCCTCGGTGACGGTGCCGCGCGGCGCGTGCCGGTCGACGACGATGAAGGCGCAGGCGATCGCGGGCGCGAGGAAGACCCCGGCGACGGCGGCCAGCCCCGTCATCGCGGGCACACCGGGTGTGAGTGTCAGCGGCAGATAGCAGAGAGCCAGCAGGACGACGATGGCACGCAGCCGCCGCTCCGGGGCGCCGGTCCACTGCCGGGCCCCGTACACCGAGCCGCCCACCAGCGCGCCGAGGCCGAGCGCGGCCATCAGCCAGCCGTAGACGGACTCCCGGCCCTGGTCGTCGGCGTAGGCGACGCCCGCGACGGTGATCGAGCCGAGAGCTATCCCGACGAAGAGGAACGCGCCCAGCAGGGCCAGCAGACCCGGTGAGCGCAGGGCGCCGAGCCAGTGCGCCTCACGGGGCGCCGAGCGCCAGGCGCGGGAGGGCGCGGAGAGGACGACGGAGAGCGCGCCGAGCACCCCGATCGCGTTGACGACCAGCAGCGCGGTGGCCGGGGACCAGAGCGCGACCAGCAGGGTGACCAGCAGCGGGCCGACGGTGAACATGATCTCCTGCGCCACCGCGTCCATGGCGTAGGCCCGGTGCACCCGCTCCTCACCGCCGAGGACGTTGGGCCACAGGGCCCGCAGCCCGCCCTCCAGCGGCGGGGTGAACAGTCCCGCGACCGCGACGGCGCCGTAGGCGAGCAGCGGGGAGCCGGTCCCGGCGATGACGAGCAGCACCGCGCCGAGGGCGGAGACCACGGCGGCGGGAAGCTGCACCCGGGGCTGGCCGTACAGGTCCACCGCCCGGCCGAGCAGCGGCTGTCCCACGGCGTTGGCGACCCCGTACACCGCCGCGAGCGCGCCGGCGAGGCTGTAGCTGCCGCCGCCGCCCCGGACGAGCAGTACGACGGCGATGGGACCCGTGGCGTTCGGCAGCCGGCCCACGAGCGTGCCGGCGAGCAGCCGGGCGGCGTGCGGCGCCTTGAGGATGTCCACGTAGCCGGTGGCCATGGGCCGCCCCTTCTCTCGCCCGGTCGCCCGGGGTTTTACGTATAACGTCGGCGTCATACGTACCATGTGGCCAGTCCGCGGGTCCACTGCCGGCGCCTTGGCGGACGGGACCCGCCTGACGAGCGCGACGGAGAACGGTAGCCATGACAGAGCAGCCCGCCAGGCCCACCAGCAGGGATGTGGCGCGGACCGCGGGTGTGTCCCAGGCCACGGTGTCCCTGGTCCTCGGGGACAAGTGGCGGGGCAGGGTCTCCGAGCGGACCGCCGGGCTCGTACGGGACGCGGCGCACGCGCTCGGCTACCGGCCCAATCTCGCCGCCCGCAATCTCCGCCTCGGTACGACCAGGACCGCGCTCCTGGTCGTCCCCGCACTCACCAACGAGTTCTTCGCCCGGGTCTACACCGGCGCGGCCCGGGTGGCCGCCGAGCACGGCTTCGGGGTCGTCCTCTACCCCTCACCCGCCGGGGTGGGGCCCGCCCGGGACCCCTTCGCCTCGGCGCGGGCCGCGCTGGACGGGGTGATCGCCTCCTCGATGGCGACGGAGGCACTGGACGCGATCCGGGGCGCGGATCTGCCGCTGGTGATGCTCGACAGCGATCCGGCGGCGCCCGGTGCCGCCGCCCGGGTGAATCTCGACATCGCCGACGGCTTCCGTCAGGTGGCCGCGCATCTGCTCGGCCTCGGCCACCGGCGTCTGCTCCATCTCGCCGCCTCGGTGCCCTCCTGGACCTTCGACATACGGGCCGAAGCGCTGGCCGGAGCGGTACGGGGAGTGCCGGACGCGGTCGTACGGGCGGTGTCGGCGCCCCTGGAGGTCGGCGCCGCGCGGGCCGCCGTCGAGCACGCCCTCGCCGCCCCCGGTCCCCGGCCCACGGCGCTGATCTGCGACGACGACATCCTGGCCGTGGGGGCCTGCAAGGCGCTGCGGCGCCTCGGTCTGCGGGTGCCGGAGGACATCTCGGTCACCGGCTTCGACGATCTGGCGCTCGCGACGGCGATCGAACCCGAGCTGACCACGGTGAGCCTGCCGGCCGAGCGGGTCGGTGAGCGGGGTATGGCGGCGCTGCTGACGGTCCTGGACGGCCGGCACCCGGAGCCCGGCGATCTGCCGGTCTCACTGGTGGTCCGGGCCTCCACCGCTCCCCCGCCCCCCGACGCCTGACATGCCCGTGCCCCGGGCCGCGTGGGCGGACCGGGGCACGGGCATACGCGATTGCGGGTCGGGTTGCTCCGGACGGGCTACTTCTCGGTGCCGTCGTCCGGCTTCCCGGCGTCCTTCCCACCGCTGTCCGTGGACGTGTCCGCCGCCGGGGACGCGGCGCCGTCCGGCTCCTCCGTGTCCGAAGGGGCGTCCGTCGGGGTGGAGGCCGCGCCGTCCGCGTCCAGCAGCCGGGAGAGCTGCCGGCCGACGATCCGCTTGAACTTGCGCTGCTGCGGTCGCGTCCGGTCCAGGACCGCCACTTCCAGCCGCTCCGCGGGGATCTCCCGCTCGCCGCCGTTGGTGTCCCTGGACAGTGCCTGGACGGCCAGCTTCAGCGCCTCCGCGAGCGACATGCCCTCGCGGTGCCGCTGGTCGAGATACGTACTGATCTGCTCCGAGCTGCCGCCCACCGCGACCGAGCCGTGCTCGTCCACGATCGACCCGTCGTGCGGCAGCCGGTAGATCTGGTCGCCGTCCGGTGTCGCGCCCACCTCGGCGACGACCAGCTCCACCTCGTAGGGCTTCTCGCCGGCGCTGGAGAAGATCGTGCCCAGTGTCTGCGCGTAGACATTGGCGAGACCACGGGCCGTGACATCGTCGCGGTCATAGGTGTATCCGCGCAGATCGGCGTAGCGCACACCGCCGATGCGCAGGTTCTCGTACTCGTTGTACTTGCCGGCCGCCGCGAACCCGATCCGGTCGTAGATCTCGCTGAACTTGTGCAGCGCGCGGGACGGGTTCTCGCCGACGAAGACGATGCCGTCGGCGTACTGGAGCACAACCAGGCTGCGACCACGGGCGATGCCCTTGCGCGCGTACTCCGCCCGGTCGGCCATGGCCTGCTGGGGTGAGACATAGAACGGCGTCGACACCGGCTATCCGTCCCTTTCTGTCAGTGGCGTGTTTGTTCAGAAGAGGGCGGCGTCAGAGCAGCGCGGCGCGCGGGCCGTCGGGCTGCTCCAGCCGGCGCTCAAGGATCGAGCGGGCGATCTCCGAGGATTCCTCGTCCGTCAGCCTCCGGAAGCCCTCGTCCGTGATGATCGTGACGATCGGATAGATCCGGCGCGCCACATCGGGGCCGCCCGTCGCCGAGTCGTCGTCCGCGGCGTCGTACAGCGCCTGGATGACCAGGGTGGTGGCCTGCTGCTCGGTCAGGTCCTCGCGGTAGAGCTTCTTCATCGCCCCACGGGCGAAGATCGAGCCGGAGCCGGTGGACGCGAAGCCCGACTCCTCGGACCGGCCGCCCGTCACGTCGTACGAGAAGATCCGGCCCTTGCCGCGGTCCACGTCCCAGCCGGCGAAGAGCGGGACGACGGCCAGGCCCTGCATGGCCATGGCGAGATTGCTGCGGATCATCGTGGAGAGCCGGTTGGCCTTGCCCTCCAGGGAGAGCTGGGCGCCTTCGACCTTCTCGAAGTGCTCCAGTTCCAGCTGGAAGAGCTTGACCATCTCCACGGCGAGACCGGCGGTGCCGGCGATACCCACGGCCGAGTACTCGTCGGCCGGGAAGACCTTCTCGATGTCGCGCTGCGCGATCATGTTCCCCATGGTCGCCCGCCGGTCACCGGCGAGCACCACCCCGCCGGGGAAGGTCGTCGCGACGATCGTCGTACCGTGCGGGGCCTCGATGGCACCCTGCAGGGGCGGCAGCGAACGCTTGCCGGGCAGCATGTCCGGCGAGTGGTGGGACAGGAAGTCCATGAACGAGGACGAGCCGGGCGTCAGGAAGGCTGCCGGCAGACGCCCGGTGCTACGAGGGTTGGCTTCCACACGTTTCCTTCCGGATGGGCGGCGGCCCGCCGCTCGGGCCGGGCCGATCTTTGAATCTGTGCACGGACCTTACCCGCGCCGTCGCCTGTCATCCGTCCCGGTGCTACCGGCTTTCGCCGACGGCCCGGGACGGACAACGGCCTTTACTGGCCGCCCTTTTGCACGAAGGACCGCACGAAGTCCTCTGCGTTCTCCTCGAGCACGTCGTCGATTTCGTCCAGGACGGAGTCCACATCGTCGGACAGCTTCTCCTGGCGCTCCTTGAGGTCCTCGGAAGCCTGTGCCTCCTGGGCCTGCTCCTCGGTCTCCTCCGTGGAACGCGTCGCCTTCTGCTGGCCGCCGCCGGTGTCCTTGGTCGCCATATCCCTCACCCCGCTCGGTTTCGCCCCGCTCGATGTGACCTTCAAGATCAGACCCTACAAGGAGGGTCCGACATCGGCCCCGCAGTTGCTACAACGTCCGGGTACCACCCCGATCATTCCCGGACCGCCGCTGTTTCAGCCGCCGGACAGTACCCGGACCAGCTCCTCGGCCGTGCGGCACCGGTCGAGCAGCTCCTTGACGTGGTTGCGTGTACCGCGCAGCGGCTCCAGGGTGGGAACCCGTTGCAGTGAGTCACGGCCGGGCAGATCGAAGATGACCGAGTCCCAGGAGGCCGCCGCCACATCGTCCGCGTACTGCTCCAGACAGCGCCCGCGGAAGTACGCCCTGGTGTCCTCAGGAGGCTTGGTCCTGGCCCGTTCGACATCCTGCTCGTCCAAGAGGCGGCTGATCCTGCCCCGGGCCGCCAGACGGTTGTACAGGCCCTTCTCGGGGCGTACGTCCGCGTACTGGAGGTCCACGAGGTGCAGCCGGGCCGCGTCCCAGTCCAGGCCGTCGCGCCGGCGGTAGCCCTCCAGGATCTCCCGCTTGGTGATCCAGTCCAGCTCGCCGGAGAGGCTCATCGGATCGTTCTCCAGCCGGTTGAGCGTGTCCTCCCAGCGCCCCAGCACATCCCTGGTCTGCTCGTCCGCGTCGGCGCCGTACCGCTCCTCGACATACTTCCTGGCCAGCTCGTAGTACTCCATCTGGAGCTGGACGGCGGTGAGTGTCCGGCCGCTGCGGAGCGTGACCAGCCGGCCGAGCGTCGGGTCGTGCGAGACCTGGTGCAGCGTGCGGACCGGCTGGTCGACGGCGAGATCGACGTTGATGAAACCGTCCTCGATCATGGACAGGACGAGCGAGGTCGTGCCGAGCTTGAGATAGGTCGAGATCTCCGACAGATTCGCGTCGCCGATGATCACATGCAGCCTGCGGTACTTCTCCGCGTCGGAGTGCGGCTCGTCGCGGGTGTTGATGATGGGGCGCTTGAGGGTCGTCTCCAGCCCGACCTCGACCTCGAAGTAGTCCGCCCGCTGGCTGATCTGGAAGCCGTGCTCATGGCCGTCCTGGCCGATACCGACCCGGCCCGCGCCGGTGACGACCTGCCGTGAGACGAAGAACGGCGTGAGGTGGCGCACGATGTCCGAGAACGGGGTCTCCCGCTTCATCAGGTAGTTCTCGTGCGTGCCGTAGGACGCGCCCTTGTTGTCGGTGTTGTTCTTGTACAGATGGATCGGCTGGGCGCCGGGAAGCTGGGCCGCGCGCTCGGCGGCCTCGGCCATGATCCGCTCGCCGGCCTTGTCCCAGAGGACGGCGTCCCGCGGATTGGTGATCTCGGGAGAGCTGTACTCAGGGTGGGCGTGGTCGACATACAGCCGGGCGCCGTTCGTGAGGATCACATTGGCCAGCCCGATGTCCTCGTCGGTGAGCTGGCTGGAATCGGCCGTCTCGCGGGCGAGGTCGAAGCCACGGGCGTCCCGCAGCGGATTCTCCTCCTCGAAGTCCCAGCGGGCCCGCCGAGCGCGGTGCATCGCCGCCGCGTAGGCGTTCACGATCTGGGACGAGGTGAGCATGGCATTGGCGTTCGGGTGCCCCGGGACGGAGATCCCGTACTCCGTCTCGATGCCCATTACTCGCCGTACGGTCATGCGGCCCTCCTTGCCCGGCGGCGCTCCCCTCCGGAAGCGGCGCTCAAGTACCGCTCTTCCTCCGGTGCGTGTGCGGTGCCCGGCTCCGGGCGCCGCCACGCGGCGGTACGAAAGAGCCTAGAACGCCTCCGCGCCGGTGGGGAGATCATTTCCGTCATTGGCCTGGTGTGGTGGAAGGTGCGTGGAAAGCAACCGGCTGCGGATGCCCTTCCGGACATCCGCAGCCGGTCTGCGTCTGCGCTTTACAGGTACTGACCGGTGTTGGCCACCGTGTCGATGGAGCGCCCGGTGTCCGCGCCCTGCTTTCCGGTGACCAGGGTGCGGATGAAGACGATCCGCTCGCCCTTCTTGCCGGAGATACGGGCCCAGTCGTCGGGGTTCGTGGTGTTCGGCAGGTCCTCGTTCTCCTTGAACTCGTCCACGCAAGCCTGGAGGAGATGGGAGACCCGGAGGCCCTTCTGGTTGTGGTCGAGGAAGGCCTTGATGGCCATCTTCTTGGCCCGGTCGACAATGTTCTGGATCATCGCGCCGGAGTTGAAGTCCTTGAAATAGAGGACTTCCTTGTCGCCGTTGGCGTATGTCACTTCGAGGAAGCGGTTCTCCTCGGACTCCGCGTACATCTGCTCGACCACGGACTGGATCATTCCGTGCGCCGCGGCCTCCTTGGAGCCGTTGTGCTCGGAGATGTCGTCCGAGTGCAGGGGCAGCGTGGCCGTCAGATACTTCGCGAAGATGTCCTTCGCGGCCTCCGCGTCCGGACGCTCGATCTTGATCTTCACATCGAGCCGGCCGGGCCGCAGGATCGCGGGGTCGATCATGTCCTCCCGGTTGGAGGCACCGATCACGATGACGTTCTCCAGGCCCTCCACACCGTCGATCTCGGCGAGGAGCTGCGGGACGATGGTGTTCTCCACGTCCGAGCTGACACCGGAGCCGCGGGTGCGGAAGAGGGATTCCATCTCGTCGAAGAAGACGATGACGGGAGTGCCCTCGCTCGCCTTCTCCCGGGCACGCTGGAAGACCAGGCGGATATGCCGCTCGGTCTCACCGACGTACTTGTTCAGCAGCTCCGGACCCTTGATGTTGAGGAAGTAGCTCTTCCCCGCGGGCCTTCCGGTCACCTCGGCGACCTTCTTGGCAAGGGAGTTGGCCACGGCCTTGGCGATCAGTGTCTTGCCGCAGCCGGGCGGGCCGTAGAGCAGGATGCCCTTCGGCGGACGCAGTTCGTGCTCCTTGAAGAGATCCGGGTGGAGATACGGGAGCTCCACCGCGTCGCGGATCATCTCGATCTGGCCGCCGAGACCGCCGATCTTGTCGTAGTCGACGTCCGGGACCTCTTCGAGGACCAGTTCCTCGACCTCGCTCTTGGGGACCACTTCGTAGACATAGCCCGAGCGGGGTTCGAGCAGCAGGGCGTCGCCGGGGCGGATGGTGATGTCCAGCAGCGGCTCCGCGAGCCGCACCACCCGTTCCTCGTCGGTGTGCCCGACCACCAGGGCGCGCTCGCCGTCCTCAAGGATCTCCTTGAGGGTGACGATGTCCCCGGCACGCTCGTACGCCATGGCCTCGACCACGTTGAGCGCCTCGTTGAGCATGACTTCCTGGCCGCGCCTGAGCTCGTCGAGTTCGACGCTGGGGCTCACATTCACCCGGAGCTTGCGGCCCCCGGTGAAAATATCGGCCGTGCCGTCCTCATTCGCCTGCAGAAACACACCGAAGCCGGCCGGCGGCTGTGCGAGCCGGTCGACCTCCTCCTTGAGGGCCACGATCTGGTCGCGGGCCTCACGCAGCGTATTGGCGAGCCGCTCATTCTGCGCGGACACACCCGCCAGGTTCGTCTGCAACTCGACGATCCGCTCTTCGAGAATCCTCGTGTGACGCGGAGAGTCGGCGAGCTTTCGTCGCAGGACGGCGATTTCCTGCTCGAGATAGGCAACCTGGCCGGCTGGGTCTTCAGACCCCCGCCCCGGCCGGATGCCGCGGTTGATGTCGTCGTCGTGGGCTGCCACGGTCCTCACCTCCTCCAAGGGGAGCTGGACGCTTCCTGACCCTACCTGGGTGGGTGATGATTGAAACCCCTAGATCACAAAGACTGTGGGGTGTGTCCGATCTTCACCCTTGCGCTCTTCCCTCACGCCAGGGGAATACCCACCCAGGAACATCGGAAAGCTGTCGGTTGTATCGTCGAAGTGTTCAACACCCGTCAGGGCTTGCGCGACTTACTTAACAGCGCCCCGTCCGGCGGGGCAAACGGCAGGAGAGACAACCGTGCAGCAGCAGGCTCCCACCGAAGGTGTCACCGAGACCGGTGAGCCTCTCGAGGTCTGGATCGACCAGGACCTCTGCACCGGGGACGGGATCTGTGCCCAGTATGCTCCTGAGGTCTTCGAGCTGGACATCGACGGGCTCGCGTATGTGAAGAGCCCCGAGGACGAGCTGCTCCAGGCCCCGGGCGCCACAACACGGGTTCCGCTGCCGCTGCTGCGTGATGTCGTCGACTCGGCCAAGGAGTGTCCGGGCGACTGTATTCATGTACGTCGCGTTTCGGACAGGGTAGAGGTTTACGGGCCCGACGCGGAATAAGCGGACCTCACCGGAGGCCCTGGGCGACCTGGTGTGAGCGGTCACACACTCTGCGCTTCGGGCCTCTCCGCGCGCACGAACGCGCCGTTCTCCCACTGCCAGGAGACCCGCTCCTCCTCGTCGGGGCAGCAGCTCGGCACATCGGGTCCGGAGTAGCCGAGCAGGGTGGCGAGAATCACACCGTCACGGATCTCGAAGTCGGGTCCGACGTTCCGCTTGTCCTTCGGGTCGACCAGTGTCGCCACGATCCTCGGCTCCGCCGCCGTGGCTCTGGTCAGCACATAAACACCTTGCGGCGGCGTACCCGAGCCCGCCTCGCAGCGCACCACGGCCACGGTCTCGGGATTCCGGTCACCGTCGAGATCGCCGGAGGCCTGCCGTACGACCACCGTGCCCGCTCCCCCGCACTCCAGCGGGTAGTCCACCCCGGCCGGATCGGGGGCGGGCAGCGGCACCTCGCCGGATGACGTCCTCACGGGCTTGGAGCCGGTCTGGGACGCGGTCGCGGCACCGGGTTGCAGCAGACCCGCCAGAGCCACCACACCGGCCATCGCGGCGGCCGTCGCGAGCCAGTGCATCGGGTGGGGCCGGGTGTGCGCGAGGTCCGGTACGTCGGAGATCTGCACGCGGAGTGTCTCCTGTGAAGGGGGGGTGCCGGCGAGTAACCAACGGTGGGAGGGAGACAGCATCGTGCCACACGTCACAGAGAGGCGGAACAGGGGGGTCCGTAAGGCGAACGCAAAGACGGAGCCGCCGACTTCCCCTTTCCGAAGAGGGAAGTCGGCGGCGTCACGGTCGTGTTGGTGAAAGCCTTCCGGTCGACGCGGGCCAGGGATCAGCCGCGTGAACCGCTGGTGCTCCCCGGGCCGTCGTAGTCGTCCCCGTACGCGCCCTTGGCGGGCCTGCGACGGCGCAGCGGCGGCTCGACACCGTCCGCGAGCCGACGGGCGGTCACGAGAAAGCCGGTGTGGCCGATCATGCGGTGGTCCGGGCGGACGGCCAGACCCTCGACATGCCAGTTACGGATCATCGACTCCCAGGCGGCCGGCTCGTTGAACGTGCCGAACTCCCGGATCGTCTCGACCGTGCGGGCGAGCTGAGTGGTCGTCGCGACATAGGCGCAGAGGATGCCGCCGGGAACGAGCGCCTTGGAGACGGCCTCGACACACTCCCAGGGGGCGAGCATGTCCAGAATGACCCGGTCGACATCCGTGTCCGACAGATTGTCCTGGAGGTCACCGACCGTCAGCTCCCAGGCGGGATGGGGACCGCCGAAGTAGCGCTCCACATTCTGCTGGGCGATCTCGGCGAAGTCCTGGCGGCGCTCGTACGAGTGCAGCATGCCCTGGTCACCAATGACACGCAGCAGAAAGCTGCTGAGCGAGCCGGAGCCCACACCCGCCTCGACGACGCGCGCGCCGGGGAAGATGTCGGCGAAGGCCAGGATCTGGCCGGCGTCCTTCGGATAGACCACGGCGGCGCCGCGGGGCATGGACAGGACATAGTCGGGGAGCAGGGGGCGCAGCGCGAGATAGGCGACGTTTCCCGTGGTACGGACAACACTGCCCTCGGGAGCACCGATCAGCTCGTCGTGCGGGAAGGACCCTTTATGGGTGTGGAAGTTCTTCCCGGCTTCGAGCGTGAACGTGTAGTGGCGTCCCTTGGGGTCGGTGAGCTGAACCTGGTCCCCGACCTTGAAGGGGCCGCGTCTACGGGCGGCACCGGTCGGTTCGGACATGCTCCCACCTTAGTACCTCTTTTTTGAGGGCTCGGTTCGCCTCCGGGCGCTTTATGCCACTGTCGACGGTCGACCGTGCTCGGTCCGCTCGTACCTCACGGACCTGCGCGCGCTCTCCCTTTCGACAGCGGCGCGCCCTTCGGCTCACTCGCCGGTGGCTGGGCGGGCCAGAACATGTCCGCGCACCCGGGCGGCCGTGGGCGCCCGGAACGTGAGGGGGGTCCGGCCGTGCGGGGCCGGGGCGTCTTTGTGGCCCGGAACGCGAGCGGGTCTGCCGGGGGAGCTACTGGGGGCGGGCCATCGCGGAGACGAAGGCTCGTTCCACGTCCGCCGTCGACAGGACTCCGTAGATCGCGCCGGACTCCTCCAGCACCAGATACTCCGTCGCGGGATTCGCCCTGAGCCGGTCCAGGAGCGCCTCCCCCGCCAGTTCCGCGGGGACCTTCATGCCCTCCGTGAGGTCCTGCGCGAGTCCGCTCACCGCGACCCAGGGGCGGCGGTGCTGCGGTACGCCGACGATCGCGGACTCCCGTACCAGGCCCGTCGGATCGCCCTTGCCGTCGACGACGACCAGCGCGCGGGCACCCGCCTCGTTGGCGCGGCGCAGGGCCTCGGACAGGGGGGTGCTGGACTCGACGGGGACCGCGCGGCGGGTGAGCGCGCGGGCCTGGAGCTCGGGCAGGTGCTCGCGGAGCCGGGCCATCCGGAGGCTGTTGCCCGCGCCGGTCCAGATGATCGCGGCCAGGATCGCGGCGAGCAGCGCGTCGGTCACCGTCTCCATGCCGCTGACCTGTGTCGCCGACGTACCGAGCGCTCCCGTCTGGGTGAGCAGCGGGAGACCGATGAGGACCGCGACGGCGAGGCCGCGGCCGACCCAGGCGGCGGCCACGGTGCCGCTCATCGGCTTGCCGGTGATCTTCCAGACGACCGCGCGCAGCATCCGGCCGCCGTCGAGCGGAAGGCCGGGCAGCAGATTGAAGGCGGCGACGATCAGATTGGAGACCATCAGACCGGCGAGCAGGACACCGGGGACCGTACCCGCCTCCACGGCCAGCAGACCGAGGTAGAAGACCCCGGCGAGCACCAGTGAGAGCAGCGGGCCCACGAAGGCCAGCACGAACTCACGGCCCGGCGTATCGGACTCCTTCTCGATCTCCGAGACACCGCCGAAGAACTGGAGCTGGATACGGCGCACCGGCAGCTTGAAGCGCAGCGCGGCGACGGTATGGGCCAGTTCATGGACGAGTACGGAGGCGTAGAAGGCGACCGCGAAGAAGAGGGAGACCAGATATCTGAGCCCGCCCAGCTCGGGCAGGACCCGGTCGAGCTGGCCGCCGAAGATCCAGGTGATGAGCGCGGCCACCAGGAACCAGCTCGGGGCGACATAGACAGGCACACCGAAGGGACGGCCCATGAGGATGCCGCCGCCGGGGTCTTCGCGCTTCGCCGGCTTCCCGTCGGGACCCGTGTTCCCGTCGCCGGGCCGCGGCCGCCTGCTCTCGCCGCTCTCGTCGTCCTCTTTCACGGGTTCCCTTCGTTCGCGGCAGCGTCGCTCGATCATGCGGTGCGAGTGGCTCTGTGGTCGATGGTATTCGGATCGCTGTCGGTGTCGGGTCATAGGGTCTGCGTCATGAGTACGAGCCTGCCGCCCTCCTCACTGTCTCCGTCGCGTGCGAGCGACTTCATGCAGTGCCCCCTGCTGTACCGGTTCCGGGTGATCGACAAGCTGCCGGAGAAGCCGAGCGAGGCGGCCACCCGCGGCACGCTGGTGCACGCCGTGCTGGAGCGGCTCTTCGACGCGCCCGCCGTGGAGCGCACCGCGCCACGCGCCAAGGCTCTGATCCCCGGCCAGTGGGACCGGCTGCTGGAGTCCCGGCCCGAGCTGAGTGAGCTGTTCGCGCAGGACACCGAGGGCGAGCGGCTGACGCGCTGGCTCGGCCAGGCGGAGGAGTTGGTGGAGCGGTGGTTCTCGCTGGAGGATCCGACGCGTCTGGAGCCCGCGGAGCGTGAGCTGTTCGTCGAGACGGAGCTGGAGTCGGGGCTGCGGCTGCGCGGGGTGATCGACCGGATCGATGTGGCGCCGACGGGTGAGGTGCGGATCGTCGACTACAAGACGGGCAAGGCGCCCCGCCCCGAGTACGCGGAGGGGGCGCTGTTCCAGATGACGTTCTACGCCCTGGTGATCTGGCGGCTGAAGCGGGTGATGCCGCGCCGGCTCCAGCTCGTCTATCTGGGCAGCGGTGAAGTGGTGACGTACGACCCGGTGGAGGCGGATCTGAAGCGGGTGGAGCGCAAGCTGCTGGCGCTGTGGGACGCGATCAGGGAGGCCACCGAGTCCGGCGACTGGCGGCCCCGGCCGACCAAGCTCTGCGGCTGGTGTGATCACCAGGCCCTCTGTCCGGAATTCGGCGGTACGCCTCCTGTGTATCCGCTGACCGTGCGGCGCGCGGAGGGGGCGGACGGGAGCGTGTAACGCGGTTCACGCCCGGCGGAGTCGCGCGGGGGCGGTCAGGGCAGAATGGGGCCGCCCTAGTGAAGGAGTTCCCCGTGACTGTCCGCGTCCTGCTGGTCGACGACCAGCCGCTGCTGCGCACCGGCTTCCGGATGATCCTGGAGGCCGAACAGGACATCGCGGTCGTCGGCGAGGCCGGGGACGGCCTCCAGGCCATCGACCAGGTCCGCGCGCTCCAGCCCGATGTGGTGCTGATGGACATCCGGATGCCCCGGATGGACGGGGTCGAGGCGACCCGTCAGATCACCGGACCGGGGCGGGACGGCCCGGCGAAGGTGCTCGTCCTGACCACCTTCGATCTCGACGAGTACGTGGTGGAGGCGCTGCGCGCCGGGGCCAGCGGCTTCCTCCTCAAGGACGCCCCCGCCAACGAACTGGTGCAGGCGATCCGGGTGGTCGCGGCCGGCGAGGCGATGCTGGCGCCGAGCATCACACGCCGGCTGCTCGACAAGTACGCGGACCATCTGCCCTCCGGCGAGGAGCCGGTGCCCGACACCCTGCACACCCTCACCGAGCGTGAGGTCGAGGTCCTCAAGCTGGTGGCGCGCGGACTGTCGAACGCGGAGATCGCCGCGGACCTCTTCGTCAGCGAGACCACCGTCAAGACGCATGTGGGCCATGTGCTGACCAAGCTCGGGCTGCGTGACCGGGTGCAGGCGGCGGTGTACGCGTACGAGAGCGGGCTGGTGCGCCCCGGCGCCCAGTAGCGGCACACGGCGGGACACATACGGCTGAGGCCGGCCGGGGCGTGCCCCGGCCGGCCTCGGCGTTCTGCCCCTCGGTCAGGAGCCCGTGCCCTTGCGCAGCTCCCACAGCAGCAGCTCCGCGGACGAGTTGACCGCCCACTCGACCCGCGTGATGTCGGTGCGGGCCGCGACATACTGCTTGCCCTGCCAGAGCGGCAGCACCGGCACGTCGTCGGCGACGATGTCCTGGATCTTGGCGAAGGTCTTCGAGGCGGCGCTGCGGTCGGCCTCGCGGCGCGACTGCGGGATGAGCTGGTTGCGCAGCATGCTGTTGTCGTACGGGCTGTTGAGGAAGTTGTCCTTGTCGAAGAACGGCCCGATGTAGGTGTCCGGGTCCGGGAAGTCCGGGAACCAGCCCATGCCGTAGACCGCGTACGCCCTCTTGGTCTGGTTGGGCCGGAAGGTCTTCCACTCCTCGCCCTTGATCGAGACGTCGAAGAGCTTGCTGCTGTTGAGCTGCTCCCGGAGGGTCTCGAACTCCTTGACGGTGGCCTCGCCGTAGTGGTCGGTCGTGTAGTTCAGCGTCAGCTTCACCGGGGTGGTGATGCCGGCGTCCTCCAGCAGCTGGGCGGCCTTGACCGGATTCGCGTCCCCGTACTTGTTGAAGAACGAGTTGGTGTGCGTCGCGACGCTCGACGGGATCGGGGAGTAGAGCGGCTCGGCCATGGCGCCGTACACCTTGGTGATGAGCTCACCGCGGTCGATGGTGTACGCCATGGCCTGGCGCACCGCCTTCTCCTTGGCGATCGGAGCATCGGTGTTGAAGGCGAGGTAGCGGATCTCCAGCCCCGGCATCTCGGTGAGCTGGACGTCCTCCGTGGGGTTCTCGACCAGCGACTGGACCTGGTCGGGCGTCATCGCGCGGGTCATCACATCGATGTCGCCGGAGTTGAGCGCCTTGCCCATCTCGTCGGCGTCCTTGAAGGGCTGGAGCTCGACCTTGTTGTTCTGGAGGGTGAGATCGCCCTTGTAGTCCGGGTTCTTGGTGAAGATCGCCTTGACGACGGTGTCACCCTTGACCTCGGCCTTGAAGGTGTACGGACCCGAGCCGCTCACCTCGAAGCCGTCACGGAGCTTGTTCGGCTCGTACAGCTTCTGGCTGACGATGCCCGCCGGCGGAGTGGTCAGCTTGTACGGGAAGGTCGCGTCCGGCGTCTTGAGATGGAAGACGATCTCGCTGTCGCCGTTGGTCTCCATCGTGTCGATATTGGCCAGCAGACCGGAGATACCGCTCGGGTCCTTGATGTCCAGGACGCGCTTGATGGAGTACTTCACGTCCTCGACGGTGATGGGATCACCGCCGGCGAACTTCAGGCCCTCGCGCAGGGTGCAGCGGTAGCTCTCGTTCTCCCGGTCGGTGAACCCGCACTTGGAGGCGGCCTCGGGCACCGGCGCTCCGCCACCGCGCGGCACGTGCATCAGCGTCTGGACGGTCTGGCGGAGGACGTTCCAGGAGCCGGTGTCGTACGCGAAGGCGGGGTCCAGCGGCGCGGGTCCCTCTTCCGTGGCGATGTACTGGTCCGTGGTACCCACGACAATGGCTTCACCGCCGTCGGACCCACCGTCCGAGCCGCCACAACCGGCGAGCACGGGCGCGAGCAGGCCGATCACGGCAGCCAGCGCCAAAGTCTTGCGGTTCATCCTGGACGTACTCCCTCATCCGGCACTGAGATACAGCGGTGCTAACGGAGACTCCGCCGCGCCCACCCGTTCGGGGCAGTGCGATCGGGCCGGGATACAGGGCGATCGGTCCTGTGTACATGGCGACTTGGTGGGCCGTCGGGACACGTCGTTGATGCGGCGAAGTGCTCGCGACGAGATTAGTCGGAGGCACCGGGAATGCCTGAACGGGCCCGATCTGAAACGTAATCACACAGTGATCGGCAATAGCGGCGTGTGGATATGGCGGCTCCGGAATGTTTCGTACAGGCCTCCACCAATCAGGACACAAGGGCACACCTGGACCGCCCCTCGGTGGCCATGGATCAGTCCGGACCGCCCCTGTCGATGAGAGCGCAGGTGATAAACCTCACTCCGCATACCGTTTAGCGGACCATGGATTGCCGTGGCCGAGGTAACGGAAAATACCCGGCCCAATGCCGAGAGTTTCCATGCTTATTCCGGTGCGACGCTCTGTGCGCGGATCAGTGTCCTTGCGTCATCATCCCGCGCAGAAATACCAGATCGACCTCTTCGAGCGAGCGCACGACGATCCGTCCGTCGGCCGGTGCGATCGGGGCGACGGAGGGTACGGCGACCACCCGGCAGCCCGCGGCCTCGGCGGCGGCGACACCGGTGGCGGTGTCCTCGATGACGGCGCACCGCGAGGGATCGGCGCCCAGGCCGCGGGCGGCGAGCAGATACGGGTCGGGGTGGGGTTTCGTACGCGGCACCTCGTCACCGGCGACGGTGAGCGCGAAGTACTCGGGCCCGAGCGAGGCCAGCACCCGGTCGATGATGCGCCGGTGCGAGGCCGAGACCAGGGCGGTGGGCACCTCGTGCGCGGCCAGTTCCGTGAGCAGCCGGGTGGCGCCCGGCATGAGCGGTACACCGCGCCCGATGCGGTCCTCGAAGGTGTCGTTGAGCAGCACGGTCAGCTCGGCGAGGGTGATGGCGGCACCGGTGGCCTCGATGAGGAAGGTGGCGCTGCGGGTCATGGGCCCGCCCACCACCACATCGCGCCAGGTCTCGTCGAGGACGTGTCCGAGGGCCTTGAAGACCTCCACCTCGGCGTCCCACCAGAATCCCTCGGTGTCGACCAGGGTTCCGTCCATGTCGAGAAGAACGGCCTGAAGGGCCGATCCTTCGGCCGTACGGGTCAAGGACGCGGGGACCGTACTGGTCATCCGGCACACCTCCATGAGGGACGAGAAGGCCGGTCACCTCTCCCACGGGGTTACCCCACCGGGACAGGCGACCGGCCTGCGCTGGACCGACCAGTGTACGACTCGTCCGCCTTCCGCGCCGACCGGATTCCGGCGGACCGCTCCCGGAGCGCGTCAGGGAGTGTCCGCCCGCGCGGGACCGGGCCGGCGTGTGCCGGGCGCGTGCGTCGGTGCGCGCCGGTCGGCGGGCGCTGTCAGCGGGCGTTGAAGTACTTGGCCTCGGGATGGTGGATCACGATGGCGTCGGTGGACTGCTCGGGGTGGAGCTGGAACTCCTCCGAGAGCTGGACACCGATCCGCTCCGGCTCCAGCAGCTCCGCGATCTTCGCGCGGTCCTCCAGATCGGGGCAGGCGCCGTAGCCCAGCGAGAAGCGCGCACCCCGGTACTTCAGGGCGAACATGTCCTCGACATCGGCCGGATCCTCACCGGCGAAGCCCAGTTCGGAGCGGACCCGGGCGTGCCAGTACTCGGCGAGCGCCTCGGCGAGCTGGACGGAGAGCCCGTGCAGTTCGAGGTAGTCGCGGTAGGAGTTGGACTCGAACAGCTCGGCGGTCCGCTCACCGATCTTCGAGCCGACGGTGACGACCTGGAAGCCGACCACATCCCGTTCGCCGGACTCCTCGGGGCGGAAGAAGTCCGCGAGGCACAGACGCCGGCCGCGGCGCTGGCGCGGGAAGGTGAAGCGGGTGCGCTCGGAGCCGTCGTCGTTGAGCACGATGAGGTCGTCGCCCTTGGAGACACACGGGAAGTAGCCGTAGACGACGGCGGCCTCCAGCAGGTTCTGGGTGTGCATCTGGTCCAGCCAGCCGCGCAGATGGGGCCGGCCCTCGCTCTCGACCAGTTCCTCGTAGCTGGGGCCGCCCTTGCGGGCCTCCTTCAGCCCCCACTGGCCCTTGAAGAGGGCGCCCTCGTCCAGCCAGGAGGCGTACTCCTTGAGCTGGATGCCCTTGACGACCCGGGTGCCCCAGAACGGCGGTGCGGGGACGGGGTTGTCGACGGCGACGTCGGAGCGGACCGAGCCCTGTTCGGGGCGCTCCTCCAGCACGGCGGTGGCGGTGGCCCTGACCCGGCGCTGCTTCAGCTCGGGGAGGGTGGCGCCGGGAACTCCGCGCTTGACCGCGATCAGCGCGTCCATCAGCCGCAGACCCTCGAACGCGTCCCGGGCGTAGCGGACTTCGCCCTGGTAGATCTCGTGCAGGTCCTGCTCGACATAGGCGCGGGTCAGCGCGGCGCCGCCGAGGATGACGGGGTAGTCGGCCGCCATCTTGCGCTGGTTGAGCTCCTCCAGGTTCTCCTTCATGATCACGGTCGACTTCACCAGCAGACCGGACATGCCGATCACATCCGCCCGGTGTTCCTCGGCGGCTTCCAGGATCGCGGAGACGGGCTGCTTGATGCCCAGATTCACCACGTTGTAGCCGTTGTTGGAGAGGATGATGTCGACCAGGTTCTTGCCGATGTCATGGACGTCCCCCCGGACGGTGGCCAGCACGATCGTGCCCTTGCCGTCGGCGTCGGTCTTCTCCATGTGCGGCTCCAGATAGGCCACCGCGGTCTTCATCACCTCGGCGGACTGGAGCACGAACGGAAGCTGCATCTGGCCGGAGCCGAACAGCTCACCGACGACCTTCATGCCCTCCAGCAGCGTGTCGTTGACGATCTCCAGGGCGGGCCGGGTCTCCAGCGCCTCGGCGAGGTCCCTGTCCAGACCGTTCTTCTCGCCGTCGATGATCCGGCGCCGCAGGCGCTCCTCCAGCGGCAGCGCGAGCAGTTCCTCGGCCCGGCCGTCCTTCATCGACTTCGTGTTGACGCCCTCGAACAGCTCCATCAGCTTCTGGAGCGGGTCGTAACCCTCGCTGCGGCGGTCGTAGATCAGATCGTGCGCGACCTTGACCTGCTCCTCGTCCAGCCGCGCGATCGGAAGGATCTTCGAGGCGTGCACGATCGCCGAGTCCAGGCCCGCCTTGACGCACTCGTCCAGGAAGACCGAGTTGAGGACGACACGGGCGGCCGGGTTGAGGCCGAAGGAGATGTTCGACAGACCGAGGGTGGTCTGGACATCGGGGCGGCGGCGCTTGAGCTCGCGGATCGCCTCGATCGTGGCGATGCCGTCGCCCCGGGACTCCTCCTGCCCGGTGCAGATGGTGAAGGTCAGGCAGTCGATGAGGATGTCCGACTCATGGACACCCCAGTTCGTGGTCAGGTCGTTGATCAGCCGCTCGGCGATGGCGATCTTGTGCTCGACGGAACGGGCCTGGCCCTCCTCGTCGATGGTCAGCGCGATCAGCGCCGCGCCGTGCTCCACGGCCAGCGCGGTCACCTTCGCGAAGCGCGACTCCGGGCCGTCCCCGTCCTCGTAGTTGACCGAGTTGATCACCGCGCGGCCGCCGAGCTTCTCCAGCCCGGCCTCGATCACATTCAGCTCGGTCGAGTCCAGCACGATCGGCAGGGTGGAGGCGGTGGCGAACCGGCCCGCCAGCTCGGCCATGTCGGCGACCCCGTCCCGGCCGACATAGTCCACACACAGGTCCAGCAGATGGGCGCCCTCGCGGATCTGGTCGCGGGCCATCTCCACACAGTCGTCCCAGCGGCCGTCCAGCATGGCCTCACGGAACTTCTTCGAGCCGTTGGCGTTCGTCCGCTCACCGATGGCGAGATACGACGCGTCCTGCCGGAACGGCACGGTCTGGTAGAGGGAGGCGGCGCCCGGCTCGGGGCGCGGGTCACGCTCCGTCAGAGCGTTGCCGCGTACCCGCTCGACCACCTGGCGCAGATGCTCCGGCGTCGTACCGCAGCAGCCGCCCACCAGCGACAGCCCGTACTCGCGCACGAACGTCTCCTGGGCGTCCGCCAGCTCACCGGCCGACAGCGGGTAGTGCGCGCCGTCCTTGCCGAGGACGGGGAGGCCGGCGTTGGGCATGCAGGACAGCGGGATACGGGAGTGCCGGGCCAGATAGCGCAGATGCTCGCTCATCTCGGCCGGGCCCGTGGCGCAGTTCAGGCCGATCATGTCGATGCCCAGCGGCTCCAGCGCGGTCAGCGCCGCGCCGATCTCCGAGCCGAGCAGCATGGTGCCGGTCGTCTCGACCGTGACCGAGCAGATGACGGGGAGGTTCGCGCCGGTGGCCGCCAGCGCGCGGCGGGCGCCGAGGACGGCGGCCTTCGTCTGGAGCAGGTCCTGCGTGGTCTCCACGAGCAGCGCGTCGGCGCCGCCCGCGATCAGGCCCTCGGCGTTCTGCTGGTAGGCGTCGCGCAGCGTGAGGTACGGGACATGGCCCAGCGTCGGCAGCTTCGTACCCGGCCCCATGGAGCCCAGCACCCAGCGCTGCTGCCCCGTGGAGACGGTGAACTCGTCCGCGACCTCGCGGGCGATCCGCGCGCCGGACTCGGCCAGCTCGAAGACCCGCTCGGGGATGTCGTACTCGAAGAGCGCCGCGTAGTTCGTACCAAAGGTGTTGGTCTCCACGCAGTCCACACCGACCGCGAAGTACTCCTCGTGCACGGACCGGACGATGTCCGCACGGGTCACATTCAGGATCTCGTTGCAGCCTTCCAGATTCTGGAAGTCCTCCATCGTCGGATCCTGCGCCTGGAGCATCGTGCCCATCGCGCCGTCGGCGACCACCACCCGGGTGGCCAGTGCCTCACGGAGGGCTTCGATACGGGTCCGGCTGTCGGTGGAGGGGGTCGGCGACGAGGCCATGAAAGTACTCCCTGGGATGCGACGGCTGTCGGCTTTGCGCCCTCTGATGGACGGCGCACCCGGCCAGCGTAGCCGGGCGGGCCGCTTCGCGGGTGTGGATCTCATCGGGCGGGCGCCATCCTGCACGGAAAGATCCGGACGCGGGGACGGAAAGATCCGGACGTGGGGGCGTACCGGGCCCCTCTCCTCCCCGGCGCGCGGGGCCTTTCCCGGCGCGCGGGCCCGGCTCCCCGGCGGGAAGAAGTCCGGGTTCGGAGGCAGTACGGGTCGGCAGTGCCCGATAGTGTTCAGCATGGTCGACAGGTGTGGAGGTCCGGGTCCGATGGCGAAGAACATCCAGTCGCTGGAGCGGGCGGCGGCGATGCTGCGGCTGCTCGCTGGCGGTGAGCGCCGGCTCGGTCTGTCCGAGATCGCCTCGGCGGTCGGTCTCGCCAAGGGCACGGCCCATGGCATCCTGCGCACCCTCCAGGCGGAGGGCTTCGTGGAACAGGACGCCGAGTCCGGCCGCTACCAGCTCGGGGCCGAGCTGCTGCGGCTCGGGAACAGCTATCTGGACATACACGAGCTGCGGGCCCGCGCTCTGGTCTGGACGGACGATCTCGCCCGGTCCAGCGGTGAGAGCGTCCACCTCGGCGTCGTGCACCAGCGGGGCGTGCTGATCGTCCACCATGTCTTCCGCCCGGACGACAGCCGGCAGGTGCTGGAGGTGGGCGCCATGCAGCCGCTGCACTCCACGGCGCTGGGCAAGGTGCTCTCGGCGTACGACCCGGTGGCGCGCGTCGAGGCGGTCGGGAACGAGCGCCCGGCCCTGACCGCGCGGACGATCACCGCGGAGGCGGAGTTCGAGGCCGTGCTGGAGCTGACCAGGGCGCGCGGCTGGGCGGCGGACGTCGAGGAGACCTGGGAGGGTGTGGCGGCGGTGGCGGCCCCCATCCACGACCGGCGCCGGATGCCCGTCGGGGCGATCGCCGTCACCGGTGCGGTGGAACGTATCTGCCCCACGGGTGAGGTGCGGTCGGAGCTGGTCGCGGCGGTCCGCGACTGCGCACGCGCGGTCTCCAGGGAGATCGGCGCCGGGCGGTTCTGAACCGCAGGGCGGATCATCGGTGAGGAACGAGGTCAGGGACGAGGTTCCGGCCGCCGGCCCGGGTCACGCGATGTCCAGGGAGATACGATCCGTCTATCGTTCGGCATTGCCGAACGGCTGACGGAAGGAAGAGTTAGGGTGTGACAGCGCCACAACGGGACGGCGCACCGGACGGCGGCTGGTACGGCGCCCCTGAGTCTTCACGTAGCCACCCTCTCCCCTTCGCAATGAGCAGGAGCAGACACCGTGAGCGACGCAACCACCACCGGGACCGTCCGCGGCACCGGACCGTTCATCGCGGCCATCGACCAGGGCACCACATCGAGCCGCTGCATCGTCTTCGACCGGGACGGCCGGATCGTCGCCGTCGACCAGAAGGAGCACGGGCAGATCTTCCCGAAGCCGGGCTGGGTGGAGCACGACCCGGTGGAGATCTGGACCAATGTCCAGGAGGTCGTGGCACGCGCGATCGAGAAGGCGGGCATCACCTCCGCCGACGTCAAGGCGATCGGGATCACCAATCAGCGCGAGACCACCGTGCTCTGGGACAGGAACACCGGTCTGCCCGTCCACAACGCCATCGTCTGGCAGGACACCCGTACCGACGCGCTCTGCCGTGAGCTGGGCCGCAATGTCGGCCAGGACCGGTTCCGCCGTGAGACGGGTCTGCCGCTCTCCAGCTACTTCGCGGGCCCGAAGGCGCGCTGGCTGCTCGACCATGTCGAGGGGCTGCGTGAACGGGCGGAGCGCGGCGAGATCCACTTCGGGACCATGGACTCCTGGGTCATCTGGAATCTGACCGGCGGGGTCCACGGCGGCGCGCATGTCACGGACGTCACCAACGCCTCCCGCACCATGCTGATGAATCTGCGCACCCTGGAGTGGGAACCCAAGATCCTCGCCTCGATGGGTGTGCCGGCCTCGATCCTGCCGAAGATCCGCTCCTCGTCGGAGGTGTACGGCACGGCCAAGGGCGGTGTGCTGGACGGTGTCCCGGTCGCCTCCGCGCTCGGTGACCAGCAGGCGGCGCTCTTCGGCCAGACCTGTTTCTCCGAGGGAGAGGCCAAGTCGACCTACGGCACCGGCACCTTCATGCTGCTGAACACCGGCGGCAAGCCCGTGAACTCCTACAGCGGGCTGCTGACGACCGTCGGCTACCGCGTCGGCGACGAGCCCGCGGTGTACGCGCTGGAGGGCGCCATCGCCGTCACCGGCTCACTGGTGCAGTGGATGCGCGACCAGATGGGGCTGATCAGGTCCGCGGCCGAGATCGAGACCCTGGCGTCCTCGGTCGACGACAACGGCGGCGCCTACTTCGTACCCGCCTTCTCCGGTCTCTTCGCACCGCACTGGCGCTCGGACGCGCGCGGGGTGATCGCCGGTCTGACCGGCTATGTCACCAAGGCGCACATCGCGCGCGCGGTCCTGGAGGCCACGGCCTGGCAGACCCGGGAGATCAGCGACGCCATGGCCAAGGACTCCGGGGTGGAGCTGACCTCGCTGAAGGTCGACGGCGGAATGACCGCCAACAATCTGCTGATGCAGACGCTCTCCGACGTCCTGGACGTACCGGTGGTGCGTCCGATGGTCGCCGAGACCACCTGTCTCGGCGCCGCCTACGCCGCCGGTCTGGCCGTGGGCTTCTGGCCGGACACCGACGCGCTGCGCGCCAACTGGCGGCGGGCCGCGGAGTGGACACCGCGGATGGACGGCGCGACCCGTGACCGCGAGTACCGGAACTGGCTCAAGGCCGTCGACCGCACCATGGGCTGGCTCGACGACGATGCCTGAGGACGGCCGCGGCGGACCGGTGTACGACGGCTCCCTACGCGACGGCCCGTAGGAGACGGCCCCGTACGCGACGGCACAAGGGCACAAGGGCACAAGAGGAGTGGAGCGACGAATGAGCATCCTGGAGAGCGTCCCCGCCCTGGGGACGCATCCGGCGGGCGGTTCCCCGCCGAGCCGGGCGGAGACCCGGGACACACTGTCCCGGGCGGCCTACGACCTCCTGGTGATAGGCGGCGGCATCCTCGGCATATCCACCGCCTGGCACGCCTCCCAGTCGGGACTGCGGGTGGCCCTGGTGGACGGCGGCGACTTCGCCGGCGCCACCTCCTCCGCCTCCTCCAAGCTGCTCCACGGCGGTCTGCGCTATCTCCAGACCGGCGCGGTGAGGCTGGTGGCGGAGAACCACTTCGAGCGGCGCGCGGTGTCCCGGCGGGTGGCACCGCATCTCGCCCGGCCGCTCACCTTCTGTCTGCCGGTGTACAAGGGCGGGCCGCACGGCGCGGCCAAGCTCGGCGCGGGTGTCCTCGCCTACTCCGCGCTCTCCGCGTTCGGCGACGGCGTCGGCCGTCTGATCAGCCCAGCGAAGGCCCGGCGCGTGGTGCCCGAGCTGCGTACGGACGGGCTGCGGGCCGTGGCCGTCTACGGCGACGACCAGATGAACGACGCGCGGATGGCGCTGATGACCGTCCGTGCCGCCGTCGACTCCGGAGCCACCGTCCTCAACCACGCGGAGGTCACCGCACTGCGCTTCACCCGGGGCCGGGTGACGGGCGCGGAGCTGCGGGACCGTACGGACGGTACGGAGTTCGGTGTCGACGCGCGGCTGGTCCTCAACGCCACCGGACCCTGGGTCGACCATCTGCGCCGGCTGGAGGACCCGCACGCGGCGCCGTCCGTCCGCCTCTCCAAGGGCGCCCATCTCGTCCTGCGGCGTACCGCGCCCTGGGCGGCGGCGCTCGCCACGCCCATCGACAAGTACCGGATCACCTTCGCCCTCCCCTGGGAGGACATGCTGCTGCTCGGTACGACGGACGAGGCGTACGAGGGCGACCCGGGCGCGGTCGGGGTCAACGAGAAGGACGTGCGCCAGATCCTGGACGAGGCCGCGCTCTCCGTCCGCGACCAGCAGCTCTCCCCCGATCTGATCACCTACTCCTTCGCGGGTCTGCGGGTGCTGCCCGGCGGTCCGGGTGACACCTCCAAGGCCAGGCGCGAGACGGTCGTGACCGAGGGCCGCGGCGGCATGCTGTCGGTGGCCGGCGGCAAGTGGACGACCTTCCGCCATATCGGCCGTACGGTGCTGGCCAAGCTGGAGTCCCTGCCGGGACATCCGCTCGGCCAGGGCATGGAGCCGGTCTCGGGACTGCCGAGGACGCTGCCGCTGCCGGGCATCGCCAGTCCGAACGCGGTGGCCCACCGGCTGCTCATCGACGGCGGCGGTACGGGCCCGTCCATGGCGGCGGACACCGCCCGTCATCTCGCCACCCACTACGGCTCGCTCGCCTTCGACGTCGTACGGCTCGCGAACGAGTACCCGGAGCTGGGTGAGCGGATCCATCCGGACGCGCCGGAGATCTGGGCCCAGGTCGTCTACGCCCGCGACCACGAGTGGGCCGAGACGGCCGACGACGTACTGCGCCGCCGTACGACACTGACGATCCGTGGTCTGGACACGGACCGCGTCCGGTCCGGGGTCGAGGATCTGCTGGGCAAGCGCGACTGAACACACACGGCTGGGCACACACGGCTGGGCACAGATGTCCGAACGGGACCGGCAGGACGTATGTACGAACTGAGGGGCGCTCCTTGTCCTGGAGCGCCCCTCTTCGCGCCTCGGAGACGCATAATGGTGACCGATACATCGGATGTATGGAGGTCGCCATGGCAGTCACCGACGAGGCCATCGAGAAGATCAAGGGAATGATCGTCTCCGGTGCGCTGCGCCCGGGAGACCGTCTCCCGAGGGAGAGCGAACTCGCCTCCGATCTGGGCCTGTCACGCAATTCGCTGCGCGAGGCGGTGCGCGCGCTGTCGCTCATCCGCATCCTCGATGTACGGCAGGGGGACGGCACGTATGTCACCAGCCTCGATCCCCAACTGCTGCTGGAGGCGCTCAGCTTCGTGGTGGACTTCCACCGCGACGACACCGTGCTGGAGTTCCTCGCCGTACGCCGCATCCTGGAGCCGGCCGCCACGGCGATGGCGAGCGCGCGGATAACGGAGGCCGAACTGGACGTGCTGGACGCCCAGCTGGACGCTCTTGGGGAGTGGCCCTCGGTGGAGCAGCTTGTCGCGGCCGATCTGGAGTTCCACCGCGGGATCGTGCAGTCGTCGGGCAATTCGGTGCTCTGCTCGCTCCTGGACGGGCTCTCCGGGCCCACCACCCGGGCCAGGATCTGGCGCGGGCTGACCCAGGAGGACGCCGTGAGCCGTACCCTCCACGAGCACCGGGCGATCCTGGCGGCGCTCAGGGACCGGGACGCCGAGGCGGCCCGGTCCTGGGCGACCGTGCATATCGCGAGCGTCGAGATGTGGCTCCGCTCGACCCTCTGACGCCTCGACCCTCTGACGCCGTCAGCGGCGCCGACCTGTGACGGTCGGCGCCGCGGACGCCCGCCCGAGCGCGCGCGGGCGACGCCCCCGCG